>CAYWBK010000227.1:0-9960 GCA_964455745.1 uncultured Armatimonadia bacterium
GCGGAGAGGGGCCGGGGGTGAGGTCGCCGTTCGCCCGGCAAACGGCGATTTTCGAAGCAGTCGTCATGCCGGTTTCCGGCACTCTGGACGATGGAAATGACGGCGACAGCGGGCGAGACGCCCGCCCCACGCGCGACAGGATTGTCGCGCCCACTTCATTTCGGGGGCAGAGACATAGAGAACACAGTGAACGGCTCCGTCCTTGAGCGTCTATCATGGGCGGGCGAGCCGCTTCCCAGTCGTTCTCTGTGCCCCCTGTGTCTCCGTGGTTCAATGCCGTTCGCGCTTCATAGCGGGTGAGGGCCCTGCGCGCTCTGCTGAGACTGTGGGGTCCCCGTCTTCACCTGTTACGCAGGTTCAGACACCCCACTGCCAGGGTACTGGGTATTACCGGCCCGCGCGTTCAGTCCAGGAAACAGGGGCAATTCTCGTCGCACTTGCCGATGCTCTCGGGCACCGTCACCTTGCGCAGCTTCTCGACGATGGCGATCGTCTGGTCCGCGACGTACTCCAGGTCGTCCGCTGTGGTCGAGCGCCCCATCGAGAAGCGCACCGAGCCGAAGGCCGCTTTCTCGGTCAGCCCCATCGCCATCAACACGTGCGACGGGTTCATCTCGTGCGACGCGCAGGCCGAGCCGACGCTGGCGTAGATGCCCTTCATCGACAAGTTCATAATGATCGGCATACCGTCCGCATACAGGAAACTCAGGTTCACCACATGCGGCAGGCAGTCGTGATCCGGCGAATTCACCCGCACCGCATTCAGCCTGCCCGGGATTGCGGTGAGAATCGCGCGCAGTTCGCGATACCGGCGGTCGTTCTCGGGCATCTCAGCGACGGCCAGCCGCACCGCTTCGGCGAAGCCGATGATCCCCGGCACGTTCTCCGTTCCGCCGCGCAGGCCCGCCTCCTGCCCGCCGCCGTGAACCACCGGGCAGAGGTTCGTCCCAGTCCGCACATATAGCGCGCCGATGCCCTTCGGCCCGTAGATCTTGTGCGCTGATACGGACAGAAGATCGACGCCCAATTCGCCCACATCAATGGGCACCTTGCCGAGGGTCTGCACCGCGTCGACGTGGAACGGTATGCCGCGCGCCTTCGTGATCGCCCCGATCTCGGCAATCGGCTCGATGGTCCCGACCTCGTTGTTGGCGTGCATCACCGAGACGAGGATCGTCCGGTCGGTGATCGCGGCTTCAACGTCCGCCGGGTTCACGAACCCGTAGTTGTCAACCGGCAGGTAGGTGACCGTGGCCCCGAGGGTTTCGAGCCATTCGCACGTCCGCAGCACCGCCGGATGCTCGATGCGCGTGGTGATGACATGCGGGCGCTCGGCCTCGTGGCAGAAGTAGATGCCCTTGATCGCGAGGTTGATGGCCTCGGACCCGCCGCCGGTGAAGACGATCTCCGTCGGCTGCGCCCCAAGAGCCTCGGCAACGGTCTGTCGAGCGGCCTTGACCGCGCGCTTGGCCTTCCGACCGGCGAGGTGGACGCTGGAAGGGTTGGTCAGCATCTCGTCGCCGACAACAGCACTCATCGCCGCAGCGACTTCGGGTCGGACCGGCGTTGTGGCATTGTGGTCGAGGTAGATCTCGCGTTCAGGCATGGTAGCTCAGGCTTCGTCTCCGCTTACTCGGGTCAGCACATAGTCCGGGAAATGTCTCTGCCAAGTCTCGACGGTGGCGACGACACAGTCGGCCACGTATGGGCGCTTCCAAGGCTCAGTCGTCTCTCTACGAAGGCGTGCCGCCAGCAACTCCCGGAGCGGCTCGAGTTCACTACCGTCCGACGGCAGTCTCTCCGCTCCGATGAGCACGACGTAGGCAAATTCCTTTGCATCGCGCTCCATCAGGTGCATGTACGTGTAGCTGTCGCGCGCCTTCGGAACCAGTTCGTCACAAACGATGGCCTTCCACGAAGCGGGCTGGAGATACCCGGCAGCCTTCGGCCCCCGTGCGTGTGAGTCGGACGGGTCCTTGATCTCCAGCAGCAGCACGCGATCAGCCTCTTCAACTGCGAAGTCCACGAAACACAGACCGTTCGGCGGCCAGTTGCTACAGTTCTGTCTGTCCAGACGTTCGACCGCCGTGTCATTTGGAAAGGTGAGCTTCAGTTCCCCTTCCTCGACCACCTGGCTCATCTCCGAGGCCCCCCACCGAGAGCGCGCCTAACGCCCTCGTCATACAGATTCACAAACGTGTCCGCGATCTTGTTCGGTTCGATCTGCAGGTAATCGTCCGTGCTTTTCAGCGCGACGCCACCCTCGCCGTCTGGATAGAGCGTATGGTAATGGACGGTGTCATCCGGCCTCGATTGCAGGTCGAACCGTTTCAGGATGACGTAGTCATGTGTGGCCAGGAACACCTGAACGCCCGAACGCGCCAATTGGAGCATGATATCCACCACGTCACCCATGCGGCTGGGGTTAAGATTGGCCTCCGGTTCGTCCCAGAACAGCACTGATTCGGGTGCAATGGAGCCGTTTTGGATAAGAAGCCCAAGAAGAGCCAGCCTCCGCCAACCCTCTGATACAAGGGCGAACTCCAGCTCGCCCAGACCGCTGCTCAGGTTCAGGAAGAACTTCTGGCCCCGCATGATCACTGTTCCACCAATGACCTCCTCGATTTTGGCGACCAAGCGCTCGTAGCTGGGGATGGCGAGTGTCCTTAGCCGAGGCAGATACGCCAGCGAGATGATATCAGGATAGACCTCCTCGAAGGCCAGTTCGCGCGCTTGGTAGAGGGACTCGAAGCCGGGCGCATTCGCGAGCATCTCCTTCGCGGGAATGTAGGCACTGCTGACTGCTGCGCCAGGCTGCTGACGCTCCGCGATCTGCCACAGATCGCTCCCGCCCGGCAGCTTGGCCCGCACAAATGCGTCACCGCGCGCCACCTCCACGACCATGTCGACCGGCCGATCGCTGAGGTGGACCAACTGACGCCCCCAGTCCTCGTGAAGCGAGAAGACACGTGTCAATTTGCCGACGAAGGGGATGTCCCTCTTGGCAGACTGGCACGCCGCATAGATCACCTTCATCAGGTGCGTCTTGCCAGTGCCGTTCGTGCCGATGAGGATGTTCACACCCGGCCCCGGCTCGAAGTCCAGGCTCGCGAACGCGGTGAAATTCTCCAGCTTCACTCTCGTAATAGGCATGTCCAGCCCTCCCGCTTATGCCGGCCTCACCGTCGCCAGCAAATGCCCCGAGTCCACCGCCGCCGACTCCGGGCACAGGATCTGCTCGATGACGCCGCTGCACGGGGCGGTGATGACGAAGACGGCCTTGGCCGACTCGATCTCGCAAAGCTCCTGGCCCTCCGCGACTGCGTCGCCCTCCGCGACGTACCAAAAGAGCATCATAGGCTCACAGCCCAGGCTCTCATCCCATTCGTCGGCTCTGACCTCAACGAGCGGCGCTTCCGTCATGGTATCGGCACTCCCAGTTCCGTTCTGATGATGTCCTCGAGCGCATCGCGCCGGGGGATGTTTCCTGCGGCCACGATGAAGTCGGCGACCACGACGGTCGGCGGGAGCACAACGCCGTATCGGTCCGCCTCCGGCGTGTTCGCGAGGATGATGTTGACCTCGATCTGCCCCGGGTACTTCGCCGCCAGCTCAGACGCCATCGCCCGGCAGGCGTCACACTTCTTGCACTTCGTCGGCGAGACCACGATGTTGATGATGACGGCCACTCAACTGCCCTCCAGCTCCATCTCGATGAACCGCTTAATCTGCCCGGCCAAAGGGGGTTCCCCCACGGAGATCACCGTGTCGCCGACCATGATCGTCGGCGAGACCGCCGCCCCGAGGTCCAGCGCTTCATCGTCGTCGAGGCCGATCACGCACGCCTCAACCTGCCCGGCAAAGCGCGACGCCACCGCCTCGACGCGCTTGACCGCCGCGGCATCGTGCCCTTCGAGCATCTGCGGGTCTGCAACGAAGACTCGGACCGTCAGCATCGCATCACCATCCGCCCTGAAAATACCACGTGGGGCGGGCGTCTCCTCCCCTCGCGTTACCTGTGGACGCGCGGTTCACCGCGCGATTCGCGCCATGAATGGCGCGGCCACATGATGCGAAAGGGGTCTGCCCGAGAACCCCCCCCCCGCCGCCGCTGTCGTTCTCCATCCCGCCTGGGCGGAAAGAGGGGCCGAGGGTGAATCGCCTTCCAAACAACGGCCCCCTATCACCCGAAAGTTCCCTCGCCCGAAAGGTGCCTCACCGCACTGCAGGGAACTGCCCCGCCTCACACGGGTCTGCCGACCCGCCTTCTGCATTCTTGGAGTGTAACTATGAGCGTCAGAGTCTGGCAAGAAGCTCTTCCCATGAAGACGTATCTTCGCGGCCCGGACAACCCGAATCCGGCCTTCGACCGCACCGGGTCGTGGACCATCTACCCATACACGATGGAGGATGACCTGACCGAGACGTCGGCCAATGTCGAGTACGCGGCGTTGTGCATGGAGAACGAGTACCTGAAGGTGATCGTTCTCCCCGAACTGGGCGGACACCTCTACTCGTGCTATGACAAGACGGCGAAACGCGAGCTTTTCTACCGCAACAACGTGGTCAAGCCGGGCCTTGTGGCCTGCCGCGGGGCCTGGATCTCCGGCGGCGTCGAGTTCAACTTCCCGCAAGGGCATACGATGACCACCGTCGATCCGGTCGATTACGACCTCGGCGAGACCAACGAGGGCGTGACCGTCACCGTCGGCAACATCGACCGCGTCAGCCGAATGCAATGGGCGGTCTCGCTGTCGCTGCACCCCGGCGAGGCCAAGGTTCGCCAGAAGACCACGCTGTACAACCGCACTCCGATCAAACAACGCCACTACTTCTGGTCGAACTCCGCCGTCCCGGCCACGGACGACTTGCACCTGGTCTACCCGATCCGCAAGGCGCTCTCCGGCTGGGGCATCACCGACTACCCGATCCAGGACGGGATGGATCGAAGCTGGTACAAGAACCACCCGTGGGCGAATGACATCTTCTCCCTGGATGCCGAGGAGGACTTTTTCGGCTGCTACTATGTCGATTCCGACTATGGCATGGTGAATGCCGGCGATACCAAGCTCGCCTGCGGCAAGAAGTTCTTCACCTGGGGCACCGGCGATGACGGCCTCATCTGGGCCACGATCCTATCCGACGATGACGGCCCGTATGTCGAGATCCAAAGCGGCCGGTATGTCGATCAGAGTACCTGGGAGTGCCTGTTCCCACACCAGGCTTTCTCGTGGGAGGAGTGCTGGTACCCGCTGCACGGGATGGGCAGCTTCGTGTGGGCGAATGGCGAGGTCGCTATCAACTACGAGCCGGCGAACGGCGGGGCGGCTCTCGCGGCCCTTAGCACCTCCGCGATCCCCGGCGCACAGTTCATCATCACCGACGGCGACTCGCTCTTGTGGGAATCGAAACCCTTCGACCTCGCGCCCGACAAACCCGCAAAGCTTGCCGTTCCCGCCTCGATGAACCTCCCCGCCGAGGTCAGCGTGACCCTCGCCAACCACCTCGACGAGGAGGTGCTCACCTACATCCACCCGGCGACTTACACGAAGCTGCCGTCGGTGAAGATCACCGGCGAGGACAAGCGCCCCGAGCCGAAAGCCGAAGACCAGTGCGTCCCCGAGGAACTCTGCGTGCGCGCCACGGACCAGGTGCGCGCCAAGGAAGTCCCGCGGGCACGCGAGCTGTACGAGAAGGCTCTCAAACTCGACGCCGGATACTCGAAGGCCCACATCGGCCTCGGCCTGCTCGACTTCCAGGCCGGGCTGTACCAGGCCGCCCGCGACCACTTCCAGGCCGCTTTGGATCGCGACCGCGAGGAGGACGAGGCGCTCTATCACCTGGGCCTGGCCGAAATCGCCCTCAGCAACCACGACGCAGCGAAGCGTGCCCTGTGGAAGGCCGCGAACCGCCAGTATTGCTCCGCGCCGGCGAAGTACCTGCTGAACGTCATTGCCGCGCGCGAGGAGGACGCCCCGGCCGACTACGACTACACGGACAAGGGCAACGTCTTGATCGCCGCGATGGCCCGACGAGCGGGCTTCCCCGGCTTCGAGCTCCCGGAGACCGACAGCAACATCATCTCCCATCTCAACCGGGCCGAGGCCTGGCTGACCGCCGCGGAATCCGGCGACGCCGGCGAAGCCGAGATAGCCTGGAAGGACCTTGTCAACGGGTCTCGCGGTGAGCCGCAGACCTGGCTGGAAGTCGCCTGCGACTACATCGAGTGGGGGATGCACGACGACGCATTCGTGCTCCTGACTCACGGGATGGACCAGATCGAGGCCGTCCGTGTTCACCCGGAAGCTCTCTACTACATCGGCTACGTCGCGACAGTCCTCGGCGAGGATGAGGCCGCCGCGCAGGCTCTTGAGATGGCCGCCGCGATGCCGCCGGCTTATTGCTTCCCCAGCCGGCTCGAGAGCATCGAGGTCCTGAACACCGCGCTGGAGCACAACCCCAACGACGCGCGGGCGATGTACTACCTGGGGAATCTGCTGGCCGCGAAATATCGCACCGACGAGGCGCTGGAACTTTGGCAGAAGGCCGTCGCGCTCTGGCCCGGCTTCGCGGTCCTGCACAACAACATCGGATCGGTCCTGCGGGCACGCAATGATGTCGCCGGAGCCATCGCCGCCTTCGAGCAAGCGAGGGCCTGCAACCCGCACGATTGCCATTACTACCTCGACCTCGAGCGCCTGTATGAGAAGCGCGGCGACGAGCCGCAAGCTCGCCTGGCGCTGTATGAGAATGCGCCCGACGACGTGCAGGCCAAGTGGCAGATGGCCTCCCGCATGGCCGACCTGAAGGTGCAGTGCAAGGACTTCGACGGCGCGCTGGAGCTTCTGTCGGCGCACCGCTATTTCCCGTGGGAGGGCGCGACGGGCATGCGCTCGATCTACCTGGGGGCGCTTCTGGGCCGGGCGGAGGCTGCCGAGGCCGAGAGCCGCACTGCGGACGCTCTCGCCGACTACGAGGCAGCGATGCAGTACCCGCGCAATCTCGGCGTGGGCAAGTTCAACCACCCGACGGATGCGCGCATCTACCTTCTCGCCGCCGACGCCGCCGCGAAGCTGGGCCTGGCGGACAAGGAGAAGCAGTACCTGATGGTAGCCGCCGAGGAGCCGCACCGAGGCATCGGGGAAGCGGATGTGTACAAGGCCCGCGCGCTGGCTCGCCTCAACCGCACCGCTGAAGCCGAAACGCTGCGCGCCGCAATCAAGGCCGAAGCCGACAATCGTCTGACGACGAAGTCCGACGACGAGGCCGCGAAGGCAATGCTGAAGCTGCTGGAGGGATAAGCGGCAGGCCGACGGCCCTACCCCGCCCGCTTCGCGGGCACCCCTCCCGCGTGGCCGCCTCTGGCGGCCGAGGGAGGGGAGAGGCTAACGACAGCGGCGATGGCAAGCGAGGCACCCGCCCCACGCGCGACAGGATTGTCGCGCCCACTCATTCCCGAAGCAGCGAGGGGGACGGCAAAGCAGCCGTCCCCCTCTTCGTTCACGCGACGCAAATGGGCACTTTACCTGCCGTTGGCCGTCGGTCTGCCGTTAGCTCGCCGTGCGCCGTTGGCTCATCATTCATCGCTCATCATTCATCGCTTCCTCATAGCGCCGATACCCTTCGGCGGCGTACTCCATCTCGAATTCGCCGATGATGACGGTGTCCTCATCCTTCGCGCCAAGATTCTCCAGCCAGCGCAGAACGCCCAGTTTCTCCAACTGCTCGTGCAGCCAGAAGATGCCGTCGCGCGTGTTGAGGTTGGCGCGGGCGACCACCATTTCCACTTCGGTGCCGGTGACGAAGTAGACCCCCTCCTCCTCGGATCGGCGCACCTTCAGGGCCCGCTCCGGCGGCGCCGGCATCTCGTAGACGGTCGGCTTGGGCACTTCCGCGAACTCGTCGGGCAAGGGGTCGATCTGGTCGAGCAGGTGCCCTACGTGCGCCACCAGATCGGTCGTCCCCTGCGCTGTCGCGGCGGAGATCGCGAACGTAGTCAGGCCTTTCGCCGAGAAGAACTCCTGGCAGCGGGCCAGATTCGCCTGCGCATCCGGCAGGTCCATCTTGTTCAGTGCGACGACCTGCGGCAATTCGGCGAGGTGCGTGCTGTGTCGCGCCAATTCGGCGGTGATGATCTCGAAGTCCTGAAGCGGATCACGCCCCTCGAAGGCGGCGATGTCGAGAACGTGGACCAGCACCTGGGTGCGCTCGACGTGGCGTAGGAACTGGTGTCCCAGGCCGACGCCTTCCGAGGCGCCCTCGATCAGCCCCGGCATGTCGGCGACGACCATCGAGCGCCCCCACGGCAAGCGCACGACGCCGAGATTGGGGACGAGGGTGGTGAAAGGATAGTTGGCGATCTGCGGCTTCGCGGCCGAGATCACCGAGATGAGGGTCGATTTGCCGACGTTCGGGAAACCGATGATGCCCACGTCTGCCAGCAGCTTAAGCTCCAGCCGCAGTTTGTGCTCCTCGAGCGGGTGGCCCAATTCCGCGAACTTCGGGGCCTGGCGGGTCGCCGTGGTGAATTGCTTGTTGCCTCTGCCGCCGACGCCGCCGCGGGCGGCGATCAGCTTGTCGCCGCCCTTGACGAGGTCGGCCACCTGCTCGCCGGTGTCGGTGTCGTAGATGACCGTCCCCGGCGGGACTTTGATGGTTAAACTCTTGCCGCTCTTGCCGGTCTTATTTGTTCCGGCTCCGGGCCTGCCCGGTTCGGCATGAAAGCTGGAGCGGTAGTTGAAGTCCAACAGGGTGCGCAGGCGGCGGTCGGCCACGATGATGACGTCTCCGCCGCGCCCGCCGTCGCCCCCGTCCGGCCCGCCGAGGGGCACGTGCGCTTCGCGGCGAAACGATGCCGATCCGTTCCCGCCCTTCCCCGACCTGACAGTGATGAATGCCTCGTCAACGAACATAGGTCACGCCTCCACGTATATGTCCCCGGCAGTCCTGCCGGGGACGCGCCGCCCCAAACACGAATTGCCGACACGTTGACGTGCCGGCAATCCAGTAGTCTGCTGTAGGTCAGCCGAGCCGCTACGCCGCGACGGCTTGGGCCTCGGGCGGCGCGATGCTCACGCGCTTCTTCCCGCCGACCTGCACATCCCACTTCACAAAGCCCTCGGTAAGCGCGAAGAGGGTATCGTCCTTGCCGATGCCGACATTGCGGCCTGCGCCATAGCGCTTCCCGCGCTGGCGGACGAGGATGGTGCCCGCGCTCACGAGCTTGCCGGCCGGGGCCTTGATCCCCAGCATCTGCGGCTGGCTGTCGCGACCATTCTTTGAACTGCCCTGACCCTTCTTATGTGCCATGTCCGATTCCTCCAAGCGCGCCCCGCCCGCGCTCAATTACGTGGCCCCGGCAATCCTGTCGGGGAAATGTAAGCCACAGCATCGGCAATCCTGCCAAGAGGTATTGCCAGTGGCCCCGGCAATCCTGCCGGGGATGCCCCGTCCTACCCGGCGATCCCAGTGACGCGGACCGCGGTGAAGTCTTGCCGATGCCCCCGGATGCGCTTGTACTGGCTCTTCGGCCTATACTTGAAGACGATGATCTTGCGCGCCCGGCCCGTCTCGACAACCTGTGCCTCGACCTTCGCGCCCTCGACATACGGCGCGCCGACGGCGAGGCCCTCCCCGGTGTTCACGGCGAGCACCTTGTCGAAGGTGACCTTGTCGCCGACCTCGACCTCCAGCTTGTCGATGCGGATGACGCCATTCTCCTCGGCCCGATACTGGCGGCCGCCACTTTCAAAAATCGCATACATCGCGAGCAGTTCCTTTCCACATCAAGTCGACTCGCCGCAGCAAGACGGCAAAGCAACCTCCCCGCTACGGATGGTCCGCTGCGGGGAGAGGCGATAGCCTACCGGCTGGGAGCGATAGTATATCGCACCGCTTCGGCCCAAGTCAAGATCGAAACGGCTGTTCGCGGGTGGAAGGCTTCCAATTGTAGGTAGTATT
>CAYWBK010000228.1:0-8694 GCA_964455745.1 uncultured Armatimonadia bacterium
CAAGATGAAGGACGAACGGCATTGAACCACGGAGACACAGAGGGCACAGAGAACGACTGGGAAACGGCCGGCCTGCCCCACGATAGGCGTTAAGGGACGTTGCCGTTCTCTGTGCCCTCTGTGTCTCCGTGGTCAATCGCCGTCCATCTCTGCGCAGGGCATCTCATTGCCAAGCAGGGCCGCACAACCGGCGTGGTAATACTGCCTACAATTGAAAGACGCACCCCTCGCCCCCTTTCCACGCGTGGAGGGGGAAAATGGGCACGGCCGCGGCAGGATTGCCGCGGCCACGAACGGTCCTCCGCCCGCGCCACGCAGGTCAGGCTCGAACGAGTTCTCTCGCGAAGCTCAGGGTCGGCTGCTTCATCCTGGGAAGCATGAGGTGCCTCGGCTCGATGTGCCGGCCGTCGGCGAGGAGGCACGCCCTGTGTATCGCATTGTCCAACTCGCGCAGATTCCCCGGCCACGTGTGCCGCAGGAGACCCTCCTCGGCGCTGGGGGTGAAGTCCTCGGCCTCGACCCGGCAGCGCAGCTTGTGCCGGCGAAGGTCGTGGCGCGCAAAGGGAAGGATGTCCTCGGGGCGATTCCGCAGCGGCGGGATCCTCAGCGACAGCACATTCAGCCGGTAGTAGAGGTCCTCGCGAAACTTGCCCTGCTCGACGCGGCGTTCCAGCACCTGGTTCGTACAGGCGATGACCCGCACATCGACCTCAATCGCCTGTGTGCCCCCGACGCGCGCGAAGCTGCGCTCCTGCAGGAACCGCAGCAGTTTCACCTGCAGCGCCAGCGGCATTTCGCCGATCTCGTCCAGAAGCAGCGTGCCGCGATGGGCCTCCTCGCACAGGCCGATCTTGCGCGCGGTCGCCGAAGTGAAAGCGCCTTTCTCGTGGCCGAAAAGCTCGCTTTCGAGCAGCGCCTCGGGAATCGCCGCGCAGTTGATCGTCACCAACCTCTCATCGCGGCGATCGCTGAGGTAATGGACGGCTTTCGCGAGGTACTCCTTGCCGGTCCCCGTCTCGCCCTCGATGATGATGCCGGCATCGCCTCGTGCCACGCACGCCGCGGCCGCATAGCAGGCGCGGGTTTCGGGATTGCGGCTGGAAACGTGGTCGAAGCCGTAGCGCTTGCGGATGTGTTTCCAGAGGAGATCGAAGTCGCCCGTGGCTCTGGCGAAGGACAGGTCTAGGACACAGTCAGCGCCCGAGGCGTTGGCGACCTTTGCCAGCAGGGCCTCGTTTGGCACCGGCGCGGCCAGATAGTCGAGCGCACCGAGGCGCATCGCCTCGATGGCCCCCGACAGATCGGGCGTCTCCGCCACCATCAGCACATCGCGGCTGAAGCCCTCGGCGCGCAGCATCGACAACACGCGGGTGCCGTCGGTCTCCGGCGGATCGTGTGAGATGACGATCAGGTCGGGCGGTTCTTGGAAGGCGATCGCTCGGGCCTCGTTCACATCGCACGTAGCATAAGAGTGATGCCCGCTGCCTGCAAAGTGGACTGTGCGGCGCTGGCAATTGGACCGACAAGTAAGACGTTCCTCGATGCACACAGATTCTCGCGCACGCAAGTGCCCCCTTGCGTTGGATGGTCGAACATTGCCCCCTTATATATCGGTATGTGAGCTAGGATCTTGAGCGGCGCCGTGAAACAAGGTGGGGAACGGAAGGTAACGACTTCCTATCCCTCCTGCCCCCCCTCCCTCGTAGGGAGGGGGGAACGGCAGCGCCCCCTTCTTTGTATCAGTGGCCCCGACAATCTTGTCGGGGAACGCCGTAGAGACGCCGCGACAGGATTGTCGCGGCCACTGGAACTCGCCTGGCCACTGGAACTCGCCTGGCCACTGGAGCTTGCCTGGCCACTGGAACTCGCCTGGCCCTGGAACTCGCCTGGCAACCGGATCGCCTGCTGGCACGCCGATTGCACTGTCGCTGTTCGCCATGATTAAGCTCACGCGCCTGAACGATACTCCGGTGGTCATTAACTGCTTCCTCATCGAACACCTTGAAGCTACCCCCGATACGGTGGTGTCGCTGACGACCGGGCGGCGTTTCGTGGTGCGCGAAACGGTGGACGAAGTCGTTGAATTGGCCGTGGCTTATCTCACCGGCCTGCACGAAAGAGAGATCGATCCGGTCATCATCGGCCAGCTTGGGCGGGTTACCTGAGGGGCAACCTCACCCCCGGCCTCTCCCAGGAAGAGTGCAGAGGAAGTGGCCGCCGTGAGCGGCCGAGGGGGTGAGGTCGCCGTTCATCCGCTGCGCGGGGACTGCCGTTCTCCCCTCTCCACGAGTGGAGAGGGGCCGGGGGTGAGGTCGCCGTTCGCCCGGCAAACGATAATTCTCAAGGCAGGACAACACCGCAGTGGACATCGGAAGCTTAATCGGGCTGGTCGTTGCATTCGGCGGCCTCTTGGTCTCTGTGCTGATGGAGGGCGGCTCCCCGCGCGCCCTGGTCAACCCCTCCGCGGCGATGATCGTCTTCGCCGGGACCTTCGGCGCGACGATGCTGGCTGTGCCCCTGCGCATCGTGCTTCGCGGGGCGATGCTGTTCACCCACGTGTTCCGCTCGTCATCGCTCGCGCGGCCCGCCGTCATCAAGACCGTTGTGCGCTTCGCGACCACTGCACGCAAGGACGGCCTGTTGAGCCTCGAGAACGAGCTGGCGACCGTGGACGAACCATTCCTGCGCAAGGGTATCGAGCTGGTTGTCGATGGCACGGACAGCGAGATGATCCGCGAGATCATGGAGACGGAGATCGAGTGCCAGGTGGCGCGGCACCAGGAGGGCGCCAAGCTGTTCGCCGTCATGGGCGGCCTCGCCCCGACGCTCGGCGTCACCGGAACCGTCATGGGCCTGGTGCACATGATGGCGAAGATCAGCGATCCGGGGAAGATGGGGCCGGCCATCGCCTCCGCGTTCCTGGCGACACTCTACGGCATCGCCTCCGCGAACCTGGTCTTCCTCCCCGTGTCGCAGAAGCTCGCCGCGCGCAGTCGCGAGGAGCGCGGAATGCGGGAGATGATCCTGGAGGGGCTGCTCGCCCTGCAGACCGGCGAGACGCCCATCGCCATAGAGCAGCGATTGATGTCGTTTCTGGAGCCTAAGTCTCGGAAGGAGCCGACGGCGGAGGCGGCGTGACCGTAGCGGAGCCGACGGCGTCTCACCCCCTCGGCCGCCTGCGGCGGCCACGCCCCTCTCCAATGCCGCGCAGAGCGCGGCCCGTGGAGCGGGGGAAAACGGAAACGGCAACGGCCTTCGCGGGCGGCGATTCGTAAAGAGGACTCACGGGACAGACTCAAAAACCGTATCAGGCCGGTGGCAGGACGATGTCGCGCAAAGGTCACGGAGCGGAACACCACGACGAGGATAATGCGGAGCGCTGGCTGCTCACGTACTCCGACATGATTACCCTGCTGATGGCCTTCTTCATCATGCTTTTCTCGATGTCGCAGGTCGACAAGGCTAAGTTCGCGGCGATGTTGGTGTCGGTCCAGCATCAGCTTGGGGCCGCTGCCGCCGCCTCGCTGAGCGCCAAGGTTGACTTGGCCCCCAACGGCGCGGCCACCGCCGGGATCGCCGACGGATTCGCTCCGGTGGTGTCGCAGATGGTGCAGCGCGAGATCCAGGACTTGGCCGTCGCGGACCTCGTTTCGAGCGAGGAGACCGAAGCGGGTGTGGTGTTCCATCTCCAGGTTGGCGGCGTGCTCTTCAGCCCCGGCAGCGCCGACCTCACCCTCGACATGACCACCCTTCTTCGACGGATGGCGAGGGCTTTGGCGAAGATCCCCAACGACGTGCATGTTGAGGGACACACCTGCGATCTTCCGGTCCACAACGCGCAGTTTTCGGATAACTGGGAGCTGTCGGCGGCGCGGGCGGTAAACGTGGTGCTGTACTTCATCCGAGCGTGCGACTTGCAGCCACAGCGGTTCCTCGCCGCCGGGCTGGCCGATACGCACCCGCTGTTCCCGAATACCTCGGAGGAGAATCGGCGCTGCAACCGGCGCATTGATGTGATCGTCATCAGGGGGCAGCCGATGACCGGGAAAGCGGAAACCGCAATCGGCGGCATAGCACCGGCGCTGGACCAGCTTGTGCGGGGGCGGTGACCTCACCCCCCTACCCCCTCTCCACGAGGTGGAGAGGGGGAGACGGCAACGGCCACCTACCCCGCCCCGCTTTGCGGGGCACCCCTCCCGTGGACCCGCCGCAGGCGGGTATGGAGGGGAGAGGCTGACGGCGCAAGGCTTGCGGGGAGGGAAGCGGCTTCACGGGGCCTGATCTCAGACAGGGACGAAAAGAAGAATGCTGCCACTGACATCAAGGCATGTCGCGGGAAAGCTGTTGCTGAAGCTGCTCTTCATGCTGGCGCTCGCGGGTGCGGGCGGCGGGGGCGCATTGTTCTATGCCCGACACACCCAGGGGGCGGCAAACGCGAATCCGTCGGCTGTCGGCGAGCAACCGGCCTCCGGGCAAGCGCAGCCGGCTGCGCCACCGCCTTCCGCTATGGTGGAGCTGGGCCAGTTCCTCGTCAATGTCGAAGGCGCCGGGGGCCTTCACTACCTGCGCTCGGACATCGCGATTGAGATCGATGCGGCTGACAGCAAGAAGTCCAGGGGCGGTGGGGGAGAGGGCGAGGGGGCGGGCGGCGGGGATAAGCCGAAGCTGCCGCTGGCGGATGAGCTGCGCGCGAAAGACACCATCGTTCAGGTCCTGTCGAGCGCGCGGTTCGAGAACCTGCGCACCGCCGATGGTAAGGAGAAGCTCAAGGCCCGTCTGCTGGAGACGCTGCAATCACGCCTCCCGCAACAGAAGCTGCGCGGGGTTCTGTTCACGTCGCTGGTGATGCAGTGAGGCGGGCGTGTCTGGCCCGCGCCGAGCCGGGATCGGAACGGATCGTCCGGCACGTCGGGCCATAGCCTTCCCGCCTGTATTGCATTGGGCGCGCAGTCGTTGACCGCGCCGTTGCGTCCGCAGGACGCCCGGCCCCGCCGTAGGCGGGGTCCCTCAGCCGGATGCTTCAGCGTCCGGGATAACCCGCCGCATGATGGCCATCCCGTCCGCCAGGACGGGTGGCGGCGCAGCCGCCCGAAGCCCCTTGGTCGCGCGGGCTGTGGGGCCTCCGGCCACCCGTCCTGGCGGACGGAAACGGCTCTGATTGCCAGCCCAAAACCGAGCGCTGAAGCACCCGGCTGAGGGGCGCTTCGCGCCGGTCGTCCTGCGGACGTGACGACAACGGCTTCGTCCACGTCCTGATGCGCAATCCCGGCCAGGGCCAGTTGGAGATCACTACTCACATACATTGAGGCAGAGCCGCCGGGCCGATCAAAACCATCAAACGACAGCCTTCCAGGAGCTTCCATGACTCCAGACAACGCTGCAATGCCTGTCGAAGCAGACGGCGCGGGCGAGGGCGATGCCGGATCGCTTTGGACGCACGACTTCCAGGCGGCCGCCGACGATCCCAACGCCGCTCACAGCCTGCGCAATCTCGACCTCATGCTGGACGTGCCCTTGGACGTGGCGGTCGAATTAGGGCGCGCTCAGATGCCGCTTGCCGACCTGCTGGCCCTCGAACCCGGGTCGGTGGTGGAGTTGGACCGCCTCCCCGGCGAGCCGATCGACATGTACGTCAACGGCCGGCTGGTGGCGCGAGGGGAGATCGTGGTCGTGAACGAGACACTCGCGTTCCGCATCACCGACATTCTGCCGCATGACATGGCGGTGTGAAGGGGACGTCGGTCAATGGCCTCGGGCGCATCGGCGACCCCAGGTACATCAGTGACCCCAGGTACGTCAGTGGCCCCGACAATCTTGTCGGGGATGGCGCGGTGCGGGGGGGAATCCGCGACAGGATTGTCGCGGCCACGGTTTCTCCTAGCCACGGTTTCTCCTATCGCGGCCAGGATTTCCCGGTGGCCCCAGATACGTCAGTGGCCCCGACAATCTTGTCGGGGATGGCGCGGTGCGGGGGGGAATCCGCGACAGGATTGTCGCGGCCACGGTTTCTCCTAGCCACGGTTTCTCCTATCGCGGCCAGGATTTCGCGGTGGCTCCAGATACGTCAGTGGCCCCAGATACATCAGTGGCCCCGACAATCTTGTCGGGGATGGCACGGTGCGGGGAATCCGCGACAAGATTGTCGCGGCCACGGTTTCTCCTAGCCACGGTTTCTCCTATCGTAGCCACGGTGCTTTTCCTGTCGCGGCCATAGTGTCTTCCCGCCTATATGAGGATGGTGTGACCGATGCCTAATCGCTATCTGAGAACACTCCTGCTCTGCTCTGTCGCCGGGACGATGCTTGCGCTGGGCGCCTCTTCATGCTGGGCGGGGCCGCTGCGCGGCGAGCGCGCGAAGGCGCGGCCGGCGCTGGCCTCGCGGGCTGCCGACGATCCCCACGACGACATCCTCCCTGTTGGGCTTGGGCGCGGGACTTCGGCCGGCGCCCGCGAGGCTTCCGCCGCCGACACGGATACTCGGATTTCGGTCGGGCCGCCGAAGGTCTCGATGCTCGACATTGGCGGGAAGCTTTGCGCGATGGTGCTTTGCATCATCGGCCTGCTTTCCGGGTTGCGCCTGTTCAGGAATCACGGCGCTGCCTGGCTGCGGATGCCGCGCGAGCCTCGACCGCCCAGCCAGTTGCGGCTCGTGGAATCCCTGCCGCTCGGCGGAAACAGGTTCATCTACGTGATCGAAGCCGGCGGGCGCAGTATCCTGATCGGGGCCGATACGACGGGCCTGGCGCCTTTGGGCGATCTGGCCACCGCCGCCGAGGCCTCGAAGCCGCCTGCCTCCGCCGGGGCGTCTCTCATGCTGCCCGAGGGCGCTACCAACCCCGGCCCTGCCTGCGACACGAGTTCCTTTGCGCCGCAAGCGCCGGTCCGGCCAGGCTCGGTCGTCGGCATGAGGGGCCAGGCGCGCGAAAGCCGCGACGAAGCCTCATGGACGCGCAAACGCGACATGCTCATCCGGGCTTTGCAGGAGCGGGTGGCCTCGTGAGGGGCGGCTGACCTCACCCCTGTACATCAATGGCCTGAACAATGCGCCAGTGGCCCCGACAATGCACCAGTGGCCCCGACAATCTTGTCGGGGAGGGCAGGCACAGCACAAGGGAATCCCCGACAAGATTGGGCCCACGGTCAAGGGGGGGCCGACTGTTCGCGCGCTTGAGGTGCAGCTCACTTTGCCATCGTGCGACCGCCTGAAATGGCCCCCTCTGCGCCTCGCTTCATGCCTGGGGGCGCTTTGCATCGTCTCTGCGGCCTTCGCGCAGCGGCCTGGCATGTTGCCGCCGCTTCTGTCGAAGTCGGCACAGCCCGCGGAGTTGGCCCTTTCCTTACGGCTGCTGATCGGCATGGCGTTGCTGTCCCTCGCGCCGGCGCTGCTGATGATGCTGACTTCGTTCACGCGAATCATTATCATCCTCAGCTTCCTGCGCAGTGCCCTGGGCACGCAGCAGACTCCGCCGAACGCGGTCCTCATCGGGCTTGCCCTGTTCCTCACCGCATTCGTGATGCACCCGACTTGGGATAAGATCAACAAGGACGCGCTGGAGCCGTACATGGCGGGCAAGCTCGGCTATGCGGAAGCCCTCAACCGGGGCGAGAAGCCACTGCGGCAGTTCATGTTCTCGCAGACGCGCGAGAAGGACATCGCACTGTTCATCCGCATGTCGCGCATCCCCCGCCCCCGCGACCAGGGCGGGACGCCGACGTATGTGCTGATCCCGGCGTTCGTCATCAGCGAATTGAAGTCGGCGTTCCAGATCGGCTTCGTGCTGTATCTGCCATTCATGGTCATTGACATAGTCGTGGCAAGCATTCTTATGAGCATGGGCATGATGATGTTACCTCCGACAATGATCGCCCTGCCCTTCAAGATCCTGCTGTTCGTGATGATTGACGGGTGGCATTTGATCGCGCAGTCGATTGTGCTGAGTTTTGGCTGAGGACCTTGCCCAAAGCCCGTGCGCTAACTTAGGACTGGCTGTTGTTCAAGGAGGGGCCGGGTTACGAGCGCAGCGAAGTATCCGGCCCCAGCCGTTGCGCACGGCAATGGCGAACGGCCCGTGGCAGGATCGCTGCGGCCACGGGACGGCTCTGGCGGGCGAGACGCCCGCCCCACGCGAGACCGGTCCGTCGCGATTCTGAGAGAGTCTTTTCCATGACTGACGATACCGTACTCGAACTGTCGCGACAGGCGTTCCTCGCTTGCTTGAAGCTGGGCGGACCGACTCTCATGGTTGCCCTGGTAGTCGGTGTCGGCATCAGCATCCTGCAGGCGATCACCCAGGTGCAGGATGCAACGATGACCTTCGTGCCCAAGACCATCGCGATCGGCCTGGTCTTGCTGGTCTGCGGGTCTTGGATGCTGCAGTCGCTGCTCGCCTACAGCGGCGAGCTGTTCACCCGGCTTCCGCAGTTCGTGCGGTGATGACGGTAACATCACCCCTCTACATAGGTGATCCTGCTGTGCATCAGTTGCCCTGGATTATATCAGTGGCCCCGACAATCTTGTCGGGGAGGGCTGGCACAGTGTGAGGGAATCCGCGACAGGATTGTCGCGGCCACTCACCTGGTTGCGGCCACGGCGCGCAGTCCGGAGAGGGCTGGGGTGGGGTGCCGTCTCCGAGGCGTACATCAGTGGCCCCGACAATCTTGTCGGGGAGGGCTGGCACAGTGTGAGGGAATCCG
>CAYWBK010000228.1:8794-9945 GCA_964455745.1 uncultured Armatimonadia bacterium
GGCACAGTGTGAGGGAATCCGCGACAGGATTGTCGCGGCCACTCACCTGGTTGCGGCCACTCACCTGGTTGCGGCCACTCACCTGGTTGCGGCCACCCGCCTGGTCGCGGCTACATGGCCCAGTAGGATTGCCGCACCCACTCAGCCCTCAGCGCAGGTTACCTATGCTCCTCCCGGACCCGCAATCCTTGGCCTGGGTCTCCTCTCTGCTCGTCGGCGCGCGCATCGCCGGGGTCGTGGCCTTCATGCCGGGTATCGGTTCGGCGCAGGTTCCCGGTCCGGTTCGGGCGGGGCTGGTGTTCGGCATCTGCGTCGTGGTGGCTCCCGCGATTGCCGTCAGGGCCGCCGCCCCCCAGCCTGCAACGCCCCTGGGCCTCGCCCTCCTCAGCGAAATCGCCTTCGGCGTCATCCTCGGCTTCGGTGCGTCGCTCTTGCTCGAGGCGGCCCGGCTTGCCGGCGAGTTGATCGATCTGCAGATCGGCCTGCGCGCCGCCGAGCTTTTCGATCCCATCGGCGCGACGCGAAGCTCGCTACTTGGCACCTTCTACTATATGGTGGCGGTACTACTGTTCTTGCAGTTAGATGGCCATCACTGGGTACTGGCGGGCCTGTATCGTAGCTTCCAAGTCGCGCCACCGGGCTGTCTGGTGCTGAAAACGGCGCTGGCCCCCCTCATGCTCAGCGCCTGCGCCACGATGCTCGACCTCGCCTTGCGCATCGGAGCCCCGGTGATCGGAACCCTCCTGCTGACGGACATCGCCTTCGGGCTGGTCGTCCGTGCGGTGCCGCAGGTGAACATCCTCTTCGTCGGCATGCCGGCCAAGATCGGCCTGGGCTTCGCCACGCTCGCGGTAAGCGCCCCCGTGCTCGTCGCGGTCCTCACAAGCCTCCTAAGCGACCTGCAATCCCTCATCGCCCAGATGATCCGGCTGGTCGCCTGACGCTACTGCGCCACTTCGACAACCGGCGGGTAAAGCGCTCGGAATCTTGTCGGATGCTAACCGGATACCAGGATGGAGGGCGAACGGCATTCGACCACAGAGCACACAGAGCACACAGAGAACGACTGGGTAACGGCCCCACCCCGTCCCCGCTGCGCGGGCACCCCTCCCGTTCCGGGAGGGGAGAGGCAAACGGCGATTCCCGCGCAG
>CAYWBK010000229.1:0-9944 GCA_964455745.1 uncultured Armatimonadia bacterium
TCGGCAAACATGTCGAAGCTGGAGCACGCCGGCAGCAAGACGACCGTCGCGCCCGGTGAGGCCGTCGCGAACGCCTCCCGCACGGCCTGCTCGAGATTGGCGCACAGGTTCATGGGAACCCGCCCGCCGATTGCGGCGGCGATGCGGTGCTTCGTCTCGCCGATGAGGAAAGCGGCTTTCGCGTGAGCGGCGATGGCATCGCCCAAATCGCGGAAGTCGGACCCTTTGTCCTTGCCGCCGGAGATGACGATGACCTCGCCGCTGAGAGCCGACAGATCCGCAATGGCGGAGGCGGGATTGGTCGCCTTGGAGTCGTCGAGGAAATGCACGCCCCGCGCCTCGCCGACCGGCGTCAACAAGTGCAAGGCCGGCTTGAAGGCGGCGATGGCCTCGCGCATGGAAAGCGCCGATGCGCCGCACAGGGCCGCCGCCAACGCGGCGCACAGGAAGTTACGGCGGTTGTGCTCGCCCGGCACCGGAATGTCGGAAGCGCTGCACACCTCGAGGCGGCCGGTGGCCTCCGTCTCGACCACCAGCAGATCGCCCTCGAGGCGGCCGGTGGCCGAGCCGCCCAAAGATACCGTGAGCACGCTTGCGGGAATGGCGCCGGCAAGTGAGGCGACGACGGGGTCGTCGATGTTCAGGATTGCGAAGTC
Source organism: uncultured Armatimonadia bacterium (assembly GCA_964455745.1). Lineage (GTDB taxonomy): Bacteria > Armatimonadota > Zipacnadia > Zipacnadales > CAYWBK01 > CAYWBK01. Next base: position 657 of record CAYWBK010000229.1, read on the forward strand.
GCGGTCAGTCTGGTTCACGAACATGCGTCGCTTCGCGGCGACATAAGCGTCGAAGTCACCGTGACGGTCGGAGAGATGGTCCGGCGTGATGTTCAGCAAGACCGAGATGGCGGGGCGGAACAGTTCGACCGTCTCAAACTGGAAACTGCTGATCTCGGCGACGATGGCGTCGAGCGGCGTGTCGGCATACGACACCAGCGGCGTCCCGATATTGCCCGCGACAGCGACGCGCATCCCCGCCCGGTCGAGCATGTCGCCGAGGACGGTGCACGTGGTGCCCTTGCCGTTCGTGCCGGTGACCGCGATGATCGGGCAGCGCAGCAGGCGATAGGCCAGCTCGATCTCGCCGATGATACGCACTCCGTGTGACCGCGCCTCGCGCAGGATGGCGTGATCCACAGGGATGCCGGGGCTGACGACGATGAGATCGACCGCGCCGGGCCCGCCGATCTGCTCGAAGACCTGACAGTGATCGACGAGACACGCGCCGACGGCATCCAGACGCGCGGGAGCGTCGCCGAGGTCGGCCAACGCCTTGCTGTCGCAGCCTGCCACAAAGGCCCCGCGTTGACAGAGAGCCTCGACGGCGGCGATGCCCGTGCGCGCAAGGCCCAGCACGGCGACGCGCTTTCCGTCCAGGCCGAGGGGTTGTGGTGGCTCGAAAGTGATGTTCATCAGTTCGCCTTAGCGCGCTGCCTCACCTATGGCCTGCAGTATGAGGCCCAGCCCGGCTGCTCCCAGCAGCGCCCCGATCAACCAGAAGCGCACGACAACCTTGGTCTCCGGCCAGCCGATCAACTCGAAGTGGTGGTGCAGCGGCGCCATCCGAAAGATGCGTTTGCCCGTGGTGCGGAAACTCACAACCTGCGCGATGACCGACAACGCTTCGGCGACAAATACAAAGCCCATCAGGGCGAACAGTATTTCGAGGCGGCCGACGAGAGCGATGGCGCCGAGTGCCGCGCCCAAGCCGTAGGAGCCGACATCACCCATGAAGATCGACGCCGGGTGGCTGTTGAGCCAGAGAAAGCCCGCCGCGCATCCGGCCAGGCAGAGAGCAAGTACCCCCAATTCGGTCCTCCCGACGGCCATCAGCGTCACGCCCAGGCAGAGGGCGCAGATCGCAGTGAGGCCCCCGGCGAGGCCGTCGAGGCCGTCGCTGAAGTTCACGGCATTGACGCTGCCGACCAAGACGATGACGCTCGCGATCTTCCAGCCCAGAAGCCCGAGGAAGCCGAAACTGAGCCACTTCCCGGCCTCCGCCTGCGCGGGCAGCGGACTTGCCAGCCACACCCGCGGCAGAACCAGCCAGACGAACGCCACGGCAACGATGACCTGCGCGACGATCCGGTACCGAGCTTTCCAACCTTCGCGGATGCCCCTGGCGAACTTACAGTAGTCGTCATAGAAGCCGATCAGGCCGAAAAGTACCGTGGCCCCGAGAACGCCAAGCCCGAACGTCCGCTCCCCGCGACCGAGAAACACCACCAGGCCGCCGGTGAGCACAAAGGCGATCAGGAACCCGACGCCTCCCAGCGATGGCGTCCCCTGTTTCTTGAGGTGCGCCTGCGGGCCGTCGTCGCGGACGATTTGCTTCGCCCCGATGGACAGCGCGACCCGGAGCACCGCCCAGGTAAGAAGCGCGCTGAGCACGCCTCCGACAACAGCCGCAACTGCCCCCAGCGCGGCTCCCTCAAGCGCCATCGACAAGCCCCCTCGCGACCGTCTCGAGGCCCATGCCGCGAGAGGCCTTCACCAGCACGATGTCCCCCGGCTGCAGGCCTTCCTTGAGCGCTTCGAGGGCTTCCGTCTTGTCGGTGAAGCGCTCGACGCGCACGCCTGCCGCCTCGGCGGCATCGCCGGCGACCGAGGCCCACTCGCCCACGGTCACCATCCAGTCGACGCCCGCCTTCGCCGCGGCCTGCCCGATGCGCTCGTGGGTGGACTTCGTCACCGGCCCAAGCTCGAGCATGTCGCCGAACACGAAAACCTTGCGTCCCTCCTGGACGGCGAGAACATCCAAAGCCGCCTGGACGGACGCGGGGCTGGCGTTGTAGGTATCGTTCACGACTGTGTAGCCGCGAGCGGTTTGCGCGGTTTGCATCCGCATGTCGGTGTCTGCGAAGCCGTTGAGGCCGGCGGCCGCCTGCGACAAACTCATCCCCGCAGCCAGGCACACGGCAGCGGCGGCGGCGACGTTGATCGCGATGTGCCGTCCGGGGATGCCCACGAAGGCTCCGGCTTCCTCATCGCCCGCGCGCAGCCGGAACCGCACCCCCGCCAGGCCTTCGATGGCGACATCGCTCACACGAACATCCGCGTCGGGCGATTCGCCGAATGAGATGACGCGGCAGGGCGCAAGTTGATCGAGGAGATCGAAGAAGAAGTCGTCGCGGGGAAGCGCCGCTACGCCGTCCGCGGGCAGAGCCGCGAGAAGCTCGGCTTTGGCCTGGGCGATGTTCTCGCGACTGCCCAGAAGTCCGATGTGCGACTCGCCGACATTGGTGATGACACCGATGTGCGGCCGGCAAATATCTGCGAGATACTTGATCTGTCCGCGTCCGCGCATCGCCAGCTCCAGCACTGCGAACCTGTGCTCCGGGCGAAGCCGGAACAGCGTCAGCGGACAGCCGATCTCGTTGTTGAGATTGCGTTCCGCGACGAGCGTCGGGCCGAAGGTGGCCAGCGCGGCGGCGATCATGTTCCGCACGGTCGTCTTGCCCGCGCTTCCCGTGACCGCCACCACCGTCGCGCCGCTCAGGTCGCGCGCGGCGGAGCCAAGGTCGCCCAGTGCGCGCAGGGAGTCGGGCACGACGATCAGCGGCGACTGCTCGACTCCGATGCCGTCAGGGACGCGCGAGACTATCGCCCCGACGGCGCCGGCCGCCAGCGCCGCCGCGACGTAGTCGTGTCCGTCGGCCTTCTCGCCGGGAAGGGCGACGAAGAGGTCTCCGTCGTCCAGGTTGCGGGAATCGATGCTGACGCCGGTGACGCGCCGCGCGCCGAACGCCGGTGCGAGCGTTCCGTGCGCAATGCGGGCTATGTCTTCAAGTGTGCTTGCAAAAGTAAGCATGATGATGGCCGGCGAATCAGGATGTAATGACGAAAGCAGCAGCGCCGTCTGTAGGAGCGGTCTCCAGACCGCGATTGCCGTTAATACGCCACTATAGAGACATAGTTTCGCCTCCATAGACGCTATTTGAGCATAATACGGGGGAAGGCTGGTCGCACTCTGGAGAGTGCTCCTACAGGCCTCTGCAATCGCCTCTCAGGATACCTCCGCGCAGCGGCTGCAAGGCTCATGCCCCGGACGATGTGGCCGCGGCCAGCGCCTCGCGCGCCACTTCGCGGTCGTCGAAGTGAATCGTGCGATCCTTGAAAACTTGATAAGTCTCGTGTCCCTTGCCGCAAATCAGGAAGATGTCTCCCGCCTCGCACATCCCGACCCCCGCGAAGATCGCCGCCCGCCGGTCCGGCTCGACGGCGTAGGGGCACCCCTCTTCAACCCCCGCGAGGATGTTGCCGATGATGCTCATCGGGTCCTCGGTCCGCGGGTTGTCGGAGGTGATGATGGTGAAGTCGCAGTCGCGCGTGGCGATTTTCCCCATCTTCGGGCGCTTGTCGCGATCCCTGTCGCCGCCGCAGCCCATGAGGCAGATCACCCGGCGCGGATTCAGTGCCCGGACGGAGCGGATGACCTTCTCCAACGCATCAGGCTTATGGGCGTAATCGACCACAACCGCGAACTCGCCGCCGGTGTTCACGCGCTCGAAGCGCCCTGGCACGGCGGCGAGACCCTCCAGCCCCCGGACGACGGTCTTGATCGGCACGCCGAGCCCCAACGTGCATGCCGCGGCGGCCAGGGCGTTGTGGATGTTGAACGCGCCGCTGAGCTTCAATGCGACGGGCATCCGGGCCGGCGGCGCCACGAGGGTGAAGCCGACGCCGGCGGGACTGATGACGAGATCGACCGCCCGCACCTGCGCCTCAGGCGTCACGCCGTATTTCACCACTCGGCATCTTGCTCGCTCCGCAAGTCGCTGTCCGTAACAGTCGTCGAGGTTCGTTGCGCCGACAAGCTCTTTGCCAGGTCGGGACAGTTCGGGATACTCGGTGAAAAGGCGCAGCTTGGCCTCGAAATACTCATCGAGGTCAGCGTGGAAATCGAGGTGGTCTTGCGACAGATTCGTGAAGACTGCCCCGTCGAAGGCCATGCCCCACGTGCGGTCGAGGTAAAGGGCATGAGAGGAGACCTCCATCGATACATAAGTGACACCTTCCGAGACCATCTGTGATAGGAGTTCTTGCAGTTCGACCGAATCCGGCGTCGTGCGATCTCCGGGCAAGTTGCGGTCGCCGATGCGAGCGCCGAGAGTGCCGATCACGCCGGTTTTGTGCCCGGCGGCACGGAAGATGCTGTCGATCAGCAGCGCCGTTGTAGTCTTGCCCGAGGTGCCGGTGACAGCGACAATCGTCAGTTTGCGCGACGGATGGTCGTAGAACCGAGCCGCCATCGTCGCGGCGGCACGGCGGCTGTCGGACACGACGAAGACGGGCACGCCCGCCGGCACTCGCGACAAGTACGCTGCGTCCTGGCAGACAACCGCGCACGCGCCGCGCCCGATGGCATCGGCGATGTAGCGGTGCCCGTCGGTCTCATACCCGGCAATCGCGACGAACACCGCACCCTCGGTGACGAGCCGCGAGTCCGTAGCAATCGCAGTGACCGCCAGGCCTTGCGGCAGGTCATCCGCCGGCAGGAGGCCTGCCAGTAGCTCGGAGAGGCTCTTGGGCGCGTCAGCCTTCTCAGGAGTGTGGTTCATGGCGTTCCATACGAACCCAAACCGCCACGCCTAGCCGGGCGCGGCGGGGGTTCGAGCTTTCATGTACTGGGCTTCCGTCAGCAGGCCGCTCGACCGGCAGATCTCGAGCGCCACCTTGCGGGCAGCCGGCGCGGCAACGTCCGATCCGTGTTCGCCCTGCTTGGGGTCTTCCGCGGTGACGAGTATAGCATACCTGGGCACCGTATCGATGGGCACGAAGAGCATGAAGCTCATGATGTAGCCGTTGATCCGCCACTGCCCGTCCTCCGACCCCCACTTCTGCGCCGTTCCAGTCTTGCCGCCGACCGCCACGCCGGGGATCCGCGCCGGTTTGCCGGTACCGACGTCCACGACGGCGCGGAGCATCTTGCGCACCCTCGCCGAAGTCCGCTCGGAGCACACCCGGCGCAATGACACCGGCTGCAGTTCGCTATACAGCGCCCCGTCGGCGGTGAGTACGCGGTCCACAACACGCGGCTGCAGGAGCACTCCGCCGTTGACGCAGGCGGAGGCCGCGGCCAGAAGCTGGACATCTGTCACTGAGACGTTCTGCCCGAAACCCATGTTCGCGAGATCGCGCGTGCGAAGCTGCGAAGCCGGGTGCAGCGTCCCGGCGGCATCGTAAGGGTAGCCGCAATGGGTGGGGCTGCCGATGCCGGCGTTCTCCAGGAACTTCACAAATCGCTCGGGGCCGATGCGCATCGCGAGGTGGGCGGCGAACAGGTTGCACGACAGGGTCAGCATCTGCGGCAGCGTAATGTCCCCGTGGCCCTCGGTGGCGTACTTGCCCCAGCATTTGAGAGGCTTGCCGCCGATTTCCTCCTGGCCCGAACAATGGAACGAGGTGCTCTCGTCCGCCACGCCCAGCTCGATGGCGGCGGTGGCGGTGAGGATCTTGAAGGTGCTGCCCGGCTCGAAGGCGCGAACGACCGGCAGGGGGGCCTGGTTGATCTGCGGCGGAGACTGCACCTTGGTTCCGTCTGTGGGGCCGCCCGCGATGGCGTTGGGGTCGTAGTTGGGGCGGCTGGCGAGGGCCCGGATCGCGCCCGTGCGGACATCGAAGACGACGCAGGTCGCAGTAGTGGGCTGATTGCGTGCCATGCACTCGTCGAGGGCCTCGTCGGCGACCTGCTGCAAATCCATGTCCACCGCCAACACGACATCCTTGCCCGGCTCAGGCGGCAGGACCGGCGCATCTTCCTGCCCGACGATCAGCCGGCCGTACGCATCGACATTCGTGCGCGGGGTTCCGGGCACCCCGTCGATCAGGAAGCGGTACATCTTCTCGATGCCGTCCAGCGGGCTATGATCGCGACCGCGCAGACCGACGAGATGGCATCCGACCCTGCCGTAAGGGTACTTGCGCATGAAAGTCGGGGCGCAGGTCACACCCGTGATTTTCAGACTGCGGACTTTGTCTGCCGTGGACGGGGGGATGTGATAGGCGATGGGCTTCCACCGCCCGGCCGGCGCGTTGATCGCCTCCAGGATGGTCTGGTAGTCGCCGCCGAGTTGTGCCGCGAGGGCGCGCGCGGCCTGATCGGAGACTCCTGCGGCGCGAACCTTCGCTGGCTCGACGGCCACGGTGTACACACGCTCACTGTAGGCGACGCGGCGGTTGTGACAGTCGAGGAATGAACCGGGAGTGGGGTCGGGCGGTCGGCTCACGGTCACGGTGGTCTCATCAGCCAACGCCGCATAGTATTCGGCCCACCCTACCTTCAGGTAGCCGACGCGCAGGACGATCAGGCAGAGGAGAGCGCCCCCAAATATCTTGAGGTGTCTGAGGCGGGTCGATGCCAGTGAGATGATGTCGGCAGGCACTTCGCCAACCTCTTGTGTGGACGAGTGTCGATCCGGCACGCGCCCGGATGGGGAAAGTCGTCTACGGCGACATCCCGGCGACGACCTGAGCGCCGGGGTTCGCCGGAGCGCCCGGCTTGCCGGATTGCGCCGACCGTCGCTCCAGGCGGGCGAGCATACCGGGGTCGCCGGCGGGCAAGGGAGGCATGTCTATCGTCTGAACCCGGCTCGGCTGCTGCTGCAGGCCGGCGGCGCTGGCGTAACGTTGCAAGCCGTTGCGCTCGCACGCGGCCTGGTAAGCCCGCAGGAGCGCCATGCGCCGCGCCTGCTCGTGCTCGATGCGCTTGTCCAGGCTCGCGCGCTGAATCTCCAAGTCCGACACGCGCGCGGAGAACGTCAGGTAGCCGACCGCCACCGCGCCGATCAGCCCGATGATCGCGCACGGAAACACGATCTCGTGCAGCGCTGAGACGAGAGAGGGGACTGAATTCTGGACATGATGTGAGGATCGCGGTCTGGTGTCGAGTACCGGAGCAACAGCCATCGGGGACACCCCCTGCCGGTTTCGAGATACCGGCGCACGGGTGCGCACTCGATTGAGCGCGGCCCGCGAGCCGATGACGACCGAACGTATGCTGGTTTGTGTGGGACGGCGGGAGGAGCGGCGGGCGCCGGCTGGACGAAGCAGACGGTGCTGTGGTCGGTGCAGCGATTGTTGGCGCAACAGTTGCGGTGATGTAGGGTGCGATGAAGGCTGCGATGGTGTTCGGCGATGGTTGCAGCGACCGGTGCGGCAGTGGGTTTGGGCAGGCGCAAGAGCGAAACGACTTGGGCGCCCGCCACTCCCTCCCATTTTTTTCCGGCGCAACGATACTGCGACGGAAACCTCAACGCCGCGAACGCGACTGTGCCGATGAGCGAGACATCAAACGATGTGCGAGACATCGGGCGATGTGCGGCACGGCGAGCGTCACGCGGCAGTGACAGCGAAAAGGCGACATGATCGCGCCGACGGATTCCGAGCGACCTCGTCCTCGGTGGGCGAAGCTCCTTTGACGAGCCACTTCGCCAGCGGTTTGAGTCCACAGTTACACGGGAGGGTTGGGAGGCACCGACAGGGATTGATCAAGGCCCTGAGAGTGCGTCTGGCGATGCGATGTTCAAGCCCGTTCCACGTCAGGACCACAAAGCGGCCCGTCTCAGGCTCTAGAGCGCGCACGCCGGCTTCGATACCCTTGATCAACTCATTGACTTCGTCATTGACTTCGACTCTGATCGCCATCAGCCATTCGGTGCTCGGGTGGCGATGCTTTCCCCGATCCCCTGGCCGGGCGACAGCGGCTGCGATGATTTCGGCGAGTTGTGCGGTGGTGGTGATCGGCTGTGTCTTGCGTGCGGCCACGACTCTTGCTGCGACCCGTCGGGCCTCCCTGACCTTCCCGGTACGACTCATTACCGCGCCGAGGTCTGCAGGATCGTAGTCATTCACGACTGTGTAAGCCGTAAGCGGCTCGGATCTGCTCTGGCGCATGTCAAGGTGCGCTTCACTGGTGAATGAAAATCCGCGCTCCGGGTCGATGATCTGATCCCGCGAGACTCCCGCGTCGAGCAGGACGCCGTCCACATGCTCGAGGCCGGCCTCGGCGAGGATCTCCGGCAGGCGGCTAAAGCGACTGTGAAAGTACGCGACACGGCTTTCAAACTGGGCCAGCGCCGGGCGGGCCATCTCGATGGCGGTCTCGTCGCGGTCGATGGCGATGAGCGTCGCCCCCGCCGGCGCGACCTGCAGCATCGCCTTCGCGTGCCCTCCCCCGCCGAGGGTCATGTCTACAAGGTGCGCGGCGTGCGCTGCGTCCACAGCCTCCAGGACTTCCGCCACCATCACCGGGATGTGCAGGGCCATATCTCACACACCCGACGGAGGCTGACTGACCTGAGCCGCCGCCTGGCGGGAAAGACGCAGTTGCGCCTCGCGCATCCCCTCCTGTTTCGACTCGCGCGCGGCCTTGTAACGCTCAGGCAGCCACAACTCGTAGCCGTCGGAGCCCAAATTGAGAATTTGTGCCACGCCAGGTGTCGTCAGATGGGCATCCACCCTGAAGTCCTCGGGTATTCGCACCCGGCCGGCATTGTCAACAGAGCAGCCCTCAGCCGGCGCCACCTGGTATCGCTTGATGTTCTGCACGTCGGGGTCGAACTGGTCCAGCTTGTCGACAAACGCCCGGAACGCGAGCCACTGTTCGGGCAGCATCATAAGAATCTGGTTGTCAAGACCGAAGGTGAAGATGACCGCCGTAGTGCCGTCGGGCACTTGCCCCTTGATGAGAAGACGTCCCGACGAATCAATGGCGCGGGGCTGAGAGCCAAGGGGAAGGGCGGAATCTGCCAGTTGCTGAATGGTTGTCGCCATCTTGATCCCGCATCGTACCGTTCCGACCCGTTCCCTACCGTTTTGCGACTGGAGTATACGGAATTAGACACAAAGAGTCAATCCCCACGTGGCAGACTAATCCAGCCAAGTACACAGCAGTTTGCCTCCGTGCCTGCCTGCTATCGGCAGCCGCGGAGGAGCATAGTTTCTGCGCAGCGGGCCAAGCCCCGGATGTCTTCGATTCTGCGCCAGCGGGATTGAAGACGGGGCCCCAGAGCGGGTGGCTGCTCG
>CAYWBK010000230.1:0-9883 GCA_964455745.1 uncultured Armatimonadia bacterium
TCACGCCCTCACGGAAGGGCATCTTCGGCTCCCAGCCGAGGATGCGCTTCGCCTTCGAGGCGTCCAGCGCGATGCGGGTGATCTCGCCCTTGCGCGCCGACGTGTACTGGGCGGGCTTGTCGAAGCCGACCGCCGCGGCCACGGCGTCGTAGACCTCCTGGTCGGTGGTCTCCTGGCCGGTGCCGATGTTGAAGATCTCCTGGTCGCCTTTCGTCAGCGCGAGGACATTGGCCTCCACGACATCACCGATATAGACATAGTCGCGGGTCTTCGTGCCGTCGCCGAAGATCGTCGGGGTCTCCCCGGCGAGCATCTGCCCGGCGAAGATCGCGTTGACTCCTGCCTCGCCGTGAGGGTTTTGCCGGGGGCCGAACACGTTCGCGTACCGCAATACGGTATACCTGAGGCCCTCGAGCTGGTGATAGAGCGCGAGGTAGTGCTCGACCGTGTGCTTGGAGATGCCGTACTGAGAGACCGGGTTCACGGGGTGCGTCTCGTCGACGGGAAGCTTCTCGGGGTTGCCGTAGACGGCCCCGCCGGTCGCGGCGTAGATGATCTTCCCGACGCCGGCCTCAACGGAGGACTGGATGACATTGATGCCGCCGATGATGTTGCAGCAGGCGTCGTACGCAGGGTCGGCGACGGATTTGCGGACATCGAGCTGGGCCGCGAAATGCGCGACGATTTCCGGGCGAAAGGCGGCGAAGGTCTCGCGCAGGGCCTCAATCTCGGTGACATCCTGTTCGTACAACCGGGCTGCGGGGTTGAGGTTCTCCCGCCTGCCGGTGATGAAGTTGTCGATGATGGCGACGTCATGGCCGTCTGTGATATAGCGATCAACCACGTTCGAGCCGATGAAACCGGCGCCGCCGGTGACCAGAATGCGCATGAAGAGGACCTCCGAGTGCCGGTGCGTCCATTGAAACAAGGAAAACCATTCGCCGCGCGAGGTCCGGTGCCCTGCCGGACAGGGCGGTGGCTCGTAACAGGGAAGGATCGTCCTTCGACGAAGAGGTAGGGTTGGTCGAAGCGGACTATGGCTATGGTGGCCCCTGCGCACCCGGTTCGGGGCACGTCAGTTGCAGGATCAGATGGTGCAGACGAAGGCAAGTGGGATAGGTTTTCCCCTTTGGCACCTTGCGATCATGATCAGACGTGGAGTGGGTGCGTTCCAGGAAGTCAGGGTGCTGGGTCAGCTTGCACGCAAGACGCTCGGCAATCCCCGCCAGCGCCGTCTGTGGCGACCCTGACAGTAGGTACCCGACCATGCCGGCCTGGCTACTGAAGGGGGCATACCGACAAGTGATGAAGTTGCTTCGTATCTCCTCAACATAGGCGGCTAACGTCGCGTCGGTTTTCAGTACCTTGGCCTCGAATGGCCAAGCTATGCGGGGGTTCTCCCGCATTCTGAAGGCGAAGTCATACTGCTTCGCCCGGGCGGGCGGCTCCGATTGGCCTTCGAACTCCCAGGATTCCGGCCAGACGTCGAAAGGCCAGAAGGAGGGCAGGTGCTCCATGTGCCGACGGATGTTGACTACAAGTAGCTGAGTTACCTCGGTCTCCTGGACATTGCCCAGTTGTCTCTGGTCCACCATCGACAGTACATCCCGGTGTAGAGCATCGTAGCCGGCCCAAACGAGTTCGAGAACTCTCGTTGCGGCTCCGTACTGCCACGTCGCTATCATCTCTGAGAACTCTGGCGTCTCAGGCCACCGCATCTCGGAGATAGTCATCCGGCTACCCACGATTTCCCCCTGGTTGTGCAGCCATTGGAGCACGCCACAGCATTATGTCGGCAGCGACCGAATCCGCGTCCCTAAGAGCTGCCGAACGCGTCCAGTACCTGAGCTGGTCGGGTTTCACGATGTAGACTGTAGGAACCACCTGCCCGCCGTGCATGGCAGTGTCGTACACCCGCAACACCCTCCGATGCTCAACTCCGGCACCTTCCCGCCGTCTTTGACCTGCCAATGCCTGGGTGAGACCGGCTAAGCGGTCGGCCAACGCACCATAGCTCACTGGCTCGAGACCGATGCGATCGTGTTCGAGATGGCCGAGATGGAGTGCCAGGATGCGTAGGGGGAATTGCTGCTCTGCGTCATGGAAGATGGTCACACAAGCGCCCTTATCCGCTCCGAACCCGGCCTCGAGGACGCGCAGGAAGTAATCCGCGTAGAGACGCAGGTCGGGTTCGTTCTCTGCAGTGGAATCCCCCGAGAGCCGTTGCGTTGGCTGCCGTCCCGGTGAACTGCCATCTCCCTTGAAGTCCGGGAGCGTGTACTGGGAAAGGTCCTCGACTAGTGCCCACTCGACCTCATTGAACTCAAACGCCTCACGCGCACGATCGTCGATGTCAGCATCGTTTTCAAGTCCAGTCAACAGCCCGCGAGCCGATGGCGGGATTGGTACGTCCAGGAGATCCTTGACCAACACCTCGGGCCGATATGACGCGAAGCGGCCACTGGTTAGCAGCAGGTAGTAAGGGGCAACGCGGCTGTTGAGGCTGAGACAAGCCGCTTCCAAGGTCTCTTCGCTTGCCGCGTGAACGCTGACGTAGCTCTGCGAGCACAGGATGCCGTCAGAGCCGGGCTGTGCATCGACTACGGCAGCGCGGAACCGGCCGGCCTTTTTGGACCAGGTCTGTTTGACAATCAGTTGAGGCGGGCAGAAGGCTGAGAAGTCAGTAGATGCTTTGGCGTCCGTGGCGGGGTCCTGGTTGACTGGCAGGCTGTTCGCAGACAGTCTCAGGAATGTGTCTAGGGGAAAGCCGCGAGCCTCCAGACATCGTCGGCCCATCAGGCAGGCTTGCTGGCGCTTACGGTCGCCACGGATCAAACCTTCCCGCGCGTTCACGGATGGTATGTCGCTGATGTGCGTGCAATCCTTCAGCCTTCGCAACAGCGCGATATCACGCCTACCACCCCACGCTAACGCCGACCATATCCAGGGCTTCAGCGCAGCCTCGTCGGGGAGTACCTCGCTGATGTCATGGGGATCGACGGCAATGCAATAGTCGTCCTCGGTGGTGTGGGTCTCCTTTGGACAGCAGTATGAGATGGGGCCGCCATCGGGCGCAACCGGGCGCAGCGTGATCGCACACACGGGGGAGACGGACTCCGGGAAGAGCTTGAAGCGCAGCGCCGCCAGATTAATGATCTCCTCCACTCTGAACGAGGCAAAGAGCTTCTGGCGGAAGCGCAGACACGTTTCCTCTCGGTTGAACAGCAGCCCGCCGGCGGGCTGAAGCATCGACACGTAGCCGTTAGTCTTCGTCAGTGCCGCAGCTTTGGGTAGAAAGAGCGTGCCCAACTGCTTGTTCACCACGGGCCAGCCATCGTGTGTCCGTGCCCATTCAATGGCGGTCGGTGTAGCGCTCTTCTTGCCCCAAGGAGCATTGCCGACGACCACGTCATAGGTGCCAGCATCCTCGGCAGTTCTGAACCCCTCGATGTCGTCACGGAAGAAATCCGCGTGGACCAGGGTCTGGCCGCGAAGCACTGGGAACTTCACCCGACTCCAGTACCACTTCGGGTCGATCTCGTCGCACATAGCCAGGTACAGGCTGAAGGACGCGACCCTCACCGCATCCTCGTTGATGTCAATTCCAGCCACGTTGCGCTCCAGCAGGTGCCTGAGCAGTTTCGCAGTCGGCTCGACTCCGGGGTGTGCGTTTCGCCAGCGGTGCACGAGGCGCTGGAAGGCCTTGACCAAGAATATGCCAGATCCGCAGGCTGGGTCGAGAATTCGGAGGTTCCAGTCTTCGCCGCCCCATGGAAGTACACCGTCAAGTACGAGGTCGACGAGGTGACTACGCGTATAGTGGGCCCCGGTGCTGTCCTTGGCGCCCCGGACGAACTCCTGGTAGATGCTGCTGATGAACTCCAGGGGTATCGCGTCGAACGAGTACAGCGGCCAGAGCGAGTGCTGCCCGTCCTCCATCGCCAGCGTCCCCGACACGAACTGAGAGAGGACAGCAAGATGATGTGGCTTCACAGCCTCCATCTCCGCCGCCCATTCCGCCTCCCTTTCCTCGATGGTGCCTGCTTTGCCGGGGAATAGGTCACCGTTGAACTTGTCATTGAGCCACCGGAAGAACCGATAGGCGTCGTTGTACTCGAGCAGTATCCCGGACAGATCGTTGTGCGAACCCGCCAGAATGTCGTCTTGATGGAGGCGTCCCAGCACGTCCCCGTTGAGGGCAGCATTCCCGTCCGAGTCCTTACGGTGAAAGAGGAATTGCACGAAAATCAGACGAGCCAGCAGAGGGTGGATATAGTCGTAATCCAGCCCGTCATCGTGGAGAGAGCGGCGGGCATCTTTTAGATTGCCGAGCAACATTACATCAGCGCGTTGCTTGCTTTGAAAGCGCTCCGCATTCCGCCGTAGGAAGCTGCCCGAGGCAAGCTCGCACCAGTGGAGGGACTGCGCCGCCTGATCGGACAGCGGCAGTTGGAGAGCCTCGACCGGGCTCCAGTTCTTTGGCTTATCAGGAGGTCGTTCGTAGCATGTCCAAGCGCGAATGAGCGTTGGTTCGATGGTGACGAGAAGCGGGGTGCGGCAGAAGCTCCACGCCAGCCTCAGCACCGTCGCGAGCTGGGGCTGGCCAAGATGTCGCGCGAACCGGCACACCACAGCCAGCGGCGCCTCGCTGGTGGAGGATGCAGGATCTGCCGCAAGCACCCCAACTTCAACCGGAATTCCACTGCTGCGAAGCACCTGCCCCATCTTCCGCTCGGCCAGCTCTGCGTAGACGCGCGGTCCCGCCCCCGACGGCGCGCTGATGTCTCGCCACTCAGGCCAGCCCAACTGCCTACATGCGATATCGGGTGTCACTTGCGCCTGATTCGCCTCCTATCAGTTGGGCCAGAGTGTACTACAGACGAACCGCGATTGCCAGTACAACTCTTCAGTTGTGGCCTCACACTGCGGCCTCACGCCAATACGCCGTCGTATCGACGAACACCTGCCCCCAGGGCCGAAACCACGGCGTTCCGCGCGGCGATTCCCGCCGCCGAGCTTAACGGGCGCTTAACCCGAATTACACCGTTGCTTAACTCAACATGTCTAGACTAACCACGCGGCAGAATCTACGGTCGCAGGGACGAACTAGCATCCTGGGGGATAGGCGCGTCCCGGAGGGTGATGGTACGGATGTGCAGCACTATCGCATCATTTTCGGCGCGGCGTCTGGTGTTGGTGGTCGATGCCGACGCCCTCAGCAGGGGGGCTATGCAGACGCTCATGCAGCGCGAGGGTTTCGAGACCGACGCCGCCTGGAGTGGAGTACAGGGTCTGGGCAAGGCGATGGCCAGGTCCTACGATTTGATCCTCCTCGCGACCAAGCTGCCGGATGTCAATGGCCTCTTGGTCGCCCGCAGGCTGCGCGCGCACCATTCGACCGCACGCACGCCGTTGGTTGCGATCGCGGACGAAGGCGATGAGGCGGTCGCCGATCTGGCCCTGGCCGCCGGATGTGATGATTGCATCGCCAAACCAGTGAACCCGGTCACCTTCTACAAGCGTGTACGCAAATCACTGGTCAGGACGACGCTCACATGAATCCCGGAATTGTCGGGCAATGACATGGGGTGGATGAGGCGAGGCGAATGAAGAGCATGGCAACCGGCGCGTGGGTATGGTGGCTGGGAGTCGTGGTGTGCGTGGCGTCGATCTCTGCCGGCTGCGCCCGCTCGCCCGCGACGGCTCCGCCCGGTCCCGCCGTCGTCCGGGCGGTTGCCGGCGGCGCGCGCTCTGCCGAAGGGCCCACTAATGGCCGGAAGGTCATCAAGGTTCGCGGCTCAGATACGCTCCTGGAGGTGGCCCGGGCATGGGCCGCCGCGTACTGTAAGCAAGTGCCCGACGCGAAGATCGTGGTCGAGGGGGGAGGCAGCGCCACCGGATTCCAGGCTCTCGCCGAGGGAACGGCCGACATTGCCGACGCCTCGGAGCGCATCACGGATGAGGCGGTCCAGGCCTGTAGATTCTGGGGATTCAAGCCTCAGGAGTACGGGGTCGGCTATGATGGTATCGTAATCGTCGTCCACAAGAGCAACCCCATCGAGAAATTGACGGTGGAGCAACTCTCGGACATGTACTCCGGGAAGGTCACCGACTGGTCGGCGCTCACGACACACAAAGGCGAGATCGTGCTCCTCTCCAGGGACCCCACTTCCGGCACTTACGCTTACTTCAAAGAGCACGTCATACGCGGCGGGCAAAAGAGCACTCGTGACTATGCCGTTGGCGCGATCAAACTGACGTCGAACTCGCAGATACGAGATAAAGTCGCGGAGAACCCCGATGCCGTCGGCTACATCGGACTCGGCTACCTCAACGAGACCGTCAAAGCCGTGCCGGTCGTCGATAAGTGGGGACGACCAACACTGCCCACTGCTCAGGACGTCAAGGCCGGCGTCTACCCGATCTCACGCCCTTTGTTCGTCTACACTCGTGAGGACGCCAATCGCGAGATCAGGGCGTATGTGGAGTGGATCCTGGGGGATGCCGGACAACGAATCCTCGCGCAGCACCATTTCGCGCCCCTGAAGTGATGCAGCCCCTTCCGACGCCAGACCCAGCGCTGGACCGACGGGCGGCCGCATGAGAGGACAGACCCCCATTGCGTCGTAGAATTTTGATCAGTGTCATCGCCAGTGTCGCCTGTGCCGGACTTATACTGTCCGGCGTTGCTCACTTGCTCTGGAGTTACAATGTAGCGCGCCTGGAGCAGTACGCCGTGCGTCGCGACGTTGTGCAGGCGCAGAACGCTCTCCGGCAAACGCTGGGGGCCCTCGACGCCGTTGTCGTCGATCGGGCATTCTCCGATGCCACAAGCCGGTTCGTGTCCGATCACAGCCCGGACTACGTCAAGGCCTTCCTTCCCGACGAAGTGTTCACCTCACTGCGCATCAACCTCATCGCAGTCGTGGACCTCACCGGGAAGGTGGTGTACGGTCGCACGTTCGACCCCGACCAAGGCAAGGGCGCCCCTCTCCCGGAAAGCCTCCGCAGCCACTTCTCGCCGGAGGACCTGCTGCTGCATCACCGCCTCGGCGACCTGGGCCTTCAGGGCGTCATTCTGACACCCGAGGGCCCGCTGCTGGTCGCCGCCCGCCCGATCCTCTCGAGCCGCCGTCAGGGCCCCTCTCGTGGGACGCTGGTGATGGGGCGTTACTTCGATGAAGATGAGGGCGAAAGACTCGGCAAGCTCATCGACCGCCCCGTGTCGATCATCCCGTATTCGGACATGGCGGAGCGCCCCGGCACGGACGCCGCGATCCAGGCGCTGACGACCGACGGAGTCCTCGTCGGTCCCGTACACGAGCAGCGGACCGTCGGGTACGGTCTGGTGAAGGACCTGTACGGACAGCCGGCCCTGGTATTGAGCGTGAGCGGACCGCGCACGTTCTATCAGCAGGGCGAGTTCGGCATGCGCGCGTTCCTCCTGTCGCTTCTCGGCATCAGTCTGGTCTTCGGCCTCACAACCGTGTCGGTCCTCGAAAGAGGCGTGCTTTCGCGCCTGCAGAGGTTGACCTCCGACGTGGCGCGGGTCGAGAAGGGAAGCAGCTCAACGGCGAGGGTTGCCGTCGAGGGCACCGACGAATTGGCCAGTTTGGCGCGAGGGATCAACACCATGCTGGATGGGCTGGAAGCCTCAGACCTCGAACTTCTAGCCAGCGAGCGGCGCTTCCGGGACGTGGCCGTGAACATGTCGGACTGGGTGTGGGAGACGGACACCGAAGGCCGTTTCACCTACACGTCGGACCGCATCTCGCATTGCCTCGGCTACTCCCCTGAGGAAGTCCTCGGCCAGTCGCTGATGCAGTTTGCCCCCCGCGAGGAAAGACAGGCGCTGGAGAAGCGGCTGCGGATCGTCCTCGATCGCAACGAGGCCTTCGACGGCATCAAGGCACATGCGGTGGCCAAAGACGGCCGCAGCGTGTATGTGGAGATGAGCGGGGTGCCGGTGTTCGACGATAGCGGCGAATTCCTCGGCCATCGCGGGGTCGGCAAGGATATCACGCATCGAAGGATGGCGGAGGATGCCGAGCGGCTTGCGGCGGTCGGGCAGCTTGCGGCGGGCGTCGCTCACGAGTTCAACAATGTGCTGGCCGCGTTCAGCGTCAGCGCCGAGATGGCCCTCATGCGCGACGACAGGGAGAGCTACCGCCGGTCCGCCGAACTCATCCGCCGCTACACCGAGCGAGGCGCCAAGATCTGCAGCAACCTGCTTCGTTTCGCCCGCCCCGAGAAGCCCAAGCTGGGCATCGTGCGGATCGAAAACTGCATCGAGGCGGCGCTCGCGATGGGGCTGCAGGAGACGGCCACCACCGACATCACCGTTCTGCGCGATTACCAGACCGGGGATGCCCGTGTCCGGGCGGACACGGACAAGCTCGAGCAGGTGTTCCTGAACCTGGTAATCAACGCCTGCCACGCCATGCCGCACGGCGGGATACTCACCGTCTCGACCTCCCACGAGCCCTCCCCCGGTGGTGCCGGGGGGATCAGGGTCAGCATTGCCGACACCGGCACCGGGATCCGGCCCGAGCATCTTCCGCGCGTGTTCGAGCCTTTCTTCACAACCAAAGGCAGCCTCGGCGGAGGCGATGTCCCCGGAACCGGTCTGGGGCTTTCGGTCGTCCACGGCATCATCGCCGCGCACGGCGGCAGCATCAGCGTGAAGAGCGAGCTGGGAGTGGGAACCGAGTTCGAGATCAAGCTTCGGGCCGCCGACAGCCGCGAAGACGGGCCTGAAGTCCACCGCGTCGGGACGGATGCTTTGCGCAGCATTTCCCCGGATGGCGGCGAACACTCTGTTCTGGTGGCCGACGACGAGGAGACGATCCGGGAGTTCGTCGGGGACGCGCTGGCGATGCGAGGGTACGCTGTCAGCCCCGTGGGATCCGCCCATGACGCCATCAGGGCGTTGCAGTCAGGCAGTTACGACCTGGTTATCACCGATTACCTCATGCCGGGCGGCGGGGCCGAGGCGGTCTTTGCGGCGATAGCCGACCTCGGCCTGGAACTGCCGGTGCTCGTCATCACCGGCAAAGACGACAGCGACGTGGACGAACGCCTTTCCGCCCTGGGCGCGGACGGCTGCCTGAGGAAGCCGTTCGGTCTTGACGACCTGCTCAGCGCGGCGGACCACCTCCTCGGCGTCGAGGAAGCGATGGCCGCGGATCGTCGGGCGATGTAGCGCCTGGGGCGGGGTCTCCTCTTGCCTCTGTGTGGTCGCGCGGTTCACCGCGCGTGTTGCGCCATGAATGGCGCAACCACATAAGGTTTGATGGTGGTGAGATCGAAGGCGAGAGCCGTCGACGGAAACGGCGCCCCAGCCCTTCCCGGACTGCGCAGAGCGCAGTATAGCGGGGAGGGAGCATCGCCGCCAGAGCCGTTGCCGTTAGTCGTTCCCTCCTTCCCTACGAGGGCAGGGGGGCATAAGCGCTAAGTGAAGCGGTGCGGGCCGTGCGGAGGGGCCGGACTACGAGCGCAGCGAAGTATCCGGCCCGGCCGTTCACCCCCTGCGCGGACGGCTGGGGCCGGATACTTGTGCCGCTGGCAGAGCCAGCGATCCCGTAGTCCGCCGCTTTGACAACCGGCAGACGAAGCGCTCGGAATCTTGTCAGAGGCTGACCGTCAAGATGAAAGGCGAACGGCGTTGAACCACAGAGACATCTCTGGGAAGGCGATGTCAAGGCAAAAGAATCCCTACTGTGCCCTGTGAAAGGCCTTGACATCGCAGGGCGCTCCCGGTCGATGGGACAGGCGACTGACGCGGCCGTTTGTACGTTGCGTGCGCGCTTTGTGATGTCCTTCAGAGTGCGGCTTCGCTATCTGCTACCTGGCGGGCCTAACACGAAGTTGGCGGAATTCATCT
>CAYWBK010000231.1:0-9849 GCA_964455745.1 uncultured Armatimonadia bacterium
CTGCTGCGGAACTATCCGTCATGCCGTAATCCTCCAAATCCTATCAATCCTGTTCTCTTGCCGTTCCCTGACGCCACGCTTGCGGCAGTTCTACCTACAATCGGCGGGCGGACCCAGAAGGCGCTCTTCAGCTTGCCTTCCCTCGGCCAGAGCGTCCAGTATCTGGTCTACGGCGATCTCATCAAGCCCGCCGTACCAGCTCCCGTCCGGGTAGATCACCATGACCGGCCCCTCGTCGCACAGCTTCAGGCAGCCCGTATGGGTGACCAGAACGTTGCCGAGGTCGCGCTCCACGACGCCCTCTTCGACGTACTGCACCAGGTCCGCCGCGCCTTTGCGGTGGCAACCGCCTTTGGGTTCGCCAGCCATGCGCGCTGAAGAACACAGCAGAATGTGATAGTCGGGTTTGCGCATGATGTACCTCCTCGATGTGTGCGGTATAGGCTAACCGCAGCCGTTGCCCGCGCCCAGGCAGCCATCGCCCGATTCCGAGCAGCCGTCTCCCGAGCACGACGCGCGCGGCGCAGCCGGGCCTGGCAGCGGGCGTCCGGCGTAGATTGCGGATACGCTGTCCACGATGACGCCGCAGGTCTCGCGAACCGCGATGCCCTCGCGGGTGAGAACTTCCATTGGCGCCTCGCCGGCGCGGCTCACAAGCAGCGCCCGGCAATCGTGCAGTGTCGCCGCCAACTCGAGCCAGCGGGAAACGCCCGTGCCGGGCGCGGGAGTGGGACGCATCTCGCAAAGCCGGGGCGCTCCGTCCGCCTGGCCGTAGATCAGCACGTGCGCCGCCTCGCCCAGGTGCTGGTTCACCAGCGCCCCCTCTCGGCTTGCCACGGCGACATACGGGCGCGTGTCGCCCGCGTCCAACGGCAGGGCCGCGTAGTCGGAGAGCTTCCCCGAGGCCTCCGCCGTCATCGGCTCGCCCAACATGCCCACGGCGTCCGCCCGGCAGCGGGTGCAGTGCTCCATCGTCGGCAGGAACCGGCGCGCCTCGGCGCGAACCTCGGCGATGAGTTCGGGCGACGGCTGCGGGAGGTCGGCGAAGGGCGTGTCCGCCACCGGGTACAGCGGCATGCAGTTCATCATGTCCGCTCCCCGTTCCGCGACAGCCTGCGCGACGGCCCCCACATGGTCATCGTTGACGCCCGGCACGACGATCACATTGACCTTCACCGTGACATCGCGCGCTTTCAGCCCCGAGATCGCCTCCAGTTGGCGATTCGCCAGCAAGTCGGCGGCTTTGGGACCCGGCAGCACCTCCGCGCCGTCGCGCACCCACCCGTAGAGCCGCGCGCCGACGGCGGCGTCCACCGCATTGACTGTGACGGTGACGTAGCCTACGGCGAGCGCCGCCAGGGTATCCAGGTACGGCCCGATGCGCAGACCGTTGGTGGCGACACACAGCAGCAAGTCCGGGAACGCGGCGCGCACCAGGCGAAGCGTGGCGATGGTCTCCTGCGGCGTGGCGAAAGGGTCCCCCGGTCCGGCGATCCCGGCGACGCTGATGTCGGGCCGCCGGGCCAGGACGTCTTCGAGATACGCGACCGCTTGCGCCGGCGAAAGCACGGCGCTCGTTACGCCCGGACGGCTTTCCGCGGCGCAATCGTACTTGCGGTTGCAGTAGTTGCAGCGGATGTTGCACTTGCCGGCAACAGGCAGATGCACGCGGCCGAACTTGTGGCGCGCGTCGCCGCTGAAACATGGATGTTGGGCCCGCTCGGTGTCTGCGGCCATGATGCTCACTCCCGTGGGCTCACATGAGGCGATTGCCGGAGTCTGTAGGAGCACTCTCCAGAGTGCGACCGGCCCCCTCGCGTTGTGCTTGAATGGCGTCTATAGACACGGGATCATGCCCTCGCGTGCTTTAACGGCAATCGCGGTCTGGAGACCGCTCCTACAGACGGATGCAGCGACTTCTGTAACCATCTCACATGTAGCTATATCCGACGGATGATGACCCTTGCTTGTGCTCGATTACCGCGTTAGCAATGCGCAGGAACAACTCGTGTGCCCCGGCATAGCCTACGTGGAGCAGTTGCTGCCCTCCCAGACGGTCGTGGATGGGGAACCCTACCCGGATCAGGGGCGCTTCGAGTTTCCGCGCGATGCCGTAGCCCTTGCTGTGACCGATCAGCAAGTCGGGGCGCAATTCCTCGGCGGCCTGGGCGATCTCGTAGAAATCCGCCCCTTCGGCGATCTGCGGGTTCGAAGGCAACTCGGGCGCCACCGCCGCGATACGCTCGGCGAAATGCCCGCTTTCGCCACCGGAGGCGCACAGGACCGGCTCCACGCCGATCTCGGCCAGCAGGGAGGTCAGGCCGATCACCAGGTCCTCCTCGCCGTAGACGATCGCTCGCTTCCCGAAAACGTACTTGTGGCCGTCAACATAGGCGTCAATCGCCCGCCCGCGTTCCAGTTGGTAGTCGTGCGGCGTGGGGCGGCCACTGATCTCCTCCAAAGCCGCGAAGAGCCGGTCCGTCTGGCGGATGCCGATGGGCAGGCCAACCTGATAGTTGGGCACACCGAAGGCTGTCTTGAGCAGTTCGCCTGCCGTCGCCTCGCCTTCCCCGACGAACTGCATTTCCAGCGTCGCGCGCGCGCAGCCCATGCTCTGAATCCCGCCGATGGGGGTGCCGCCCTCCGGGATCTTGTGGTACTCGGCAACCGAGGGGCCGTCGAGGGTCTGCGAATAGTCGGGCAGCATGACCTCAGGCAATCCGAACGCGGCGGCCGCAGCCTTCAGGTAGCGTAGATCGGCAGGGGAGAGTAATCCGGGCAGCAGGTTTACGTGGTCCCCCGTCTCGCCCCCCTCGGCCAGAGCGGCCACGACCGCCCGCACTGCAGCATGGAAACCCTCGGCGTGCGTGCCGGCGTAGCTGGGCGTGGACACGGACACGATGTGCGGCCCGCCCTCGGTCCCGCGTTCCAGAGTGTATTCGCGCACGTACCGTGGGACGTCGTCCCCGATGGTCTCGGTGAGACAGGTTGTCGCCACCCCGATCAACTGCGGCGCGTACTTGGCGGTCACGTTGTCCAGCCCCAGCTTCAGGTTCTCGCCGCCGCCGAACACGGTGGCCGATTCGCCGAAGCTGGACGAAGCGATGTCCATCGGCTCGCTGAAGTGGCTGATGAGGTAGCGGCGGATGTACGTGCTGCAGCCCTGGGAGCCGTGTAGGAACGGAACCGCGCCTTCGATGCCGCTGAAGGCCAGGCACGCCCCAAGGGGGGTGCAGAGCTTGCAGGCGTTAGTCGTGGAGCGATAGCGCACCGCGGCGGACGAGGAACTCATCGCTCTTCCTCCAGTGCGCGGGCCGGTTGGGAGGCTCGGCGCGGCGTGAGTTTCCAGACGGGGCTCATCACCGAGGCGTGGACCTCGCGGGCGAAATTCAGCATGCCGACGAAGCCCTCCAGCGGCTCCTTACGCTCGTGGTTGTGATCGCAGAATCCGACGCCGAGCTTGTAGGCGATGGGGCGCTCTTTGACCCCGCCGATGAAGAGATCGACGGCCTGCTCCTGGAGGAAACTCGACAACTCCAGCGGGTTGGAATCGTCCACGATGATCGTGCCCTCGTCGCACAACTCGTGCAGCAGGCGGTAGTCGTCCGTATTGCCGGTCTGCGATCCGACCAGCACGGTGCGCATGCCCAGTAGCCGCAACGCTCTTACCAGCGAGATGGCTTTGAACGCTCCGCCGACATAGATCGCTGCGGCCTTGCCGGTCAGGGCTTTGCGGTACTCCAGGATCTGCGGGTAGATCGCGTCCACTTCCTCACGCACAACCTGCGCGGTGGCCGCTGTGATCTGGGGGTCATTGAAAAACGCCGCCACTTCGTACAGGGACGCGGCCATGTCGTCGATGCCGAAATATGAGACCTGCTTGAACGGCGTGCCATACTTGTCCTGGAGCATCCGGGCGAGGTGGATCGTCGAGCCCGAGCACTGCACCAGGTTGAGGGCTGCGCCGTGGGCGCGCGCCACATCCGTCACGCGTCCGTCGCCGGTGATGTTCGCCACGACCTCGACGCCCATGCGCTCGAGATAGTTGCGGATGATCCACACCTCGCCCGCCAGGTTGAAGTCGCCGAGGATGTTCACGCTGTGCGGGCTGATGCCGGCAGTGTCGGCGGTTCCGACGATCCGCATGAGGGCCGAGCAGGCGGCGTAGTAGCCGTCCTTCTTGGTTCCTCTGAAGCCCTCGGACTTGACCGGCACGACCGGAATGCCCGCGGCTTCACTGACCTCGCGGCACACGGCCTCCACATCATCGCCGATGACCCCGATGATGCAGGTCGCGTAGACGAAGGCCGCCTTCGGCTGGTGCCGGGCGATGAGTTCGGTGAGCGAATCCCGCAAGGCGGCCTCGCCCCCGAAGATGATGTCCCGCTCGCGCAGGTCGGTCGAGAAGCTGAGGCGATGCAACTGCGGCCCGGAGGACAGCGCGCCCCGAATGTCCCAGGTATAGACGGCGCAGCCGATCGGTCCGTGAACCAGGTGCAACGCGTCGGCAATCGGGTAGAGCACGACGCGCGACCCGCAGAACACGCACGCGCGCTGGCTCACCGCTCCGGCGAGACTCTCCTTGTCGCAGGACATCGTAAAGGGGCTTGCGCCCTTGCGGTGCACCTGATCGGCTCTGGCAGCTAGGATCTCAGTCATGGCTCACCTCCGTCGCGTGCGTGATCGGGTCGGCCCTCGGCGGGGTCTCACATCACCAGCTCGAACCGCTCCTCGGGGGCGTCGCGGTCCTGGCGGTCGAGAAGCGCGCCGAGGATCTTCTCGAGCAGCCGCATTCCGCCGCGATACCCGACCGTCGGGAAGTAGGAGTGCCCGATGCGATCCAGGATCGGGAACCCGAAACGCACAAAGGGAATGTCCTCCGCGCGGGCGATGTACTTGCCGTAGGTGTTGCCGATCAGCAGGTCCACCGGCTCGTTCTTGATCCACTGGTGCAGCAGGAAGAGATCGGCCGAGGCCCGCACATTTGCGCCCGGCGCTCTGTCGTGGACGATCTCGCCGACGCGGCGCTCGAAGGCGTTCCCCGGGGTGCCGGTGAGAACGTGGACCGGGCGCATCCCCAGATCGACGAGGAACTCCGTGAGGGCTATCACGTGATCGGGGTCGCCGAATACGGCCACTTTGCGGTCGTACAGGTACTGGTGCATGTCGCTGAGCATGTCGATCAGACGCCCCCTGTCGTCCGTCAGCGCCACGGGCACGTCCTCGCTGGTGCTGTAGCGGAGGGCGTGCACGAAGCGGTCGGTGGCCGAGATGCCGATCGGCAGGTCGAGCACCTGGCAGGGCACCCGGCACTTGTTATCCAGCGCCAACCCGGCGCTCGACGAGGCGAAGGCGCCCAGGGCGAGAGTCTCGATGCTGTCGCCGGCGCCGCGCAGGTCGCCGAGCGTCGCCCCTCCTTTGGGGTAGAAGACGTGCTTGCCGGTCTGGGGCGTGTCCAGCACGTCGGAGGTGTCGGGGAACACGACGGCGCTCGCCCCCATGTCCTCCGCCAGTCGCTTGATCTCCCGCATGTCGGCCGGTTCGACGAACCCCGGGATGATGTTGATCTGGTTGCGCAACACCCCGGAGGACTCGGCCAGGTAGCTCACCATGCCCTTGGTCATGTTGGCGAAGCCGGTGACGTGCGACCCCACATAGCTGGGGGTGTTGGCGTGGATGATGACCTTGCCCTCAGGCACATGTCCGTCCTCGACCGCCTTGTTGATGATCGTCGGAATGTCATCCCCGATGGTCTCCGACAGACACGTCGTGTGCACGGCGATCACATCGGGGTCGTAGACCGAGAAGATGGTCTGGATGGCCTGCGACAGGTTTGCCGCTCCGCCGAAGACCGAAGCGCCCTCGGTGAACGAACTCGTCGCGGCCATGACCGGCTCTTTGAAGTGGCGCGTGAGATGGCTGCGGTGGTAGGCGCAGCAGCCCTGCGAGCCGTGACTGTGCGGAAGGCATCGGTGGATGCCGAGCGCCGCATACATGGCCCCGATGGGCTGGCACGTCTTGGCCGGGTTTATCCGCAGCGCCTCGCGTTCGACGATTGCGGTCGGTGTCAGGTCTAGCATGGTTCACCTTCCGATGCTGGCTTCAGGGAGCCACGAAATGCGCCCGGAGTTGCGGG
This sequence comes from uncultured Armatimonadia bacterium, assembly GCA_964455745.1. GTDB lineage: Bacteria > Armatimonadota > Zipacnadia > Zipacnadales > CAYWBK01 > CAYWBK01. Next base: position 6,137 of record CAYWBK010000231.1, read on the forward strand.
TGCCGCTCCCACGGCGCGTGCAGGAGTCGCCAGACGGCGCTGTTGACCATCCGGTCGATCTCGCGATAGAAGTTGACCGCGCCTTTGAACCCGGCGTAGGGGCCGCCGTAGTCGTAGTTGTGGAGTTGCTTGCACGGGACCCCCATCTTCTCCACCACGTACTTGTCCTTGATGCCGGAGCACACTACCGCAGGCTTGTACGCCTCGATCATTTTCTGCAGCTCGTGATGGCTGATGTCGTCGATGACCAGCGTTCCGGGGGGCATGTCAGCCATCATCCCCTCGTACTCCCCGACCTCGACCCCGTCCTCGCGCATCGCCTCCAGCTCCTCCCGCGTCTTGCGCGGGCGGTAGCGCTCCGGGTCGGCCTCGACATCCAACTCCTCGATGTTCCGGCTGTCCGCATCCACCTTGATGCTCTCCAGCACGGCGCGTCCCTCGTAGTCGTCGCGGTGGGCGAACTCGAATCCGGCCGACACGGTGGACATGCCGATGTCCCGGAACAGCTCCTGGTAGTGGTGGGCGCGCGATCCGCCCACGTACAGCATCGCCACCTTGCCCTCGCAGCGGCTGCGGATTTCATCGCGCGTCGCCTGGATGGCCGCCATCTCATCGGCGATGACCGCTTCGACCCGCGCGCTGAGTTCCGCATCATCGAAGTAGCGCGCGATCTTGCGCAGCGACTTGGCCATGGCTTCGGCCCCGATGAAGTTCACTTTGATCCACGGGATGCCATACGTGGTCTCCATCATCCCCGCCATGTAGTTGATCGAGCGGTGGCACATGACCACGTTGAGATTGGCGTTGTGCGCCCCGGCGATGTCGTCGTAGGTGACGTTCCCGCTGAAGGTGGCGATGAGCTTGATGCCGCAGCGGTCCAGGACGCGCTCGATCTCGAAAGCGTCGCCGCCGATGTTGTATTCGCCCAGGATGTTGATGGTGAAAGGCGTCTCGGCGGCCTTGTCCTCGCCCGACCCGACGACGTTCTTGAACAGCCCGTTGTTGGCGATGTGATGCCCGGCGGACTGGCTGACACCCTTGTAGCCCTCGCAACTGAAGCCGAACACGTTGACCCCCAGCTCGGCTTTCATCTCGCGCGCGACCGCATGGACGTCGTCGCCGATCAGGCCCACCGGGCAGGTGGAGAAAATGGCGATGGCCTTGGGGTGGAACAGATCGTAGGCTTCCTTGACCGCCGCCCGCAGCTTCTTCTCGCCCCCGAAGATGATCTCGTTCTCCTGCAGGTCCGTGGAGAAGCAGTAGGACAGAAAGTTCTGCGTGCCCTCGGGCGGTTTGGCGAGGTTGCGACGGCTCATCCAGGCATAAAACGAGCAGCCGATCGGCCCGTGGACGATGTGGACGATGTCCACGATCGGGCCGAGGACGACGCCTTTGCAGCCGGCATAGCAGCAACCCCGCTGCGTGATGATGCCCGGCACCGTGCGCGTGTTCGCTTCGATCTGCGGGATCGCCGTCGGGTCATTCACACGAACGTGCTTCGTGCGCTTGCGCCCGACCTTGGTGGGATATGCCTCCAGCATGTCCGCGACGACCTGCTGGGGATCGGGACCCGCCGGCGTCGTTGCGATGCCGGACGAGGCGAGCCGCGGTGATTCCAGGGGTACTGACATCTGCCATCCTCCTTCACTCGGTCATCTCGTTGATCGCCGCTTCGCCGGTTTCCCCGGTGCGCACGCGGATTGCGCCAAGCACCGGGAGCACGAAAATCTTGCCGTCTCCCGCCTGCCCGGTCTGATTCACCGAGATGATCGTTTCCACAACCGTCGCCACCTTCGCATCGGGCACGACTGTCACGAGAAGGCGCTTGGGGACCAGCTTGGGGTCCCGGCCAAGCTGGGCGATGGCCTCCTCATGGCCCGCCTCCGCGCCCTGCAGCAGTCGGTAGTCCACGATGCCCTTGCCCCGGCCCAGGACTTTGCACGCGGTGAGGGACGACACTCCGGCCTCGGCGAGGGCCTGTTTCGTCTGGTTCATCCGGGTCATTCTGATGACTGCCATGACCTCTTTCATGTCGCGGCCTCCTGGTCAGACTACGGTTTCCTTCTGTCCGGAGCTGACCGTGTAGACGTCGTCAACCGGTGAGACGAAGACCTTTCCGTCGCCGTACGCCCCCTTCTCGCCGGTCCTGGCCGCCCTCATGATCGCCTGGATGGCGAAGTCCTGATCTTCCTTGCGCACCACCAGCATCAGAAGCTCCTTGGGCAGCTCGTCGTACTGGATCTCCCCGACCTTAAGTCCGCGCTGCTTGCCCCGACCGTGCACGTTGATTCGCGTCACTGCGGGGAACCCCGCGTCCATCAGCGCCGCCATCACGGCATCACACTTGTCCGGCCTTACAATCGCCCGTATCATGATCATGTTGTCGATCTCCCTCGATCCTAGTCGGCGATCCCGTGTTCGATAAGCAGTGCCTCGAGTTCGTCGGTGTGCATAGGCTGGGGTATAACGAACATCTGGTTCCCGTCAATCGCTCGCGCGAGAGCGCGGTACTGGTCCGCCTGACCGCACGCCGGGTCGAAGTCGATGACCGTCTTGCGGTTGATCTCGGCGCGCTGCACCATGTTGTCGCGGGGAACGAAGTAGATCATCTGCGTTCCGAGCCGCTCCGCGAAGGCCCCGATCAGGGCTTCCTCGTTGTCCACCTTGCGGCTGTTGCAGATGATGCCCCCCAGCCGCACGCCGCCGGCATCCGCGAACTTCTTGATGCCCTTGCAGATGTTGTTGGCGGCATACATCGCCATCATCTCGCCCGAGGCCACGATGTAAATCTCCTGCGCCTTGCCCTCGCGGATCGGCATCGCGAAGCCCCCGCAGACCACGTCGCCGAGAACGTCGTAGAAGACATAATCCAGCCCTTCGCTGTCGTCATACGCGCCGAGGGACTCGAGCATGTTGATGGAGGTGATGATCCCGCGCCCGGCGCACCCCACCCCCGGCTCCGGCCCGCCCGACTCCACGCAGATCGTCTCGCCATATCCGCAACTGCGGATGTCGTCGAGTTCCACATCCTCGCCCTCCTCGCGGAGGGTATCCAGGACGCTGCGTTGGGCGAGCCCGCCGAGCAGCAGACGGGTCGAGTCGGCTTTCGGATCGCACCCGACGACCATGACCTTCTTGCCCATCTCCGCCAGCCCGGCCACCGTGTTCTGAGTGGTCGTCGACTTCCCGATGCCGCCTTTCCCGTAGATCGCTACCTTGCGCATTTGCGTCCTCCTTTCTCTGTTGGACGCGCGTATGATACGCAGCGCATGTTTCCGTCTGCTTTCCGTGACATTTCAGTCTCGTTACGGTGGAGGGATGTTCGCTGAGGGGGTAAGACGTCGTGGAATTTCACGCGATAGCGCCGCGCGGAAAGTACCGGCCCACGCAGTTGCACTGTGGGATATGGTCAACTGCTATTCCGAGGCGACGACACCGAGTTCCAATGGGGGGTGGATTTGACCGGACCATGCCAGCCCGACAGTCTGGCGAGTCGGATTGTCGAGGCAGCGCTCATACCGGGTCCGGCATTCTGGAGCGATGAAAGAGGCCCTACCCCGTCCCCGCTTCGCGGGGCCACCCCTCCCGTTCCGGGAGGGGAGAGGCGAACAGCGATTTTCGCGCAGTAGTGAACTGCTGCCGTTCCCCCCTCTCCACGCGTGGCTATGCTTTACCCACATCTTCGCACCTGGGGGCCGCGAATTGGTCTCAAG
>CAYWBK010000232.1:0-9830 GCA_964455745.1 uncultured Armatimonadia bacterium
GCGGCATAGTAATGTGATGGTAGGTAATCGGCGGGAATCAGGCCGTATTCAACGGCCAAACGACAGGCCGTCGGGGCTATGCTGCTACGAAGCTATCCGCCATGTCGTAATCCCCCAAGTCCTATCAATCCTGTTCCTCTCGCCGTTCCCTGCCGCCACGCTTGCGGCAGTTCTACCTACAATCGGCGGGCGGACCCTTTGTCCACGACCATTTTGTCCAACGGCCCAACCGAACAGGGTGATTGCTCCGGGATCAGCAGGCTTGCGGCACTTCCGGCATACCGACAGCGGATCCCACGCGCCAGACGCTACCGCAACGCCCCGCCTCTCAAGATAAGACCCCGCCTGCCAGGATCAACTGCCAATGATTGGCCCATCCTGGAGCGTATCAAGTGTCTCCAGGAGTGCCCGCTTGCGCCGGTGTTCCTCACGTAGCGCTGACAGGTATGCCTCCCATTCATCCTGTCGCTCTGACTGGATCAGCAACCGTCGCATCGGCCGCAGATAGCGAAGGCTGTCTTCGTAACCTGAGCGATTGCCCCGATTGATGTGCTCCTCGGCCAGTCCCCGCCAGATGGTGATGGACTCGTCCGGATGCGTCGTTGCCACTTCGCGGGCGACCTGCTCCGCCAGGGCAGTCCCTCCCCAGCCAAAGCGATCCACAGAGGCTTTGTGATACCATTTCAGGGCATCGGTATGATGGCCCTCATCGAGGGCGATCTCGGTGAGCAAGTGCGGCTGCGCTGCTTGCGCCCCCCGGCGTTCACACTCAGGCGAGGCGCCGGTGTCGGGCAACGGCCACCCAGCAGTCCTCGGTGGAGATGAGCCGGTCTGCAGAGCCGCCAGTGTCTGCTCTCGCACCGCATCCCAAAGGCCGACCTGCTGCGTTGCCTCTCGCAGCTTGCGGTACCCTTCGAGAGAGGGGCGCAGGAAGAACTCCTCGGCGAGAAATGCGGCCGCCAAGGCGTGATTTTCCTCCCGTCCGGCCAGTTCACACAGGCGGCTACGTAGGTGGGCGGCGATGCCGGGGAGCGCGGATTGCGTCTGCTTGATGCCCTCCAACGCGAGTAGACGCGCTTCCTCCTGCCTTCCGACCTCGATCAACAGGTCCACCGCACGCTCGTAGCTCTGGGTTATCCGGGCTTCGCGCAGGGCCAAGTCCACGGCTTCGTCCTTCCTCCCCGCCTCCTGCAGAGCGCAGATGGCCCAATGCCCAACACGGTTGCGGCGGTAGTGAGTGCCATAGTCCTCACGGCGCACAAGCTCCATCTTCTTGGTCTCCAGGCGCGCCAGCAGCGCGTCGGCCACCTCGTTCCAGACCTTAGGCCCCACTTCCCAGATGTCTGCCTCGTCCTCCGCGCCGTTGCACAGGTCATACTCGTCGTCCAGGTAGCGGTCATAGAGCCAGAGAATCCGCTCCGCCGCGCTCAGGGATGAGCGGCCCAGCGCCTCCCAGATCGGCGACAGGGCCTCGGAGACCGCTATCGCGGTATCGCCTTCGTCGTCAGACATCCCAACCTGCGCGATCCCCGCTTCGATGAGTTCCAGCCCAAGTTGCAGGACCAGATCGGCTTGTCCGGCAGCGAGGAGGCTTTCCAGGTGCTTGGTGACCAGGCTGTAGTCCGGCGACCAGCCTCTCTCATCCCACGAGTCCCGCCAACCCGGCTCGGAACTCACTCGCGCCAGTTCCTTCCTGACGCTGCGCGCGACGGCATCCATCTCTCCGTTGGCCAGTGCGGCACGGCTCTCAAGCAACCGCCTGATATCCTCGGAGGCGTTCACGAGCTCGGTGACTAAGCTCACCAGTTCAGGTGCGGTCATCCCCCGGAGGTATTCCTCGATACCCACCTTCTTCGCTTCTCGCGCGCCTGCGGTCGCCTCAGGAGGCTTGGCGGGCGCTCCCAGGGCCACGGCACTGTCGCCACCGAGAGCCTGCCCAACCGATGGTGGCGCCGGCTGCTTCTCCGGCAACGCCGGCAATTCAGATGGAATCTCCTGGCCCGCCTTCACTCGTTCCAGGTAGTCCAGCACCGCCGCCACCGCGTGCTTGCAGTCACCACCGCGTGGACAGGAGCAGACAGACGAGAGCATTCCCGCCGCGTCCCGTGAGACAATCGTATCGTACAGACTGCCGCCGGCGACTCTGGCCGACAGCTCTCCTTCCGGCGAACAGGCCACCATCAGAACGCGCTTCTTCTTCTGGTAATCGCGCCCGCGGCTCACGGACGTCGAGCCAACCCACTCCACCAAGTCCCCAAATGACAGGTCTAACCATAGACTATGGCCCCCGGCAGGATCGGCCATGCTACTCTCCTTGCGGCCACAGTGTTCGTGGCTGTTCGGCTTGGGCATTACAGCCTTTCTCCACTCGGTATTCGATCGCCTCGTAGCCTTTGATCCGCTTGGCGTGCATCCGCGCCAGCATCGGTACCTGCAGGTCGGCGTAGTCGTAGATCAGCACTTCGGTCTTCTGATCGTGAAGCCGATGCAGGCGTCCGGCGTACTGAGCCAGCGTGCCCTTCCACGAGATGGGCATTGTCAGGAAGAGAGCATCCAATCGGGCATCATCAAAGCCCTCACCGAGGTAGCGACCCGTTGCGATCAGGACACGCTCCTCATCTTCCGATATGCTGGCGAGTTGCTCAGCCACCGCCCGGCGCTCCTTGACCCCCGTGCCGCCCCTGAGCACCACGACGTTGCGGGCCAGCGGTTCCAGCCGAGCGGCCAGGAGGTCAAGATGCTCCCGGCGCTCGGTCAACACCACTGGGGAACGCCCACGTGACAACGCCTCCAGTACGTCGCCGACAATCATGTCGTTACGCGTTTCATCCCGGATCAGCCAAGCATACAACTCGTGGATGGTAGGCGCGACATCGGTATCCTGCGCGTCCTTGATCCGAAGAGTAGTCTCGCGCACGATCACACGGTGGTCGAACGGGCGCAGTCCGGCTTGCTCTCGCTCGCTCACGCTATGGCGGACCGGACCGCACTGCATGAAGATGATAGGATGATGTCCATCCTTACGAACTGCGATTGCGGACAGGCCGCGTACCGCAGATTGTTTCTCCCCAGCATCCTCCCCTTTACCCCCCGCCGCGTCGCCTCTGCCTCAGCGTATCCCCGAACACCGCCACCACGATGATCGCCCCGATGATGATTTGCTGCCAGTAGACGCCCACGTTCTTGAGGTCGCAGCCGTTGTGCAAGACCGCCATGATGAACGCGCCGATCAGCGTTCCGCCGATCGTGCCCCGGCCGCCCATCAGGCTCGCGCCGCCGATGACCGCCGCCGCGATGGCGTCCAGCTCGTAGCCCTGGCCTGCTGTGGGTTGGCCGATGTTCAGGCGGGCCGCGAGGATGATCCCCGCCAGGCCTGTCAGCGCGCCGCAGAGCGTGAAGATCGCCGTCGAGTAGGCTTTGACGTTCACGCCCGAAAGACGCGCCGCCTCGGCGTTGGAGCCGAGCGCGTAAGTGTATCGGCCGAAGCACGTGGTGCGGAGGAGAATGTGGGCGAGGATGGCTACGAGGATCAGCATCACCACCGGGATGGGCAGGATTCCGGCGAGCCGCCCGTTGCCGAGTTGGCCGAAGCTCTCGCTGAGGCCGGAGACCGCCTGGCCGTCGGTGAGGGACAGCGCGAGGCCCCGGCAGATGCCCATCATGCCGAGTGTCGCGATGAAGGGCGGGAGGCCCATGCGGGTGATGATGAGGCCGTTGGCAAGCCCGCAAGCCGCTCCGACGCCGATACCCGCAAGACTTGCGACGGCCGGGGACGCATGGAAGTGGTCGCTCTTCATCAGGACGGCGGCGACGACACCGGAGAAGGCGACGACCGACCCGACCGACAGATCGATCCCGCCGGCAACGATCACGAAGGTCTCGGCGATAGCGATAATCGCCACGACCGAGATCTGCAGGGCCACGGTAAGCAGATTGGTGGGCGCGATGAAGCCCGTCTGGGTCATCGCGAAGTACCCGCAAAGAACCACAAGCCCCATCAGAGGGGCGATGCGGTCTAGGATGTCACGGATAGAGGACCGTGTGTTCATGCTGTTCTGGTATGAGCACATTGCTGAACGGCCTTAACACCTTGGGGGACTGCGTCCCCCAAACCCCCGCGATCCCAAACGTCAAAGGCCTTTAGGAATGCGGGGGTCTGGGGGATGCAATCCCCCAGGATGTACAGGCCGTTGCCGTCTGTCGTTATCCGGCCGCCACCCAAGGGTCCATGGCCAACAAAGCGCTAATCCGACGCAAACATCACCCTCAGCACCTCGGCGGCGCTGGTTACCCCGGTGTTGACCTTCATCAGGCCATCGTATCTCATACTCTTCATGCCGTTGCGCAGGGCGAGGGTCCGAAGCTGCTGGGCTGGTAGGTGCTGGCTGATGCCGTCGCGGATTTCGTTGTTCACCGTCATCAACTCGTAGAGCGCCACGCGGCCCGTGTAGCCGCTGTTGCGGCAGTATTGGCACCCCCGGCCCCGGTGGAATTGAATGCGCGCCGCCTGTTCCGGTGTGAGTTGAAGCTGAGCGAGTTCCTTCTCGACCGGCTCGTAGGCCTCCTTGCAGCGCGTACACAGGCGACGGACGAGGCGCTGCGCGAGGATGCCGATGACGGATGCCGAGACGATGAACGGCTCGATCCCCATGTCCACGAGACGGGTCGCCGCGCTGGGCGCATCGTTCGTGTGCAGGGTGCTGAGGCAAAGGTGGCCGGTGAGCGCGGCGCGGAAAGCCTGCTCGGCGGTCTCGAAGTCGCGGATCTCGCCGATGAGGATCACGTCCGGGTCCTGGCGCAGGATGTGCCGCAGCGCCACGGAGAACGTCAACTCGATCTGCGGATGCACCTGGATCTGGTTAAGCCCGTCCACCTCGTACTCGATGGGGTCCTCGATCGTCGTGATGTTCGTCTTATCATCGTTGATGGTGTGCAGAGACGCGTACAGGGTCGTGCTCTTGCCGCTGCCGGTCGGGCCGGTGACGAGGATCATGCCCTGCGGCTGGCGGATGAGCTCCTCAAAACCGTTGAGCGTATGGGGCATGAACCCCAGTTGGGCGAGCGAGACCAGCGTGCGGCTCTTGTCGAGGATACGCATGACGGCCTTCTCACCCCAGAAGGTCGGCAGCGTGGACACACGAAGGTCGATGGGGCGATCGTCGACGACGGTCTCGAAGCGGCCGTCTTGAGGCAGGCGTGACTCTGCGATGTCCTCGCCGGCGAGGATCTTGATGCGCGAGAGGACGAACCGCTGCATGTCCTTCGGCAGCCGGGTGATCGTCATGAGCTGGCCGTCAATGCGGTAGCGGATCTGCAGGTCTTCCGCGCGCGGCTCGACGTGGATGTCGGAGGCCCTCATGCGGACCGCCTCGGAGAGGATCGACTCGAGGATGCGGACCACGGGGGCCTGGTCCAGCATGTCCACCAGGCTCTTGTCCGCGCCGGCGACGGCCTCGAGGCCGCTGACGTTCTCGTGGATGTCTCTCGCGGTCGCCGAGACTCTCACGTGCGCCCTGGCGCGGGTTGAGTAATACTGGTCGATGGCGTGGCGAAGCTCGTCCTCATCGACCTCGATCGGCTCGACCCGCCTGCCCGTTCGCGTGCGCACCTCGTCCATCGCGAAGACGTTGGTTGCGTCCGCCATCGCCACGATGATGCGGTCCTCACTCATCTGGATCGGGAGGACCAGGTATTGCTCCGCAACGGACCGGGGCACATCCGCGAGGGCTTCGGGATCGACCTCGTAGGAGGCCAGAGAGGCCTTCGCGGATGAGTGCGGGGGCCGCGAGCCGGAAGTTGACGGTCGGGGAGCCGGCTGCGTCGGCCCGGCCTGGGGAGCCGGCGGCGCGACCGGAACATCGGGCGCTGCGCTTTCCTCCGCCATCAGGGGCGCCGCCGGAGGCGCTTCGTCCGCCACAGACTCGGCGGCCCGGGCGATGTCGATGGCGGTCACCATGCCCAGGCGAAGAAGCGTCTGAATCAGGTTTGTCCCGCTCTTCGCCTGTTCCGACTTGGCGAGTGCGAGCTGCGTCCCGTCCAAGACCCCCAGCTTCGTGAGCGCTTGCGCAAGTCTTTCGTCATTGGCGCCAGCCACGGTACATTCTCCTTTGCTGCACATCCTGGTTCATGCACGCACCCGATGAGTTCGTCGCGAAACGGCGCAGGCCCTTCCGAGAACGTCCGGCAGCCCTGCGTCCGGGGCGTGGGCCTCTTAGCGGCGCTCGATCTCCATCGTGGTGCCGACCCATTTCTCCGCGAGCTGTTCCTTCGTCCACTTGTCGCGACCCAGCAGCGGGTCCTCGACATCGACGATGTCGCCATCAATGGACATCATCACCGCAACGTGCCACAATGTGGGGTAGAGCTTGTACTCGAAGGTGCACGGCGTCCGCAGGATGGCAATGTCGCGTGCCGGCAGGCCGATGCGCAAGTGCGGAACGAGGCCCTGCGCCCCGCCGAGAATCTCGACAGCCCTTGCCGCCCCGCGAATGTCGGTGCCCTCAATCGGCGATGTCCCCGCAAGCTCGGCCACCTGCCTCTCGCTGGCAGGCACCCCGTTCAACCGCAGGAGGGTCGCCGTCGCCGCGGCGCCACAGCTCCAACCGCTGGTCTGACTGACAGGGCCGGCGCCTTGCCGGTCGTCATCGAGGCGCTCAACGCACGAGCGCAATAGCACCGGCGCGCCCATGTCGAACACCGAGTACGCGATGAAACAGCATACCAGGGTTCCCAGAACCAGCCGGACGAGGCGACGCGACTGTCGATAGCAGATGGCGATGAGTACGCAGATAGCGAGTACGAGCCACGCGCGCTGGTAGAAGACATACTCGTGCCAGGGGATGAGCCGATAGGAGAGATCGGTGCACCACTGCGTGACGATCCATGCCGCGATGACGGCGACGCAGAGCAGGCCCGCGATGTTCGATGTGCGCGGACCGCATCGGGAAAGGCGGAGACCACCCCAAAAACCGAGGATGATTACCAGGACGCAAGTGACGAGGGGGCCGATAGTGACCATGCAGTAACCTCGGGCGATGCCTCGCCGTCAGCCCTTTTGCGGGGCTTCGCGGCATTACTCTTCGACTCCCCCCCTCGCCCTCGATCCGCTACACCCCCTGCTCGGCCATGAACTGCAGTGTGCCCTCGAAGTCGCGCAGGCCGGCGCTGGTGCCAAGGCCCGAGGCGCACAATCCGCCGACGGCGTTCGCAAACCGAGTAGTGCGCTCGAGGTCCCAGCCCTCCAGCCTGCCGCGCAAGAACCCGGCCACGAACGCATCCCCGGCCCCTGTGCCGTCTACCGGGACGATCTTGCAGGCGGGCACGCGAAGCTCAACATCCGCCGTGCGGACATACGAGCCTTCCTCGCCCATCTTGAGGGCGACGAGCTTCACGCCGAGGTCGAGCAGGACGGCGGCCACGTCTGCCGGGTCTTTCTTGCCGGTGATTTCAACCGCCTCCGAGAGGCTGGGCAGGAACATGTCCGTGTACGGGAACAGGGGCGCCATGAGCTGCATCCAGCGCCCGGTGGCGTCCCACACGGTGTCGACGCAGGTGGTAACGCCGGCCTCCTTCGCCGCCTTCAGCACCGACGCCGCCGGCTCGCCGTCGAACCCGGGCATGACCTGCGCCCCGGCAAAATGGAACACTTTCGCCGAGCCGATGAGGGCCATGTCGAGTTCCTCGGGCCGCACACGACCGTTTGCGCCGGGGTAGTGGATGAACGTGCGCTCCCCGGCGTCGTCGATCATGATGAGCGTGGCGGAGGTGCCGATCGTCGGGTCGCGCAGGACGCCCGTGGTCCCGACACCAGCATTCTCGAGCGTGTGCACGACGAAGTCGCCGAAACCGTCGGCCCCGACCTTGCCCATGACCGCTACATCGCCGCCGAGCTTGCGCAGGGCGATGCTGGTGTTGGACGCGCACCCGCCAATGCCGATTCCGATCTCATTGACGAGAGACAGTCGCCCTCGCTCCGGCCAGTCATTGACCGGCCGCCCCCAGACATCCGCAACAAGAATACCAAGGCACACAACATCCGGCATCTGCAAACACTCCCAAGGTTTACACAGTGATTTCGGTCTGCGCTTAGCATACACACGACTGTGGGACAGGCCGACGATTTAGGCCACGAAGACGCGAAGACACGAAACACCAACACAACTCTCGACCGAAGTGGTTGGGCCGTTTAGTGCCCTTGCGATTTCGTGGTCAATCCCTCCCTGGTTCCGACTGCGCCGGGCCAGAATCCGCTAACACGAAGCGACCCTCAATGCTTGCGGCGTCCGAGAGACATAACCAGCACGCCGAGCAGCATGATGATGCCCACCAGCAGCAACGCGTTCGGTCCCGCGTCGCCGGGCAATGCACCGACATTGGTGGCATGCCACACCAGCGAGGCGCCGATCAGGCAGCAGGCCATGATGGCCATCAGCCAGATGAGGACCCACTGCCAGGCGCGGGCGGCGGCTTCCCAGTCGAAGAGCGCCTCGCCTCGCCGCCGCGTGGCATCGGGCGTATCCTCCAGGCGTGTCTCGAAATGCGTGGCGAGATCGCTGAGGATGCGGTCGAGTTCGCCCTCCAGCTCGCCCTGCCGCATCATGCTGATGAAGAAGGGTGAGAAGACCTGCGGGTACCTGCTGAACGCCGTGGCGAGAGTGCGCCCGTTCTCGATGTCCTGCCGAACGTTGTCGATGACCTCGCGCAGGAACGGGTTGCCGGATTGCTCGCGAAGGGCGTCGAAGATATCGAGAATGTTGATCTGCGCATGGAAGAGACTGGAGAACTGTCGGCAGAAAGTGGCTAGCTCCGAGTTGGTCACCGGAGGATCCTCGAGCGGCACAGGCTCTCACTCCTTGCATGTTCAGGCGTTGAGCGGCGTGGAACGCATATTCGCGGGCGAACCCGGCTTCCCCTTCTCCCACAGATAGGACGCCGCCCGGATCGCAGGTTCGGGCTTAGGCGGGAACCCTGCAGGGCATAATGGGGTTACAGTTAATGCCGTGCTTACGGTAGCGCGGTATCACGATTACTGCACAATACCATGCGGGGGATACCCCGGCCAGGAGGCGTCTCACATGACACTACGCGAGCGGGTTGAAAGCGTTCTGGAGGAAGTGCGTCCGGCGCTGGAAGCACACGGGGGCAATGTCGATCTCGTCGAAGTCGAGGACAGCGGCGCGGTCAAGGTGGCCCTCACCGGGGCCTGCAAGGGCTGCCCGATGTCTCAGATGACCCTGACGATGGGCATCGAGCGGGTACTGAAGGAGAACATCCCGGAGGTCACCGAGGTCATCAACGTCTCGGCTCCGGCCCCTGCAGAAACCTGCGAGTGCGAGTAGCGCCGTATTGGACGGCGCTCCCGGCATCTTCCATACGCCCGACAGATGAGCGAGGCGGGTCATACGGCCCGCCTCGTCGCACGTCTGCCCTCGGGCGTTCCGCCCGTGTGTGAGCGCTTCGACAATGCCCGCGTGGGGCGGGCATCTCGCCCGCCGATGCCGTCATTCCCATCGTTTCAGACTGCCGGAATCCGGCATGAAACTGCCCGGAAATCGCCGTTTGCCGGGCGAACGGCGACCTCACCCTGACCCGCCTACAGCGGGTAGGCCCCTCTCCGCAAGCGGCTATGCTTTACCCACATCTTCGCACCTGGGGGCCGCGAATTGGTCTCAAGCCGTTGCCGTCAAGCCCCCGAAGGGGGCGTCGGAGTTTAGCCATGCTGGCGCTCGCGCCAGCCCGGCGTAAGCCCCCGGATTCCCGGCCCCACATAGCCCGCAAGCCCCGAAGGGGCGACACAGAACCGACAACATCGCGTCATTTGTGCCGCCCCC
>CAYWBK010000233.1:0-7372 GCA_964455745.1 uncultured Armatimonadia bacterium
AAGCGGCGTAGTAATGGTAGGTAATCGGCGGTAGTCGGGCCGTATTCAACGGCCAGATGATAAGTCGTGGAGGTTATGCTTCTACGGACTATCCCCCAAGTCCCATCCATCCTGTGTCCTGCTCCGTTCCCTGACGCCACGCTTGCGGCAGTCCTACCTACAATCGGCGGGCGGACCCCGAATCCAGTACCCCGAATCCAGTATTGAGGTTGCGCGTGCTGCAGGCTATAATGTGTGTGAGGTGATCGTATGACCCGGACTTACTCCGTGGTTCTGCTCCGGGAGCCCGACGGCGGTTATTCCGTCTCTGTGCCTGCGGTGCGAGGCTGCCACACGATGGGTGATGACGTGCCCGAGGCCCTTGCGAACGCGCGAGAGGCCCTCGAACTGCACCTCGAATGTCTGGCTGCGCACGGCGACCCGATTCCCGAAGAGGGGGAGCTTGTGTCGGTTCGCATGTGGGACGCCAGGGAGGCGTCGATCTACAAGATCACGGTCGCCGTGCCCGTGGTCACGCAGGGAGAGCAGGTCTCGGCAGTTGCCTAAGGCGCCAAAGCTGCCGGTGATGAGCGGCGCCGAAATCGTTCGCGCACTCGAACGCGGCGGCTTCGTTGTAGATCGCCAGCGCGGCAGCCACGTCACCTTGCGCCACCCTTTGACCAGACGAAGCACGACTGTACCCGTTCACTCCGGGCGGACGATCCCTGTCGGTACGCTGACCGGCATCCTCGAAGACGCCGGCTTAACCCGCAGCGAGTTCCGACGGTTACTGAAATGAGACACATTCGACATCCGCGCCGTTTCCGCCTGTCTCTCAGTCACACGCTTCCGGCCTCCCCGCCTCTACCCTTCGCCTCATCCCACCACCGCCGGAACCCCGCCAGGTCGCTCACCCCATGCTCCAGCACGGCCTCGTAGAGGTGCACCGAGAGAACACTCCTGCCGTATTCAGGTTCCCGGCACACAATCTCCTTAATTGAGAGGATGTCCGCACGGGCTTTTTCAGTCATCAAAGCCGCCCAACGCCGGCGCGGGCCAAGCCCCCTGGCGAACTCCTCCTCGCGCGCCATCCACAGGTCCAGCTTCCACACCGCCGGATCGCCCGGGGGTGCGGACCTCTGCGCCGGATCGACCACCCGCACGCCCCAGTAGTAGCCATAGTCCATCCACTGCTCACGGTACACGTCGATACCCTGCAGCCGACAACACCAGCCGGTTCGCGCAAGTCGAGTGCCGACGTCCCAGTGACGGTTCCAGTCGGGGTTCGGGTCGTAGCACTCGAAATCCATGTCGCGCCAGGTCATCGTCCGCATGACGCGGCTGCCAACAGGCACATAGCCCTCCTCAGCCAGGATCGCGCCGATGCCCGACGCCTCCAGGACACGGTCGGCCTCGGCCCGGAGGGTGTCATCGAGGGCGAAGAGGCGCTGGGCTTCGTCAGGGTGCATCGGGTCTTCCTTTCTCTCACGGCGCCAACGAGCCGGTGATGCTACTTATAGACTGTGGACTGTGTGGCAGTCGTTACCTACCATGCGGCATGTGAAAGACCCACTATTAATCAGGTTCGGTGAGCGAATTCGGGCACTTCGTCACGATCGAGGGCTCAGTCAGGAGGCTCTGGCGGACGCCACGGGACTCCACCGCACCTACATTGGTGCCGTCGAGCGTGGAGAGCGTAACGTCGCTCTGCGCAACATCCTGCGCATTGCAGAAGCGCTGGGCGTCGCACCACAGGAGTTGTTCGCCGCATGGGCAGCAGAAGCTCGGCCTCTCCCTATACCGGGCAACCGGGACCTCGATGGCTAAAGGTTACTGAACGCCTGCTTGACGAGCACCCTCTGAAAGCGGTCGATGTCCTGGACATCGTGATGTCCGCTTGGGACGCCCTGTGGGCGACTGTGGTGGGTAAGCCGCCCACGCAGGTACCGCTCCGCGAGCTTCATCCACCTGCGATAGTCACGGGCTACCTTCTCGAAACCCTCATGGCTCGCGAACTCGTGGGTCGATTTCCCGGTGATTGGCGCGGCGGGTCGGCTGCGGAGGATAAGGACTTGGTGTTCGCGCCGGATCCACGCTATTCCGTGGAGGTGAAGTGCTCCGGTCAGCTTGGAATGCGCGTCTTTGGCAACCGCAGCTATGGACAGGAACTCCAGAACGCAGCGCGGGCGAAAAAGGAGAAGTCCGGGTATTACATCACTGCCAACTTCTTCCAGAGCAACCTATTCCTGGTTCGGTTCGGGTGGGTGGACAACACTGACTGGCGGCCGCAGAAAGCCCCGAGTGGGCAGATGGCGGGTCTGGAGGACAGTGTCTACAGATACAAACTGTTGGCGATCTCTGGCGAATACCAGATGGATGCCCCGGCGCGGCTCCTAACGGGTGTCGGCTCGAAAACAGAGTCCGAACTCCGCGCTTTTGGCATCCTGACCATTCGTGAACTGCAGCAATATTCAGGTCCTCTGCCCGAGCGCCTCGAAGCTGTCCGCCAGGCTGCGCTGAACTGCTCCTCTGCCGCTGACTTCTGATTCTCTCATCGCGGGCACGTCGATGAGCCGCCTACGATCGTCTTCCACTCCCGCAAGCCTCACGCCGGCGTGGCGGCAATAGTCCCCGTCAAGCTCAAAGCCAATGGCGCATCGTCCGCTCCTCATGCAAGCCTCAGCGGTACTCCCCGATCCCATGAACGGGTCCAGGACGATGTCGCCTGGGTTGGAGAAGCCTTTGACCATCCGCTCCACAAGGTCTACCGGGAACTGCGCCGGATGCGGCGTGCGCTCCGCCGACGCGCGGTGTGTCCCCGACGTGACCTTCGCAATGCGCCATACGTCGGAGGGGTTCTTGCCAATGGTGTTGCAGCGGAGCTTGCCATTCTTCTTCTGGTGCGGATACTTCACGTCCGGGTCGCGGATGTCGTCAAGATTGAACGTGTAGCTGTTCTCGTCCTTCACGCACCACAATATCTTCTCGTTGCGGGGCGATAGACGCCTGCGTGCGGCCACACCCGCCTCGTAGTTCCACACGATCTCCTGCACGATGAAGAACGGGATACGGTCCCACAGCAGGTACGGCAATGGCACGGCGTGTCCCCGTCCCGGCACGGAAACGTAGCCGAGATTCAGACACAACGCCCCATGCGGTTTCGTAACCCTATGCACCTCTGCTAACCACGTGGTCGTCCATGCGATGTATTCGTCGAGTGGAAGTGGCCTCTCGTATTCCTTGCCGATGTTGTACGGCGGACTGGTGACCGTGAGGTCGACGCACGCGGCAGGCACGCGCCGAAGGCCACGCAGACAGTCCTCATTGTAGACGGCGTAATCGCTGCCGTGCACGTATGGCTCTCCCAGAGCCGACACGATGGTCGCGAAGTCCTGTATGCTGGGCATATTCTCACTTCTCTGGGCTGCCGAGTATCTTCTTGATACAATCTGTGTCCGAATCCGCATTCAGCCAACGCGAACAGAGCGCTCGGACGATCGACTGTATGGCGGGACCACCTTCCTTGAGAGCCCTAACAACGGACCTTCCCGCCTCCTCGTGAGACGAGTCAAGTAACTCTTCGAGCGCGCTCTCGGCGAGAGCCAGATCGTGCTGTGTCTTGAGCGGGTTCTGTCGCCAGAAGGCCTCGAGCGACGCTACGGCGTTCACGTTCGACTCTGCCGGCCCACCCAGTGCTCTTATTGCTAGCAGGCCGGCTTCATCCTCAGACGACCATGCGATGTCGGCTATCCGGGCGATTGCGTCATCCTCCTTCTCCCCCAGGACCTGAAGCGCTGCGAGCCGAACCCGAATGTCCTGGTCTGCCACAAGCGCGTGAAGTAGGTCTCTCTCGGCCGCGGTCGGGCGCCATTCAGACGAATGCAGGCCTTCTAGCGCGAGAAGCCTGATCTCCGGCTTGCAGTGCTCACGCGAGAGCCGCTGAAGCACGGCTCTCCCCCTGGTACTCGGCCAACTCCGAAGGATAGGCATCAGGGCGTCGGCGTGACCTGCGTTCTGACCAGCCAGCCACTCGAGCAGGGCAGGCAAGCTGTCGGGTGACATGCAGAGAAGGCGGACGACATCGTAATCTAGATCTTCCCGGCTCGCCCATGATAGCAGCACGATGAGAGTGGCCTCATCGAGGAGGTCATCGAGCACTTCCACGAGGACTCCCTGCATCCAGCATCGGAGGAGCACCAGCAGGGCCGCCCGCTGTTGAGGAGCGGTCGGCAGGCTTGTGAGGCACTGGGCACGGAAGCTGTCGGCTACCTCCTCTCCCATGTCGCGTATGCCGTAGTGCTGCATTAGCCAGTTAACATCGTCCGGACCCGCCGCTGCCGCTCGGAGCGCTGCTTGCGCTCGTTCCGCCGGATGCGTGCTACCCAAGGCCGCTACGAGCTGCTCGCGTTCACACGCCGTCATCAGTCATCTCCCCCTACCCCCAGGAGCCTAGTAGCTCTCGCATGACCAGGCTGTACTTCCCTTCACCGACGCCCTTGAGGCAGTGGGTCTGTTCGACACAAATGCCGTATATACCGTAGCTACGATGCCGCAGATCTCAGGCACGAGGTCCGGGCAGCTCTCCAGACAGGTGAGCTTATTGAATCGAGCCAGGCTGTTTTTCTTGTCGTCGCTGCTCGGCGTCAACATTCCATTGCATTTCTCTTTCATCTCTTGGGCATGTTTCCCGGGATAATCAGGACAGTCTCTACAGTCGCCTGTTATCGTCGGCACGTCCTTATGGATGTATAGCAGAGCACCGGGGGCCTGTCAAGCTGAGCGGCAGGGCGCAGTATGCCTCCAAAGATGGTGCGAGCATGCCTCTGCCGACGTGCCTCGCGCCTCGGTGCACACCTTCTCGATCCACTCCAGGCCCTCGCGAGTGACCTCGCGGTCCACGTCCATCCCATAGTGGACCTCGAACGTCACCAGGGCGTCCGGCTGGCGCTCCAGGACGGTTCGTAGGATCGCCTCATTGTCCAGCCAGCCCTCGGACACCTTCTGCGAGGGGTGCGGCGGGTGCTTCTTCAACCGCTGCTGCTCGCGCAATTCCACGAAATCGAACTCAACGTCCACAGTATTGCCGTAGACGTGGAACTCGGCCACGTGCGGGGCGATCTCTGTCGCGAACTCCACCGGGTCGAAACCGTACTTGCGCGCATCGAGGAACAGGTGCCCAATATCGAGGCATACATATAGTGCAGGCGCCGCCTGCAGCATCGCCATATAGGACTCGAGTCGATAGAAGGCCGGATTTGCGATGCTGTTCTCGATGTGCACAGGCACCGCATAGCGTTCGGACAGCTCCGCGAGCCGTTGGGCCATCTCGATGCCGACTTGCAGGCTCCGACGCTCGTCGAAGTCATCCGGCAGCGTCTCGCCCAAGAGTGCCACTGGTCTTTGGATATGCGCCACCACATATCGGGCTCCGACCTCGCGCGCCCGCCGCAGGTCCGTCTCCCACAGCGACAGGCTCTGCTCGCGGCGCTCGGCGTCGGGGTCCACCAGTGCGGCGAGGAGCGGGCGGAAGGGGAAATCTTCGGGGCGGATGCCGGGAGAGTGCAGGCCGACGACGATCTCGCGCTCACGGAGGTACTCCCACACCTGCGGAGCCTCTTCGGCAGAGATCAGCACCAGTTCCGCGCGCTGCAGGCCGTACTCCGCCGTCCGCTGGAGGTGGGGGAGAGATGCACAGACCATCCCATATTGCAACGGGAAAGGCCGTTCGCCGTTAGCCGTCTCCCCCTCTCCACTTGTGGAGAGGGGGCAGGGGGTGAGGTCGCCGTTAGCCGTCTCCCCCTCTCCTGAGCGCGCGCTGCGCGCTACGGTGGAGAGGGGGCAGGGGGTGAGGTCGCCGTCAGCCGTTTGTCCCTCACTGTGTGGCGAAGGGCAGGGGGTGAGGTTGTCGTTCACTTTGCTTCCCAGGAGGACTTCACCTTCCCTATATGGAAAACCGCCGCTATAGAACAAACCCCGCCTAGAGAGGCATTCCTATGCGCGCTTGGCAGACGTTCCTTGTGGCATTCGTCGTGTCAGCCCTGCCCGCCGCTGCCGGGACGATCCAGGTGGCCGCGCCGATGCCCGTCCCCGCGACCCATCTTTGGTTGCAGCCCGGCGCCGACGCATGGCTCTGGCAGACCTTCACCGTCAAGTTGCCCCAGGGCGAGACGCGGCTGACGTACCCGTTCGCCGCCGGGGACGTGGACTTTGACAGCATTCGGTTCGAGCTTGTCGGCGCGCCGGAAGGAGTGAGCGTCATCGGTCGCACGCAGGACCCCGCAGTGCCGCGCAATGTGACCTGGATCATCGACGCCGCGAAGGACGCCGAGGTCCGCGTGCGCCTGGGACACTACCTCAAGGGGATCGCATGGCGGGTGGACTACACCGCCACGGTCGATCCCGCCGGGTCTGTTCTCGACCTGCAGGCCGATCTCACGCTCACCAACGGCAGCAAAAAGCCGCTTTCCGGGGCCGCGTTCCGGCTGCCGGACGGCTCGCGGCTCACGGCCTCGCTCGACCTGGGGCAGACGACACAGTTCCCGCTGTTCAAGCTCCAGAAGCTGCCGTTCTCGCTCAGCTATGTGTATGATGTGCCCCGGTACGGCGACGGGGTGTTCGCTATATTGACGCACCTGCGCGGGCCTGAGGTCGAGCGGCGCGACAAGCCGATCCTCGCCGGGCACGTGCGCGTCCAGGGAGCGGACGCGGCCGGTGTGTTCACGCAGATCGGTGAGGCCGACCTCCCGTACACTCCGGCCGGGGAGAAGCTCGAGTTTCGTGTCACCGGCGTGCCCGAGCTGACGGTCGCGAAGAGCCGGGTCAGCGGCACGCAGGTCAACATCAAGAACGATGTCCTCAAGAAGCTGGCGCTTTTCGACCTCGACGAAGAGTACACACTTGCCGTTAAGAACCGCCGGGGGAGCGATGTAACGCTGGTGCTGCGCGACAACATTCCCGGCGCCTGGGAGATGCTGAAAAGCTCGTTGCCTTTCATCAAGACCGCGGCGGATCAGATCGAGTTCCGCGTGCCGGTTGCGGCCGGGCAGGAGGTCAAGGTCGGATACACCGTGAGGCGGAAGGACCAGCAGCCGTAACCTCACCCCCCTGCCCCCCTTCCCTCGTAGGGAAGTGGGGAACGGCAACGACGACGGCTTCCTAACCCCCCTGCCCCCCCTTCCCTCGTAGGGAAGTGGGGAACGGCAACGACGACGGCGACGGCTTCCTAACCCCCCTGCCCCCCTTCCCTCGTAGGGAAGTGGGGAACGGCAACGACGACGGCGACGGCTTCCGAACCCCCTGCCCCCCTTCCCTCGTAGGGAAGTGGGGAACGGCGACGATGACGGCGACGGCTTCCTAACCCCCCTGCCCCCCTTCCCTCGTAGGGAAGTGGGGA
>CAYWBK010000233.1:7472-9828 GCA_964455745.1 uncultured Armatimonadia bacterium
CTTCCTAACCCCCCTGCCCCCCTTCCCTCGTAGGGAAGTGGGGAACGGCAACGACAACGGCGACGGCTTCCTAACCCCCCTTGCCCCCTTCCCTCGTAGGGAAGGGGAGAACGGCGACGACAACGGCTTCCTAACCCCCCTGCCCCCCTTCCCTCGTAGGGAAGGGGGGAACGGCAACGACAATGGCGACGGCTTCCTAACCCCCCTTGCCCCCCTTCCCTCGTAGGGAAGGGGGGAACGGTGACGATGACGGCGACGGCTTCCTAACCCCCCTGCCCCCCTTCCCTCGTAGGGAAGGGGGGAACGGTGACGACAACGGCGACGGCAGACGGCTGGGGGGTGAGGACGCCCGCCCCACGCGCTCCCCCGCGGTCACCGGTACACGTCTCGCTTGCGGAAGGTTTCTCGACGGCCTGACGGGGTGTCGGCACCGGCGTCGGGTGGGCCGTCTTCGGGCGGGAACTGCTGAGGCGGAGGTTGTCCCGGTAGGCCGGGATCCCCGTGCCCCCTTCCCGCCCAGAACGCGCGCCGGCCCAGAGCCGCCCCTATCAGTCCCCCTACGACGGGCATGAGCGCCAGCAGCCATGCACCCGCGATGTCCATTTGCGACAGAGGCTTGTCGCTGCTCCCGACGCTCAACAGGACGTTTGCGGCGATTCCCCAGGCCAGTCTGAGGCTCAACAGCCACCACACCAGCCACGCCCACCCACCCAGCCAGAAACCCGCCCAACCAGCGATGAGCGCCGCAGGAACCCACATCGTCAGCGGCCCGAGCGACTGCGGCCCTACCGCTTGCGTCGCAGCCTGACCTGCAGGCGCAGGGGGCTGGCCTACGGCGGACAGCATCACCCGCCAGGCCCACGCGATGGCGAAGGCCCCCAGGAGTGAGATCAGCGTTCGCCAGAAGAAGTGTGAGCGTCGCATGGTGTACACCGCAGGAGTGGTGGTGGTCGCACGGTACACGGGGTCCCCGTCATGGCGTCGTCCCAAACGACGGGACGATGCCATGACACCCCGTGCCTTGTCCATTGGAGGCGACACGGCCCAGAGGTGATGCTGCTGACGACGGACGCCGCATCTACCTCATGCAAGTTGTTCGCCCGGTCGCATCTGCGGTCCAATGATTGCGCACGCAATCGCAGCACGTGCCTTTACGGCTGCAACTGGTGGACGAGCACGCGCAGATTTCCATGTTGCGCTCGAAATTGATGCACTTGTCTGCGTGTTCCTTGAGCAGCTCCAAAGTCGCCTGCGGGCGCGGGGTCCTCATACAGGTCGTGAGGGGGTATTCGGCGTTGCCGGCGTGGTTCGCCATGCATTCGCAGCAGATGCCCCAGTTCCCGCAGGATGTGTAGGTGCACGGACACATCTGGCTGTTCAATTCGAAGTTCATGCACTGTACGCGGTCGGTTGCCATGTGTCACCTCAGACAGTCGTAGTATGTGGGAACGCATTTGTCATAATAGAGCAGTCAGCAGACAACACCCCGGGACTTGCACGCGACACCGTGCCTATATCTCCTCGACGTCGCCCTTCTGGAGCCATCCCGTTACGCCGGTCGGCACGCGTACCTGCACCCATCCCTCGCTGGTGGTGATGACGGTGACGGTTAGGCCGCCCCTGGCATCGAGGACGCGGTCGAAGGAACTGCCGGGGCCGGACACCAACGTCACGGCGGGGGCCAGGACAATCGCGTGGCGTGCCCCGTAATCTCTCTCCCACCGCACCCCGGTGAGAATCACGAACAGCAGCAGGAGCGCCGCCAGCCCCCACGGCAGCAGTTGCAGCCGCCCGTGAAGGCGCCGTATGCGGAGGTGGTAGACGATCACCCCGACGAGGGCCCATAGCCACAGAGCGGCGATAGCGGAGAGCTCGCCGAGGCTGAGACGCACCACCATCCACCTCGCCGCGGCGTGCAGGGAGGTCGGAGGCACGTCGGGGATCGTCTCCGGCAAGGCCAGCAGCAGGCGGTTCAGGTTCGTGTTGATGTCCCTGTCGCGCGGGGCCAGGCGCAGCGCCCGCCGATACCAGAGCAATGCCCGCGGCGCATCCTGAAGCTTGTAGTAGGCGTTCGCGAGATTGTGGCACAGATTGGGGCCGGTTCCGCCCGCCGCCCAGGCCTGAAGGTAGGCGTCGCGCGCATGGGCGAAGTCGCCGGCTTTGTAGGCCTCATTGCCGGCCTGGAACTGTGCCCGCGCCGTGGTTCGGTCGGCGGAAACGGGGGCGAGGCAGAAAAGGGCCAAGGCTAGGACGGCTAACGGCCGCCTACCCCGCCGCCCTTGCGGGCGGCACCCCTCCCTGGTAGGGAGGGGTAACGGCAACGGCTTCCTACCCCGCCCGCTGCGCGGGCACCCCT
>CAYWBK010000234.1:0-9806 GCA_964455745.1 uncultured Armatimonadia bacterium
TGTTCTCTTGCCGTTCCCTGACGCCACGCTTGCGGCAGTCGTACCTACAATCAGCAGACGGACCCGACGTCAGGAAGCGGCTTCCTACCCCTGCCGCGCTGCGCGCGGCTGTCCCCGCCCTCGTAGGGAGGGAAAACGACGACGGCGCGGTGCCCCCGGACTCGACGCGGCCAAGGCTGGCGTTGTAAGGTTTGGAGATCAGTTGCTGTGATGACCAGCTTAGTAGTTAAGACGTTATGACTACAAGCATCTTAGAATTCAATACGCCTAAACATTATAGATATTAAACGTTAAAACATTAAACAGTCATAACTGCATTAGCGCAGATGCAGGTGCGAGGACGTGGACCACGGGCTGATGGTCGCGATCTTATGGCGAAATCGGCCTGGAATCGCGCCAGGACGGGCTATGAGGGGTGGGGGAGAGGCTAATCGGGTCGTGGGGCGGGTACGAGTGGACGGGAGGGTCATAGCAGCCCCATCCCGTAAATGATGTTTTGCAGTCAAGCAGTCCCTATCATTGAACACTTAAGTGCATGACTGCTTGACCGTTGGAATGATGCCCGGTATAGTGGCAGGCAGTCAAGACATCATGGAGGCAAGAGTGCGCACGATCGCTGTCGCTAACCAAAAGGGCGGGGTCGCCAAGACTGTCAGCGCGGTCAATACCGGGGCGGCGCTCGCGGGGCTGGGGCAGAGGGTGCTGCTGGTCGATCTCGATCCCCAGGCGAACCTGTCGCTGAATGCGGGACTGACAACGTCGAGCGGCGAGCCGCCGGCGTATGCTTTGCTGAGCGGGAAGGAACCCGTGGGCGGACTCATCACCGCCACGCGGTGGGATGGACTGGATGTGATCGGGGCGGGCATCGGGTTGTCGGCTGTCGAGGTGCAACTCGCGAGAGTCGAGGACGGGCACCTGAGACTACGGGAGAGGCTGCGGGGGCTGAAGGGCTACGATTACGTGCTGATCGACACACCGCCGAGCCTGGGGTTCCTGACGCTCAATGCGCTGTCCGCGGCGACCGAGGTGCTTATTCCCGTGCAGTGCTCGTTTCTGGCGATGCAGGGGCTGCGACAGCTCCTGGAGACCATCGAGGCGGTAAGGGCGCACGGAAACCCGAAGCTGACGGTGTGCGGGCTGGCGCTCACCATGCACGACCGGCGCACGCGGCACTCGCGCGAGGTGGTCAGCACGGTGCGCGGGCATTTCGGAGACCTGGTGTTCGATTCCCTGATCCCGCGTTCCGTTGCGTTCGACTACTCGACCGTGGCCGGGGTGCCGCTCGTGTACTCCGACCCCGACAGTGCGGCTGCGCGCGCGTACCGCAATCTTGCCCGGGAGGTGCTCAAGCGTGCTTAAGAACCCCCAGATCCCGCGCGACTTCTTCGGCGGACAAGCCGATCCCGACGAAGCCGAGGCCTCTCCCCGACGGCCTGCGGCGGCAGAGGAAGGCAAAGTGCAGGTCACGATCTACCTCACCGACGCGGTGGCCATGTCCCTCGAGCAGATGCGGTACCAGCTTATGATGGAGTACGGCATCAAGGCGAGTAAGAGTGCGATTGCGCAGTATGCGATCCAGACGGCGGCGAAGGATGTGGAGGCGCTGGCTAAGGGGTTGGGAGGGTAAGGCACCTCACCCCCCGGCCCCCTCTCCACAAGTGGAGAGGGGGAGAACGGCAACGGCGACGGCTGGCGGGCGAGACGCCCGCGCCACGCGTGAAGGGGACGACAGGCGACACTGGCGAGTGGGGCGCATCTCGCGTATAGAACCGAGGGCCGGCACGACGCGGCTGCTGGCCTCGAAGGTGGAAGCCACACGACAGGAGGGCGCTTATGTTGCGCGATTCGGCGGACTGGCTTCGCGAAGACCTCTGGCGGGCGCATGCGTCGTGGCTGTCGCCGCCGTGGGTGGGGGAGACCTCGGAAAGGCGGGGGGATTTCGATGCGGGGCGGTGGCTGGATGTCATGCAAGCCGCCGGGTACCAGACACTCATCTTCTACGTCAAACACCACGACGGCTTCTGCGCGTATCCCTCCCGATTCTCCAATGCTCAACCTGAACGTGACTTCCTCGGCGAATGCGTGACCGAGGTGCGTCGGCGCGATATGCGAGTCCTGTGTTATTACTCGTCCTTCATCGACGAAGTGACCGGCAACGAACATCCCGACTGGCAGGTGCTGGGGCGGGACGGGCAACCCGCATCGGTCTGGTGCTCGCAGCAGTGGCCGGGGGCCTATTGCTGCATCAACAACCCGGAATACCGGGCACTGCTGCTCGGGCAGCTTGCGGAACTTCGCGACAACTACGACCCGGACGGGCTGTGGATGGATGTATTCGAGCCGCTGATGGGGGAGAACTGCTTTTGTCCCTCGTGCCAGTCGAAATACAGGCGCGAAACCGGCGGGGACATCTTCGAGACGCAGGGCAATGCGTGGTATCAAGAGTGCGTGGTGCAGGTGATGGAGGAGATCAAGGCGATCTCCCAAGGGAACGACCGGGCCTGCATCGTCACCGCCAACACAGGGAAGAGGGTTCGGGCGCTGGATGAGCTTTGCGATGTGCTGACCCATGAGGCTTTCACCTCCACGATGATCTCCTCGGTAGGGCGGGCGCTGCGACCGCTGGGGAAGCCGTGGGAGATCACCTGCCGGCTGTACTCCGCCGTGGGGACATGGGCGATCCGGGGGGCCGACCGCGTGCTGCTGGAGTCGATGGCCGCGGTGGCGCATGGGGGCGCTTGCTGCCAGGAGCTGTCGCCGACTCACACCGGGAAGATCACCGATGAGGCGGCGGTTCGGGTGGCGGAGGTGGGGCAGTACATTCGCGGGATCGAGGAGTATCTCGTCGGGACGGAGCCGGTGTACGATGCAGCGATTGTCCAGGCGAATTCGGAGTACGGTGTCACCACCGAGTGCCCGGTGCCGGGCGGGTGGCATACCGTGATGATGGAGCGGGACATCCCATTCGCCTTCGTGGACTCCGATGCGGACCTCTCGGGGTATCGGCTGGTGATCCTCGACGGCCGGACGCCTGTCGATGAGGCGCTGGCGCAGAGGGTGGCCGAGTATGTGAAGGAAGGGGGGAGCTTGATCGTGGAGGGCGAGGTGGGGGAGAGGTTGGAGGAGGCGCTGGGGGTGACGGGACCTCACCCCCCTGCCCCCCTCTCCACAAGTGGAGAGGGGGAAACGGCAACGGCTTCCTACCCCCCTCCCTCGTAGGGAGGGGGGAACGGCACCTCACCCCCGGCCCCTCTCCGCAAGCGGAGAGGGGAGAACGACCACGGCAACGGCTGACGGCCAATGGCAGCAAGTTGAGAGTCTGACCTGCTTCATTGGAGGGCTGCATCCGGGGATTGCTGAGGGGATGGGGGCGGATGATCTGGTTGTTGAAGGAAAGGCGTTTGTTGTCAGGCTCGATGGAGCGGAGGCGCTGGCCTTCTATCGGTATGAGTTCGCGGCTCGCACGGCTGAGCGGCGGACCTATCGTAACATGCCGCCGGCGCGGGAGTTGTCCGACGATCCCGCGATCACGGTCAACCGATTCGGCAAGGGACGCGCAATGTTCATCGCCTGCCCGCTCACGACCGCGGAGCTGCGCGACCGCCGGCACCACGAGCATGATGTGCGGGAGTATCCGACGCAGCTTGCAGCGAACCTGGCGCGATTCATGATCGACGAGCCGCTCCTGAAGGCGACCACGCCCGCGGGCGTCGAGGTGGTTGTGAACCGGCAAGGCAGCCGGTACATCGTGCACCTGCTGAACCACTATGCAGGAGGGGTGTATCGCGATAGTCGGAAAGGGATACTGCAGTTGACGGATGTCAGGGTGGCGGTCAATGGGAGGAGGATGGACGGGAACCTCACCCTGGACAACGGCGCCTCACCCCCGGCCCCTCTCCACGAGTGGAGAGGGGGGAACGGAAACGGCCAAAGCTTCAGTGTGCGGCAGGAGGGTGACTGGGTGGAGATTGTTGTGCCACGGTTAGGGGTTCATGCGATGATCGTGCTTGAACCCGAAGGTGAGAGCGATGGCGCGGTTGGCTGACGGTAGTCGGGTTGTGGTTGTCGGGGCGGGACCGTCCGGCGGGTTCTTCGCCTGTATGCTGCTCGACCGTTGCCGACAGGCCGGGATTGCGGTCGATCTGACGCTGCTCGACCGCAAGGACTTCGGTATGCCCGGGCGCGCGGGGTGCAGCATGTGCGCCGGGGCGCTGTCGGATTCGCTGCTGAAAGCAATGGGGGAGATCGGGCTGCACCTGCCGGAAGCAGTGGTGCAAAGGAAGATACACGGGTATCGCTTCGAGACGGCGGTGGCAGGGCTGGATCTGGATGCGCCGGAAGGGACAACGATCTACACGGCGTTTCGAGGGAGAGCGCCGGGGACGGCTTCCTACCCCCTTGTCCCGCTTCGCGGGACACTCCCCCTCCCTCGTAGGGAGGGGGAAACGGCACCTCACCCCCCTGCCCCCCTCTCCGCAGGCGGAGAGGGGGAAACGGAAACGACGAACGACGAACGGCACGGGAACTGGCTGCGAGGGTTGCCGGCTCATGCGGGGCTTCAAGGGGATGAGATGGGGTTCGATGAGTTCCTGCTGGGGGAGGCGATGGCGCGAGGGGCGAAGCACCTGGCGGTGGCGGTGACAGGGATCGCGCGCGACTCGACCGGGGAGGCGAAGTGGGTTCTGCAATGCCAGGGCCGGCACGGCGCGGCGAGCGAGGAGGTTTGGGCCGACCTGCTGGTCATCGCTTGCGGCGTGCATGGGAGCCTGCTGTCGGTTGTGGAGAAACTGGGGGTTGGGTATATGGCCCCTCGGTTGGCGAAGTCCTGTCAGGCGGAGATCGCACTGGACCCGGAGTTCATCACTGAACGTTTCGAGGATCGCATCCACGTGTTCTTCCCCGGCGACCCGGACATCGAGTTCGTCGCCGCAACCCCCAAGAAGAGACATGTCACCATCACGATGGTCGGAGCGGCCGCCGAGCGCGGGCATCTCACGCAGATGCTTGCGGGGACCATGCCGGTGACCCACGCCACGCGCGGCCGACCCGCGAAAACACTGCGCGACTACATGCCCGCCGACTGGCACCCCGCCGGGCGGTATTGCCAGTGCCTGCCGATGATCCCGGTGTCGATCGCGCGCCATCCGTGTGCCGATGGGCTGGTTGTGGTCGGAGACGCCTGCGCGCAGCGGTATCTGAAGAACGGGCTGTACTCGGCGCTCCTTACGGCGCAGATGGCGGCGCGAGCCATCGCGGAGCACGGGACATCGGCGAGCGCCCTCCGGCGGCATTTCGGCGGCCCGTGCCGGAGGATGTATGTGCTGGACAATCTCTGCGGGCGAATCATCTTCCGATGGAATCGCCTCGTCACCAAGATCCCGTTCCTCGCGCGGGCGCACTTCCGCGTGGCGTGGGAGGAGCAGCACCTACGGCCCGACGAGCGGCACGTGGTGACGCGCATTTTGTGGAACATCTTCACGGGGAATGTGCGGTATATAGAAATACTGATGGACACGATCTGCCCGGCGGCGGTGTGGGCGATTGCGAAGGGGACGATGGGGGAGATGTGGGATCGGGTGAGGGGGAGATGAACGGCACCTCACCCCCCGGCCCCCTCTCCACTCGTGGAGAGGGGGAGAACGGCCCTACCCCGCCCGTGCCGGGAGGGGAGAGGCAAACGGCAGCGGCTCCTCATCCCCGGCCCCTCTCCTGCGCGCATACGACGCGCCCAGGAGAGGGGAGAACGGCAACCTACCCCTACCGTGCCGCCCATCCCTTTCGGGACTGCGCTCACGGCAACTCAACCACCATCGGATGGTTACTCAAGGTCAGCTCGATCGAATCCACGTTGGTGAGGGTCTGGATCGGCGAGGGAGCCATGGTGGGGTCGTAGATCTTCACCGTCGGGCGCTTTGCATCGAGGCGTATTGTCACGTCGTCTGTCCCCGTCACTCGCTCGTCCCAGATGACCAGCTCGAACGCGCCCGTACTCTTTTGCAAGAGCATATCGTGCACGGTTGCGGGTTCGGCGGGGACCGAATAGTCCAGCTTGCCCGGCCTCCGCAGGGCGCCCTTGTCGGCCAGGATCGTCGTGAGGTTGTGCAGGTACTCGGCGGCTTTGCGCGGGGTGTAGTCCGGGGTGTAGAAGCCGAAGGTCTGATTGCCGCCCTCGTCCGAGCGGTCCCGCAGCAGGTAGATGGACGTGTTTCGCCAGCCGCGTTTGAACTGGTCGAGGTAGACGCCGAGGTACATGAGGGCCTGGACTTCCTCGGTGAATGGCCCCTCGATGGTGATCCCCGTCTCCGTGGTGACCTTCGGCAGGGCGATCAGTTCGGCCTCGGAGTAGCCTGCGAAGTGGTTGTGCCAGGTCCGGCCGTTGTTCCCGTACAGTCCGTCCACACGGCACGCCGAAGTGGGGTCGGCAGCGACCCATGTCTGGTTGTCATGCAGGCCCGGCCAACCGGGGTGACTGAGATAGTTGTGGCAGTTCGCGTAGTCGGCGTATTTGGTGCCGTCGGGCATCGAAAGGCCCGCGCCTTTCGGGATGGTGAGGAACTGCAGGCCCACGTCGTCCGCCTCCGCGCCGACCTCGGAGGGGCCCCAGACGGCGTAGGCCTTCAGCACCGGATCGCTCTTGACGGCACTGTACAAGTCTCTTTGCAGCTTCGCCACCGGAATCCACGACTTGTCTCGGCCCCCGGTTTCGCCCTGATAGGTAATGCCCCAGTTGTTGGGCTCGTTGTTGCCCTCGAGGGCCAGCAGCGCGCCCGCTGACGCCAACTGCCTGGCGCCCTTGAGCAGCCTGTCCAGGTCCGTGCCGCCGCTCATCAGGCCATAGCTGAAGCGGATGCCGGTCTGGCGGTGAAGCTCGATCAAGTCGGCAACGGGAACGTCGCTTTCATAGCCCGACCGAATCCAACGCAGCCCGAGGTAGCTTGCGGCCTTGATGGTGCTCGCGAGGTTCTCTCCCCGGACGGAGACGGCCGAGCACACGCCGATGGAGTCGATGAAGTCACTCGCGCGGACGGCGGCGACCCCGTCGGCGGCGCGCGCCGGGAGAGTGGCGGAGAACAGCAAGAGGGCGGCGAAGACGGGTTTCATGGGTGGTTTCCTCCGACGGCGACCTCGCCCCTCGGCGTAGAGACGCCCCGGCGGGGGCGTCTCTACAGGCATCGTTTGCCTTATTGCAGCGTGAACGTGCCTCGCGCCCGGATGTGGCGCGAGGAGCTGCCTACCCGGACCTCGTAGGCGCCGGTCTCGGTTATGAAGCGTCTCGCGGTCACGTCCCAGTAGCCGAGGTCCTCGGGCTTGATTGTCAGGGTGGCCGTCTTCTTCTCGCCGGGCTGCAGGTATAGGCGGGCGAAGGCTTTCAACTCCTGCGGCGGACGCGGGGCGGCGACGCCGGAAGCGTGGACGTAGAGCTGCACGATCTCCGCTCCAGCGCGTTTGCCCGCGTTTGTTACATCAACTTTCACTGTGATCGGCGTCGAGGTCGAGGCGGTTTGCGGGCTTACCGTCGCGGCTCCGTAACGGAAAGTCGTGTAGCTGAGGCCGTAGCCGAAGGGGAACTCCGGGTTGATCTTCTGGGCGTCGTAGTAGCGGTAGCCCCGGCCCTCGGCCACCGTCTCGTAAGAGTTGTTGAACGGCGGGAGCTGCTCGTCGGAGCGCGGGAGCGTTACGGCGAGTTTCCCGCCGGGGTTGTAGTCGCCGAAGAGCACGTCGGCGAGGGCGGTGCCGCCCTCCTGGCCGTCAAACCACGCCTGCACCGCCGCCGAGACATTGTTGATCCACGGGCTCACGAGGCACACCGAGCCGGTGACCATCGCCACGATGGTCTTCGGGTTCGCCTCGGCCACCGCTTTGATGAGGGCGTCCTGGCCCTCGGGGAGGGCGAGGGTGTCGCGGTCGTGGCCCTCGCTTTCGATGCCGGGGCTGGTGCCGACCACGACCACCGCCACGTCGCACTTGCGGGCGGCGTCGCGGGCCTCGGCGAAGGTATCGACGGGCTTGCCGGGCTCTTGCCAGACGAGCTTCGCGAGCGCCAGGCCCGTGTTTTGGTAGTATTCCATGCGTATCTTATAGGAGCGCCCGGCCTGCAGCGCCATCCTCGCGCGATGCTCCTCGTAACCGTGGTCGCGCCAGTCGTCGATGACGAGCTTGTCGTCGATCCACAGGCGGCCTCCGTCGTCGGTGCCGGTGCCGATCAGGTAGTCGCCGGAAGTCGGCGGGGTGAAAGTGCCCGTCCAGCGGGCGCTGAAGTGCTCGGAAGGCACTTTCGCGTCCGGAGAGCCGGTGCCCCAGTCGAAGCCCACAATCGGGTCGACGCGGGTGAGGACAGGCTGGCCCTGAACGTTTTGGTTGGCGAAATACTCGCCGCGCAGGCCGTGCACATCGGGGGCGGCGTCAGGCGGAGCGAGGGCCGAGGAGGGGATGGGGGAGAGGGTGCCCTCGTTCGGCATCGGACAGCCCTGGGCGTAGACGATCTCGGTGCCCGGAGCCGCGTGGTTTCGGATGGAGGTCAGTGGGTCGGTGGCATAGTACGGCGTGCCCTGGGCGCTGCCGCCGCCGTCGGGGCGGGCCACCGCGGCGTTCGGGCCGATCACGGCGATGGAGTGGACGGAGGCGCGATTGAGCGGCAGGAGGTTGCCGTCGTTCTTGAGCAGGACGATGGCCTCGCGCGCGGCCTCGAGGGCTAGCTGCTGATGCTGCTTCGTGTTGACGGCCTTCTCGTTGGGTTTGACGGGACGATCGAACTCGCCGGACCAGAACTTCAGGCGCAGGATGCGGCGGACCGAGTCGTCGATCGTGGCTTCCTTGACCTTGCCCGCTTTCACCGCCGCGACGAGCCGATTGTCATAGAAGGATGCGGTGGGCATCTCGCAATCGAGGCCGCCGTTGATCGACTCGACTGTGGAATGACACGCGCCCCAGTCGGAGACGACGAAGCCCTCGAAGCCCCAGTCATCCTTGAGGATGTCGCGGAGGAGATGCGTATTCTCGGCGCAGTGCTCGCCATTGACCTTGTTGTAGGCGGCCATGATGCCGAGCGCGTGCCCGTCGCGGACGACCGCGCGGAAGTGGGGGAGATAGACCTCGCGGAGGGTGCGCTCGTCGACGTGAACGTCATTCTCCCCGCGCCCGTCCTCCTGGTTATTGCAGGCGTAGTGCTTGACGACGGACACGCACTTCTCGCTTTGCATGCCGAGAACGTAAGCCGTCGCGAGGCGGCCGATGAGATAAGGGTCTTCGCCCATGCCCTCGAAGCTGCGGCCACCGCGGGGGTCGCGCATGAGGTTGATGCACGGGCCGAGGGCGATGTAGCGGCCTTTGCCGCGGAACTCGCGCCCCAAGGCCGCGCCGATGCGGGTGACGAGATCGACATCCCAGCTCGCGGCCATCGCGAGACCGCCGGGGAAGACGGTGCTCTTGTCCCAGCGGACGGCAAGGGGGCCGTCGGACATCAGAAGCTGCGGGATGCCGAGGCGGTCATTGCGCGGGGTGGACATCGCGGTCTGATCGCCGCCAAGCTGGGCGACCTTCTCCTCCAGAGTCATGCGGGAGAGAAGGTCGTTGATACGGGCCTCAATCGGGGCCTGTGGATTCTTGTACAGCGGGTCGGCTGCGAAAACGACCGAGGTGAGGAGCAAAGCGGTGAAGAGGATAGGGGTTCTCATGAGGGGCGGTATTCGACGGAGAGGCGGGGGAGACCTGCGGGCGGACGGCAACCTCACCCCCCGACCCCCTCTCCACAAGTGGCTATGCTTTACCCACATCTTCGCACCTGGGGGCCGCGAATTGGTCTCAAG
>CAYWBK010000235.1:0-9801 GCA_964455745.1 uncultured Armatimonadia bacterium
ATACCTGGAGGGTAGCTCTTTTCGTCTCTACCTACAACTGGCGAACGCACCCCAAAGGCTTGCGGAACTTGACGCGACCCTATGGCGTTGCTATAATCTGACGCACGTTGCCGAGGTGGTGGAATTGGCAGACACGCTAGCTTGAGGGGCTAGTGACCTTTTGGTTCGTGCGGGTTCGAGTCCCGCCCTCGGCACCATTTGAACCTTCACAGTCCTCGCCGGGCAGACGAAAAGCAGCGCGATGCCGGGTTCCTTGCGAGCCGGCGGCAGGGCGCGCTGCAGCAGGCCGGGGCCGGGCGGCTAGCTCAGTTGGTAGAGCGCTTCTCTCACGCAGAAGATGTCACAGGTTCGAGTCCTGTGCCGCCCACCATACGCAGTGCACGAGCGGGTGTAGCTCAGTTGGTAGAGCACTAGCTTCCCAAGCTAGGTGTCGCCGGTTCGAGTCCGGTCTCCCGCTCCAATGAAAACACGGTTGCGCGGTCGGCGCGCACTTGCTATAATCATGCCGACTTAGTGGTCTGTGCCGCCGTAGCGGCAACTTGCGTCGCTGATGGCACGGCGGCGTAGTCGGGACGTACCAGACGCGGAAGTAGCTCAGCTGGTAGAGCGCCTCCTTGCCAAGGAGAAGGTCGCGAGTTCGAGTCTCGTCTTCCGCTCCATTGACAAGCAGTGGGCCGGGCAGATCACATCGCCCGGCTCGCTTTCATATTTCCCCTGCGTTATCCGGACGCTCGCGCCCGAGCGCAGGTCCTGTGCGAGAGACCTTCGGGTCATCGGCGCAGGTGTGGAGGCGGCATAGCCAAGTGGCTAAGGCAACGGTCTGCAAAACCGTCATTCACGGGTTCGACTCCCGTTGCCGCCTCCAATTTTTGTTCTGCTGATTGTCTGCGCATGTGCCGTGGGGACGCGGGATGGTCAACCCCGCCTGGCTGATGAGAGACTTTGTCGCAGCGCGCCTGGGGACGCGTGTCACGAGCGATAACTTGCCCGAAGCAGTAGCACGGGAACATTGATGCGATGTTGCACGGGGCTGGCCGTGTTCCCGAGAAAGATGTCGGCGATGAACCCGTGGCCGTGCGTGCTCATGGCCACCAGGTCGCACTCATTCTCCTCCACCCAGCGCGCGATCTCCGTGGCCGGGTCGCCATACGCCATTTGAGCTTCGGCTTCGATCCCCTCCGCCTCGAACTCCGACACGATTTGCTGCAGGTACACCTCGTCGCTGGATACCTCCGAACTGATCGCATCCGGTCCGAACACCCTGGCGGCCCATCCGTCTGCAACGTGCAAAAGCACGATCCTGCTGTGCAGCAACTTAGCCAATTGCTTGATGTGCTCTATTATAGCCCGGTCACTGGGTGTGGTATCCAGAGTGACAAGAATCGTCTTGTACATTGCTTTCACCTTGCAGGCATACTGAAAGTGCCCTAACCACCCATGATGACTTGCCACGCGGACCTCATCGCATCGGGCAGACCGTAGATGTCGAGCGCGGTGATCACGATCGCGCTCCCCCATCCTGCGATGAGTAAAGACCGGCCGAGTTTCCATTTGCCCATGCGCTTGTGGCTTGTCGCGAACAAAAGCAACGGAAGCATCGCGAAGGGAAGCTGCAACGCCAGCACGACCTGGCTTAGTGTCAGGAGATTGGTGATGCTGCTGTCGCCGCGCACGCCAACGATGATGATGGCCGGGACCACGGCGACGAGCCGCGTGACCAGCCGGCGCACCCACGGCAGCATCCGCCACTGCATGAAGCCTTCCATCACCACCTGTCCGGCCAGGGTACCTGTGATCGTGCTGCTTTGACCGCTGGCAAGGAGGCCCACAGCGAACAAAGTGCTGGCGATTGATGTGCCCACCAGTGGGGCGAGGGTCAGATATGCGACCCGAATCCAGTCGCTGTCGGGGCCGAGGGCGATCAGGCCCCCGCTAGGAACCTGGACGCTTTCCTTGCCGAAAAACACGATGGCGGCCAGCACGAGTATCGCCGCGTTGATCAGGAAGGCTATCGACAGCGAGACTGAGGTGTCGATGGTGTTGAACTTGATGGCTCTGCCAACGGAATCATCGTCCTTCTGCAACTTGCGCGTCTGTACGAGCGCTGAATGCAGGTAAAGATTGTGGGGCATCACCGTCGCCCCGATAATGCCGATGGCAACAAACATCACCCCGGGCTGGCGAATGTTGGGGGCGATGAGACTACGGCCCATTTCCAGAAACGAGGGCCGCGTCTGCGGCAGCACGAAAATCTCGATGAAGTAGCACGCGGCGATCGTCAAGATCAGTACGACGACGATGGACTCTAACGTGCGCATGCCAACGCCGCGCAACATCAAGAGCACGACTACGTCGAAGGCCGTGATGACGATTGCCCACAGCAGGGGAATGTGGAAGAGAAGGTTCAGCGCGACGGCGCTGCCCAGCGCCTCCGCCAGATCGGTGGCAGCAATGGCCACTTCGCTCAGCAGCCAGTTGGGATAGCGTGTCCACCTGGGGTACCAGTCTCGGCAGCACTGCGCGAGGTCCTTTCCGGTGACGACCCCGAGGCGCGCGGCGATGAGCTGCAGGAAAATCGCCATCAGGCTCGCGAGCGCAACCACCCAAAGCAGCCCGTACTTGAACTGCGCGCCCCCTTGCAGGTCGGTGCCCCAGTTTCCGGGGTCCATGTAGCCGACGCTTACAAGTATTGCCGGCCCGACAAACCGCCGAAGTTGCCGCCAGAAGCTGGATTCCGGCGGAAGGAGTTCCACCGAGCCGTGCAGCCCTGCCAGCGATAGACGGTCGGCGCGCTCGGCCTCCGTGTCCGGGATCCGTTTCGGCCCCCAATCCCGCCACCGCCTGTTACCATTGTGTGAGTTCACCGTCGTGTTCCTCTTTCAGCGAAG
This sequence comes from uncultured Armatimonadia bacterium, assembly GCA_964455745.1. Classification (GTDB taxonomy): domain Bacteria; phylum Armatimonadota; class Zipacnadia; order Zipacnadales; family CAYWBK01; genus CAYWBK01. Next base: position 2,889 of record CAYWBK010000235.1, read on the forward strand.
ATAGGCTGCCGGAACTGGCCAATGGTTCGTTCAGTCCGAATTCTCGCGACGAGCTTGCCGATCTCATTTATGGTGACCCGCCATTGAAGGCTCTTCCTCAATGTGTATGGGTAGATGCCATGAACTGGTCTTGGCGACGGCGGTAGCCGACTGCTGTGGGTAAGCCGTTGCCGTCGCGTCCGCAGGACGCCTGGCGCGAAGCGCCCCTCAGCCGGGCGCTTCAGCGCCCGGATAGCAAGGTCCTCGCTCTCTCTGCGTCCGCGGACGCATGGCGGCGCAAGCCGCCCGGAGCCGTTGGGTACGCGGGCTGATCGGGCCTTCGGCCACCCGTCCTGCGGACGGGATGAGATGGGGCGCGACTGATCCCGGACGCTGAAGCGTCCGGCTGAGGGTCCCCGCCTGCGGCGGGGCCAGGCGTCCTGCGGACGCGACGGCACGGATAACGACCATGTGTCTGAGGTGGTCTGTTCAGCCACTGTCAGGCTACCCACACATTGAGGAAGAGCCCACCATGCAGGGGAGGCTATCGGTGGCCGCGAATTACCGCTACGGCGTTTCCTCTCTTTTCGCCGTGACCCGACGTGTTACCTTTTTGTACTAACCATGCCACTTACCGTTCGCGAAGCACTCACTCCAGCCGCCATTGCCAAGCTCAACTCGATGGAGTTGCGTGCCCGCGCCATCGTCGAGGGGCACTACTCGGGCCAGCACCGCAGCCCATATCGGGGGGCGAGTGTCGAGTTCGCGGATCATCGCGAGTATTCGCATGGCGACGAGTTGCGTCACCTCGACTGGAAAGTCTACGCCCGAACGGACCGCTTCTTCATCAAGGAATACGACGCGGAGACGAACCTGAGCGTGCATTTGTTGCTGGATGCGAGCCGCTCGATGGACTTCGCCACGGGCGCGCTCACGAAGCTCGACTACGCCCGCAGCCTGTGCGCGGGCCTGGCGTATCTGGCGGTCCGGCAACGGGATGCGGCGGGCCTCGTGACCTTTGATTTGCAAGTGCGCGAGCGTCTCCCCGCCCTCACCAAGCGCGCGCATCTGCAGCGGCTTTTCGACACGCTGGACGGTGTGACGCCGGGTGGGGAGACGAACATTGCCACCGTTCTCGAGCAGATCGCGGCGACGGTGACGCGGCGGGGCGTGATCGTGCTGGTCTCGGACCTGCTCGACGAGCCGGAGTCGGTGCTGCGGGCGCTGGGCTATTTCCGTCACCGGGGACATGACGTGCTCGTGCTGCACGTGATGGACCCCGGCGAACTGCGCTTCGACTTCCGTGGCCCGACGCTTTTCCAGGACATCGAGAGCGGAGAGCGGATGCTATCCGATGGCGGAGAGGTGCGCGGGGAGTATCTTGCGGCGCTACGAGGGTTCCTGGTCGAGTTGCAGGACGGATGCCGGCATCGGAGCATCGACTACGCGCTGATGGACACCTCGCAGCCCTTCGACCGGGCGCTGACAGCCTATCTGGCGCACCGGCAGGCGGCTGTGGGGAGGCGGTGATTGCGAGGCGGAGACAGGAGAGTGGGTACGCGGGCCGTGGGCAGTGCCGCCCCTTCGGGGCTGGGATAGGTGGGGGGCACCCAGTTCCGGGGGCTTGCGCCCCCGGCTAACATCCAGCACCCCTCCGGGGTGCAACACCGCCGTACCCAGTACCCAGTACCCAGTACCCAGTATCCAGTATCCAGTATCCAGTATCCAGTATCCAGTATCCAGCATCCAGCATCCAGCCCCTACTCCTGATCCCCCAGCGCCTCTTCACCCGTCGTCCTCGCTGCTCGAAGTTGTATCTCGTCTTGCTCCGCGCGGAAGGCGATGTACTCGCTCATGCTCGCGTCGTTGAGCAAATCGACGGCGTCGTAAATGTCCGGAACGGTGACGGTACGGTCGAGCTGCTCGCGGGCGAGATCGGCGAAGGCGTGGGTCGCAGTCTGCTCGCCGTGCAGGCAGAAGACGGCCTTCGTGCCCTTCACCTTATCCAGCCAGTTCAATAGCCCCTTCTGGTCCGCGTGTGCGGAGAAGCCCTCCAGAATCTCGATCCGCGCCCTGACTTTGTGTTTCTCGCCGAACAACTCGATATACTGCGCCCCCTCCTCGATCTCCCGACCCAAGGTTCCGTACGCCTGATAGCCGACGAAGACGACGATGTCGTTCCCGTGGCCGATGTGATTGCGCAGGTGGTGCCTGATCCGCCCGGCGTTGCACATCCCGGCGGCTGACAGGATGACCATCGGCCCGCGCCGATCGTTGAGCGCCATCGACTCCTGAACGCTTTCGGTGAACTCCAGGCCGGGGAAGGTGAACGGGTTTTCGCCGGAGGACAGGACGCGCCGGGTCTCGGTATTGTAGCACTCGGGGTGCTCGAGCGTGATGCGCGTCGCCTCGGTGGCCAATGGGCTGTCGACGAAGACAGGCATCTTCGGCAGTTTGCCTTTGTCGTGCAGATCGCGCATAGCGTAGAGGACTTCCTGGGTACGGCCGACGGCGAAGGTGGGGATGATGACATGCCCCTGCGTGCGGTAGGCGCGCTGCAGGATCTCCGCCAGCCGTCCGCTCATCTGCTCGCGCGGCTCGTGCAGGCGGTCGCCGTAGGTCGTCTCGATCAGCACGAAGTCCGCCGCGTCAGGGCTGGTCGGGTTTTCCAGGAACGGGGTCTCGAGATTGCCGATGTCGCCGGAGAAGACGATCTTGCGCTCCTGGCCGCCCTCGGTAGCCCAGACCTCAAGGGACGCCGCACCGAGGATGTGCCCGGCATCGCGCCAGCGCACCTTAATGTTCGGCCCGATCTCGACCACCTTGTCGTACTCGACCGGCACGAATCCGCGCAGGCTCTTCTCCGCGTCCTTCTGGGTATAAAGCGGCATCGGGGGCGGGGTGCGCCGGTCCGAGCGCTGCCACTTCTTGAAGTCGAACTTCGCGTCTTCCTCCTGGATGTGGGCGCTGTCCAGAAGCATCGCCCCGCAAAGATCGGTCGTTGCCCCAGTGGTGAAGATGTGCCCGCAGAAACCTTGCTTGCACAGCCGCGGGATCAGCCCCGAGTGGTCGATGTGGGCGTGAGTGAGCAACATTCCCTTCAGGCGCGTCGGGTCGAAGTGGAAATCGAGGCGGTTTTGATCGCGCAGATGGCCGCTGCCCTGGTACATGCCGCAGTCGATGAGATACCAGTCCTCCTGAAGCTGCAGGAGGAACTGCGACCCGGTGACAGTATGGGCGGCTCCGAGGAAATGCAGGCGCATGGCGGTTCCTTTCGATAGGCCGAGCAGTAGAATGTTGACCGTGGGCCCGTTTGGGCAGTGGGCCTCCTCGAATAGTGCCCTCTGTGCACAGTGCCCCCCTCTTGCACAGTGGCCCCGACAATCTTGTCGGGGATGAACGCCACCGGGGGAATCCGCGACAGGATTGTCGCGGCCACGACAACCTTACTATGTCGCGGCCAGAGAACTGGCGCGGCCACAGTAGCCTTGTTGGCCCTCCGCTACGGTGCCCCCACCCGATACACATGCCTCTCATACGAGCCGAAGCGGTCTTGCAGGACGGAGTTCGTCACCGGGACCCTCCGCCCCTCGAAGACGACCTCCGCCTGGCCTTTGGCCCCCGGCACGGTCAAGCGCGCTGATTTCGCGGTGCTCTGCGTGTTCACCGCGAGAACCCACAGCTTGCCCTCACTGACGAAGGCCTTACACATGATACCCTGCTGGTCGCAAGTCACCGGCGGGGCCTGCTGCAGGCTGCTCAGCGCCGGCGTGAGCGCGTCGATCTCCACGCACATCGCCCGCATCTCGTCGAGGCACTGCTTTGTGCGCGGGATCTGCGCGAACCAGTAAATGCCCCGCGCGCCGGCGATGAGCGAGCCGTATACCATGCACGAAAGCTCGCGCGGCGAGGGCTCGCGGTCCATCCAGTAGGCGTACCCGGTGCCCTGTAGCCACATCCAGACGGGCTTGTGCTGCTTCTCGGCGGCGGCCTTCATCCGCGCGACCGAGTTGATGGCGTCGGTCGGGGCGCCGTGCGGGATCGGATACACATCCGTCGAGTAAATGTCGCCCCTATGGCCCTCAAGCTTGTTCGACAGGTAGTTGATGAGCGCGGGGTGCCCGGGGTCCAGCTCCTTGGCGAGTTCATACCGCGCGTTCGCCTCTTTGAGCCCCTCCTCCCCATTCGGCTCGTCGATCACGTACCAGGTCAGAAGCGCGGGGTGGTCTTTCAGCGCCTTGATGTGCTCGATGAAGCGCTCGCGCGGGATGGCGCCGTCGAGCCAGGGGATCACGCGCAGGCCGACCTGGGCGCAGCGGTCGAAGTAGCTGCGCAGTTTATCGGTGGTGATGCTTGGGTTGATCTCGATGCAGATGTCGTGGAAGCCTAACTTCGCGACAACGTCGATCATCCCGAGGTCCGTGATGAACTCCAGACCTAATGAGTGCTGGATGTACGGCTTGCCGTCGAGCAGGAAGCGCCCGTCCGCGTCGATGGACACCTTCGCGGCCTGCAGCGGCCCGGTGATGCTCCGGCCTGCGGCGACCTCGGCTGTGCGCCGTGGCGGCGACCAGTCCACGAGCTTCTCCCGCGCGATGAGGGCCTCGTCGCCGTCATTCGGGTGGAACTCTGCGGTCGGCTGGTCGCCGGGCTGAATTTGCACCGCGTCGATCCACAGCTTGCCCTTGCTCGTCGGCGCGATGGCGACCGCTGTGTCGTTCTGTGGCGGGAGGCCTTTCAGCGCCACCTGCTGCCACTCGGCCCCCACATTGGCGGTCATGCCTTTGCCGCCGCAATCGACCGATACCGGCAGCGCCGCCTGGTCGGACTTCAGCCAGGCCGACAGAATGTATGTGCCCACCGTCGTCTTGGGAAGCGTGATGCAGGCCGACACCGCACGCAGCAGCGGGAGATCGCCCGTGTTGTCGAGGCACAGGCTGGTCTTGCCGTCATGGGCGATAGTCGGGTCGAGGTGGAAGTGCTTCCGCCACAGGTCCATGTCTGCGGCCCACGGGAGGTTGCCGATGCCCCAGTGTCCGCTGCCCCAGGCATACGGGACGCCGACGCCCGGCGCCTCGAAGCTGCCGTTACGGATGTAATTCGCGTGCGGATCGCGCGCCACAATGCGAAGCCTCCTCAGGCGGAACGTAGCCTTCCCCGGGCCTGCGCCCCAGACCGAAAAGCGGAACACCGTGACCTTGCCCCACCCGTCCGGGGCGCCCTCCGTGCCGAACGATTCCAAGCCTCGGACCACAGGACCCCAGGCGTCGGGCAAACCGCGCTCAATCGAGGCATACCAGCCGTTCGGGGTGCCGCAGTAGATGCCGACCAAGTCCGCCAGACCCGCGTTCGTCGTCGAGGCATCGAAGATGATGCTGCCTGCCTGCGACAAGTCGAGCGGCGCGAACCAGTCCCAGCAGACTCGTTCGCCGGCGGCCTTGAACTCCGCATCGAGGGCGATGCAGGCGCTGCCATCGGGCAGCTTCTCGACCCGCACGGGCTGGCTGCCGAACTGCGGCTGCCAGAAGCGCCGGGCTGTGTCGGTGTCCGGGTATGTGAACCCCGGCACCGGCTGAGCGAATGCGAGAGGGGAAACGGCGAGAAGGCTCAATGCAAGAAGCAGCTTGGGCATTCGTGACACACTCCGCTTGATGGGTCATGTGGGCAGACAGCGCGGGACGTCAGGTCTCGCTCGCAGAGCGGCGAGGGAACCGCCTGAACCGAGACATATCGCGCGCTATTTCCTTCGCCGGCGTCTCACGGCGCTGTCAACCAGGAACGTGGCGCTGCAATCGGGGCAGGTGGCGCGGTAGGCGATCCATCCGCAGCGTAGGCACTCGACATGGGCTCTTTCTCTGCGCCGCAGCGGCGGCTTTGCAAGCCCGAAGCGCCGCGCAAGGTTGAGCAGCCGACTTCCGGGGATCATCACGGCCAACTCGTCTCCGAGGCTGCAGTACATGCACCCGGTGAAAGTGATCTGTACCCCGCAGTGGGGGCACTTCACGCGAGGTCCGTGCCCGCCGGAGGTGGAGACTTGCGGCACTTGCCGATCAGCGGGAACTGCGGGGCTCTCATCTGTGGACAGCGGCACGGTTGTCTGCGGCTCATCAGCCATCACCGCACCCGCCTCCGGCGCACAATGTGGACACGGCACGTCGGGGCGCTCCAGTTCGTTCCCGCATTCTGGGCAATCCATGATATGTACGGTTCGCCGCACTGGCCGGTATACCTGCTGAGTGGTGTTCGGTCCCCGGACGCTCAGACTCGCGGCAGGTTCGGACCCGATTCGTGAAGGACATTTGCGCGGATATGGCGAACATCAATGAATGATGGTGGGTGTTGGAGGGGTCACAGTCGTCCGAGTACCCTGATACGGGCACTTCTGGACCTGAAGTTGCCCCGAGGGAGGCGTTGGAAGTGAGGGTCCGGTGCACCGAGTGTGGCTCCAAAATCGCGCTGGGCGAGTGCCCAAGCTGCGGGCGACCGGCCATGAGGTTAGCAGGGCGCAGTCGACCCACGGTCCGCCTCATGCAGGCTCTCCATCTTCGGCGCGCGACGCCGCAGATAGGGCAGCCCCACATAGAGTGCGAAAGGTGCGGTCGGGTATCATACACCCTGGAGTGCCCGTCGTGTCACAGGACGATTGAGGTTGCCAACACCCTCAAGAATCGGTAGGCCTATCCCCCCAGCTCCATCATCCTCTGCCGCGCTGCCAACCATGCGAGTCACTTTCAGCGAGAAGATTCGGCTGGAAAAGGGGGGCTTGCAGGGGCTCTTCCTCAATGTGTGTGGGTAGATGCCAGGAACTGGTCCTGGCGAGGGGGGTAGCCGACTGCTCGGGTAAGCCGTTGCCGTTGCGTCCGCAGGACGCCCGGCGCAAAGCGCCCCTCAGCCGGATGCTTCAGCGTCCGGTTTGTGGCCGGTAGTTAGGGCC
>CAYWBK010000236.1:0-4465 GCA_964455745.1 uncultured Armatimonadia bacterium
TCATGTTAGCCCCTCCTCAAACGGCCCGTGCCTCGACCCTTTGAAGGCCCCTGACCAAAAACGATGCTCCTGTACCCCGCCCCCGCTTCGCGGGCCGCCCCTCCCGCGAGCGGGAGGGGAGAGGCAAACGGCTGCCCCGTACCCACCCCAGCCGCCAAGCGACCGGCGTCAGATCGTCCGCCGCCAGCGAGCCGTGGCCGTTACCAGCATCCAGCATCGAGTATCCCGCCCGAGCAGGTCCCCGTGGCCCTTCCGGCGAATAGCCCCTCGCATCACCGAAGGGAGGCCCTCCACATGCCTGACACCATGAAAGCTGCCGTCATGTACGGCATCGACGATATTCGCATCGAGCAGGTCCCGATGGCGCAACTCGCCGCCCCGGACTGGGCGTTGGTGCGCATCGGCGCGGTCGGCATCTGCGGCTCGGACATCCACTTCCTCGAGGAGGGCCGGATCGGCTGCTTCGTCGTCGAGGGGCCGCTGATCCTCGGCCACGAGTCCGCCGGGACCGTCGTGGAGGTGGGGGCCGAGGTGCGCGGCCTTGCCCCTGGGGATCGCGTGGCCGTCGAGCCGGGGTACCCGTGCCGCAAGTGCGAGTTTTGTAAGACCGGGCGCTACAACCTGTGCGCCGATGTCACATTCCTCGCCTGCCCGCCGACGAACGGCGTGTTCTGCGAGTACCTCGCCTGGCCGGCTGACTTCCTGTTCAAGCTGCCGGACAATGTCTCGCTCGAAGAGGGCGCGATGATCGAGCCATTCTCGGTGGGGCTGCATGCGGCTCGCCGCGCCGGCATCCGCGCCGGGGAAACCGTGGCGGTGCTCGGCTCCGGTCCGATCGGCCTTTGCGCCCTGCAGGCCGCCCGCGCGTCCGGGGCGACGACCGTCATCGTCGCCGACCTCGAGCAAAGCCGCCTCGACCGTGCGCTAGGCCTGGGGGCCGGCGATGTCGTGAACCTGCGCGAGGCCGATCCGGTCGAGGCGATAGTCGGCCTCACGAACGGTCGCGGCGTGGACGTGGTGCTGGAATGCTCCGGGTCGGTCCCGGCTCTGCAGACCGCGGTGCGGGTCGCCCGACGCGGCGGAACGGTTCAGCTCGTGGGCAACTTCAGCGTGCCCGAGCCCAATGCTCCGATCCAGGAACTTATCGAGCGCGAGTTGAACCTGTCCGGTCTGTTCCGGTATGCGAACTGCTACGGCGCCTCGGTTGAGCTGATCGCCGACGGCAAGGTGGACACGAAGTCGCTCATCACCCACCGCTACTCGCTCGACGAGACACTCGAGGCGATGCGCTGGGTCTCCCACAACAAGGATAAGGTCATCAAGGGCGTTATCGCCCCGTAACCGCTCGGGAAGGTCCGCACTGTATGCCGACGTGGGAACAGATCAGACCACACTTGCCCCAGTTTGTGTTCATCATCGCCTGTGTCGCCGCGTACTGGTGGGTCGTTGCTTTGCCGGTCAGGCAGAGAGAGAAGCGGCATCGGGAGTTGATCGGCAGCATCGTCGCCGGTGACAAGGTCATCACCGCCGGCGGCATTTACGGAGTCGTTGAGACGGTTCACGACAAGAAAATCGACCTGAGGATCGCTGATAGCGTCGTCATCACCCTCGACCGCCGCGCCGTGGTGCGCAAGCAGCCCGAGAAGTAGACGCCGCTGTCGCTGAGAGGTTCGGCAGACTGTGTTGCAGATGCTCAATCAGTTCTCCGGTATCATTGCGCTGGTCGCTGTGCTCGTCGCAGCGGCGGCTTTGGCGCTGGTCAAGGCCCTCCAGCCGCGCGTGAAAGCCGTCACTCCTGACACACGCGCGCTCATCCGCGGGCTGAAGGGCAAAGACGCCTCCGAGGCCCTGCAGGAGACGTTCGCGCACATCCAGGCCATGAGCCAGCGCCTGACGCTGATGGACGGGCGCGTCCTGACGCTCGAGGACCAGCTAGGGCGCTCGGTGCAGAAGGTAGGGCTTACGCGCTTCAATTCCGATGATTCGATCCGCGGCGACATGAGCTTTGCCCTGGCGTTGCTCGACTCGACCGACGACGGGGTCATCATCTCGTCCCTGTACAGCCTCGACGCCTGCCGGGTGTTCATCCGGACGGTCGAGGGCGGCAAGACCCGGCATAACCTCATGCCCGAGGAGGCGAAGGCGCTTGCCGAGGCCCTCGCCACCGGGGCCAAACCCGGCGGCCAGTCCGCCATCGGAGCCACCTTATGAAGCTCGCGCTGCATTCCGTCAGTTACCTCGGTGTCTGGCCCGGACAACATCGGCTGACGGTCGATGAGTTCATCGCGAAGGCCGCCGCGCTCGGCTACGGCGCCGTCGAGTTCGCGGCGAAGCGCCCGCACGTATCGCCGCTCGACTACCGCGAAGCCGACCTGCAGCGCCTCAAACGGTCGTGCGGCGATCTCGGCCTCGACATCGTCTGCCTCGCCAGCTACAACGACTTCAGCGCCGGCGGCGACGCCCCCGACATGGCCCATCAGCAGAAAGAGCTTGTGTATCTGCGCGCGGCGCTGGAGATGGCCGCCGCGCTCGGCGCTCCGGTGGTTCGCGTATATACCGGCTATTGCCACCCGCAGCCGTCCTTCTGGCAGCAATGGCGCTGGGTGTCCGACTGCATCCGCGAGGCCGCAGGCTGGGCGGCGGAACTTGGCGTCAAGATTGGCGTGCAGAATCACTCCACGATGGCCTGCCATCACGAGGCCCTCGTCGCCCTCATGGCCGAGATCGGCAACGATGCCGTCGGGATCGTCCTGGACGCCCCCACGATGCACTTGCAGGGCGAAAGCATCTCCGATGCGGTCAGCGCCTGCGCCGGGCAGATCGTGCACACCCACCTGAGCGACTTCCGGTCGGTCCAGCACTATACATACGACCCGACCTTCGTCGTCTACAATGCGGAGGACCCGGTGAACCTCGCGACCCCCATCGGCGGCGGCGACGTGGACTATGCCACCTTCCTGCCGGCGCTCAAAGCCACCGGCTATGACGCGGCGCTATCGTACGAGATGTGCTCCCCGCTCCTCGGCGGCGGAAGCGAGGAAAACCTCGACGCCACCGCGCGCCGGACGCTGGAGTATGTCCGCCGAGTTTGGGACGCGGCCTGAGGACACGGGCGGCATAAGGGTGCCGTTGACGTTGCCGTCTTCCCCTCCCTACGAGGGAGGGGAAAGCCGCGCGCAGCGCGGCAGGGGTAGGAAGCCGTTTGCCGTTCCCCTCCCGGCACGGGAGGGGTGCCCCGCGCAGCGGGGCGGGGTAGGGCCGTTCTCTCCGCTTGCGGAAAGAGGCCGGGGGTTGAGGTAGCCGTATTCTCCGCCAATGGACTCCGAACTCGACCTCTTCCTCGAATACCTCCTTGTCGAAAAGGGCCGTGCCGACAACACGGTGGCGTCCTACCATACCGACTTGTCGCAATACGCCTCATTCCTCCGCAGCGCCGGCCGTAGCAGCTTCGCGGAGGCGACGCCTGAGAACGTCATCGCTTTCATCGAATCCTTCGCGAAGTTCTCCGTGATCCACTACGGCCGCCCGCCACACCGGCTCTCCGCCGACGGCATCCCCCTTGCCGCGCCCGCGAAGCCGTCAGCCGCCAAGCCCTCGCCCACGGTCGGCCTCTCGCGCGCCTCGCGCAAGCGCAAGGTCAGCGCGATGCGGCAGCTTCACCAATTTCTGGTGCGTGAGGGGCTGGCTTCCGCCGATCCGACCGCGAACCTCGACGGCTCCCAGAAGGCGGTGCGTCTGCCGAAGGTCCTCACCATTGAGCAGTGCCAGGCGCTCCTCGAAGCGCCCGACCGCACGACCCCGAACGGCCTACGCGATGCCGCGATGCTCTGCCTGCTGTATGCGACCGGCCTGCGGGTATCCGAGTTAGTGAAGCTCAAACTGGGGGATGTGCACGTCCAGGAGGGGGTCTTGCGCACGCTCGGCAAGGGCTCGAAGGAGCGCATCGTGCCCGTCGCTCCCCTTGCGCTGACCCTCATGTGTAAGTACATCGAGGAAGCCAGACCGAGTTACGTGCGCTACGACAACGAGGACGCGATCTTCCTTACGAACCGCGGCCGCCCGATGACGCGCGTCTGTTTCTGGCAGCGATTGCGCCGGTACCTGGCAGTCGCCGGCGTCCCCGAAGACACCTCGCCGCACGTCTTGCGGCACTCCTTCGCAACGCACCTGTTGTCAGGCGGAGCAGACCTACGGGCGATCCAGGAGATGCTAGGCCACGCCTCCCTGGCGACGACTGAGATCTACACCCACGTCTCGACGGAACGCCTCCGTGAGGTCTACGACAAGAGGCACCCGAGGGCGTGAGGTGGATGCGGGGTACGAGATGCTGGATGCTGGATACTGGATACGGCCCTCGGATTGCACAGACGTTTCCCCTCCCGGCACGGGAGGGGTGCCCCGCGCAGCGGGGCGGGGTAGGGCCGTCCCCAAAACCTAAAACCTGCCGTCCCCAAAACCTGCCGTC
>CAYWBK010000236.1:4565-9758 GCA_964455745.1 uncultured Armatimonadia bacterium
CCTAAAACCTGCCGTCCCTAAAACCTGCCGTCCCTAAAACCTGCCGTCCCTAAAACCTGCCGTCCCTAAAATCTGCCGTCCTTAAAACCTGCCGTCCCTAAAACCTGCCGTCCCTGCCGTCCCTGCCGTTTCTCCAAAATACCTCTTCACCAGCGTCTCATAGTCCAGCGGGAGGCCCTGTTCGGTCATCTCTTTGCGCTCGACATTCACCTGCGGCGGCGCAAGCTGCGAGGGCAACAGCCTCGGCGGGCTTTGCGCCGGGATGTACGGCTTCGGACGCTCCGCAATCCGCTCCTTGCTCTCCTGCTTCTTCGTGTACAGCGATCGCTGGGCGTCCATCATCTTGTGCAAGATGTCGCGTTGCGTCTGGACCGTTTTCGGGGTGACGCGCGCGCCCTCCAGGTCTCCCTCCACGTCCTTCATCTGGCCGGGCACATTCCCCAGTTGCTGACCGAGCGTTTGCCCCTCCCCGCCCTTTTGCGCGCCCTGCATGAGCCGTTGCAGCGCCTGCCGCAAGAGCGCCTGCTCCATGCCGAGTTCGGAAAGCGACCCCTGGCCCGGCGTCGGCGTGCCCTCGCTCCCGGCTTGCTGTTGCGTTTGGTCGTTTAGCGACTGCTGCTGCTTGGCGAGGGCTTCCAGGCGCTTCATGTACTCGGATAGCTCCTGCTGGGCCGAGGCCTTGCTGAACTTGTCGGCCATGCTGAGAAGCTGTTGCGCGAGGTCGTTGAGTTCCTGTCGCGCCCGCCCCTGCAGGGCCTGCGCCATCGGCAGGGCCCCGGCCTCCATGTTCTGCTGCGCCTGCTCCATCTCCGCCGAGGCCTGCGCGGCCTGGCCCGCCAGGTCCGGGTCCATGAGCGGCGTCTTCGCCGACAGATCGCGCATCCGCTGGGAGAGCCCGTCAACGCCCTCTTGCACGGCCTGCTGGTCTCGGTCGGCCTTGTCGAGCCGCCGCTTGCTCGTCAGGGGAGCTTGCCGCGTCCGGTCGCCCAGCTCCCCGGCTTCCTGCATCACGCGGGTCTGCTCTTCGGATAGATATAGCGCATCGCGCGTCATCTTCTGCGCCGCTGCGGTCAGTTCGCGACGCATCTCCCCGTTCATGTCGGCCTCCGCGCCGGCAAGCTGCGCCGCCGCGTCCTCCAGCGATTGCTGCGCCTGCTGTTGCGGGCCGAGGGCGTCCGAGGAGCGCCCGTCCTGGAGGGACTGCGTGGCCTGCCGCATCTTCCCCGCCGGGTTCTGCTGCTCCAGCGCGCTCTGCAACCGGTCGAGCCGCCCCGCCGCTTCCGGGCTGACTTCGGCCATCTTCCCGGCGAGATCGCTCACCTTCTCCGGGACCGGCGAGGTGTCCCGCGCGAGGTCCGACTGCTTCTGCGCCTGCTGCCTGCTCGTCTGCCGGTCGAAGTCCGCCGTACCCCGCGTGGCCTCGCGCGCCTCCTTCTGGCGCTGCGCGAGCTTCTCGACCTGCGCCCGCAGTTCCCCCAGTTCGGCCTCCAACTTCGCGCGTTTCAACAGGGCCAGCGTCTGCTCGAGCTTGTCCACGAACTTGCGCTGCAGCTTCTGGGCGTCCTCGAGCGTGCCCTTGAGCGCGTCAGGCGCGGTCTTGCGCAGGGCCGCGTCCATCCGCTCCATGAGCGCCTTCATGTCCTTGTCGAGGATCTCTTGCATGAGCTTGTGCAGCTCCGCGACCTTCTCCTGCATCTCGGGGGTCACCAGGTCGCCCAGCTTGAGAGTCTGCTCCATCTTGGCGATGGCCTCGCGCATCTTGTCGGCAAGTCGCTGCATACGCTCCTGCGCTGATTTCAACTCCGCCTGCGCCTGCGCGGTCTCGGCGGGGCTCATCTGGCCACCCTCGGCCCGGTGCATCAAGTCGTCAAGGGTCTTGTCGATGTCCTTTGCCTCGGCTTCCAGGTTGCTGACTGCCTCCTCCTCGACTTTCTGCGCCTGCTCGATGGCCTGCTGTGGCGGGAGGTTCGGAAGAGGCTTGACGGTGATGCGGTAGATGCTCGACGCCGCGGACTTCGGCCCGGTGACGGTGTCGTTGTCCCACGCCACGGCGCGGTACTCGATGCCCCCCCCTGGCTGGATGTTCATCGGCGCGAGGTCCCACCGGAACGCGGCGCTGAAAGCCCTGCCGGACCCCTCCACCGGCTGGGCGCGCCAGTCCTTTGCGCCGAGGGGCCGGTACTGGAGTTCAACCCGCGAGATGCCGTAGTCGTCGTCCGCGGTGATGCCGATCTCGACGGGGATCAGCGCCTCCAGCGCGAGGTCCCTGCCCGGGCGGACGATCTTCACCGACGGCGGGGCGTCGCGCGTGACTTTGACGGCGCACGGGCCGATGCGGGCTGTCTGACCGTCCGTCGAGCGGGCCACGATCTGCCAGGAGGTGTCCCTCAAAGCGGTGAACTGCGCCCTGATGTCCCCTGGATTCGTCTCATTGAGGTGCGACTCGGAGGCGATCCTCACTTCAGAAGCGGTTGCGTTGTCGCATTTGCCTATTATGGAGATGACGCTCCCGGAACAGACCGTGAGGCTCTCGTAGCCGGAATCGCGCTTCTCGGGTAGCAACCCGGTGTATCGCGGAGGGGTGATCTGCACCGAGACGTCGTGGATCGTCGGTTCCGCCCGGGGTATCTCGCGCTCCTCGGCCACCATCTGAGGCTGTGGGGCCGCCGCCTGTGGCTGCAATCTCGCCGAGGCGCGCGGGCCGGCCAGCAGCGCGAAGACCACGGTGCAGATGCCGACCACGGTCGCAATCTGCGCCCGGCGCAGGGCCGCCAGCGGCAGCACGTCCCGCACCGGCAGGGCGCCCAGTTCCGCGTCGGCGCGCTCCACGGCCTGCGTCGCGAGAGCAGCCGATGCGCTCGATAGCGGCGCGAAGCCAACGGAGAACTGGACTGCGGTAGCGAGAAGGTCTTGCAGGCGGGGGAAGCGGCGCTCGACCAGAAGGGCCATCTGGAGCAGCGGCAGAGGCCGCAGGAGCGGCCAGGCGATGAGGCGGGCGGCCAAGACGAGGAACAGGGCGGCGAGGGCAGCTTGCGTGGCTGTCTGCCCCTCCTGCGCGAGATGCGGCGCGCCGAAGCGGGCGGCGGCCCAGGCGAGGCCGCAGATGCCGACCGTCGCGGCGAGGCCCTGCAAAGCCCGGCACAGGCGCAGGCGGAAGCGAAGGGCGGCCAGTTGTCGGCGGAGGTCAGGTTGCTGCATGTTGGTTCGTGGGGTGAGAAACGGCATCGCAGGCGAAATCCCGCCTCGGCGGGACCACGCGCGCCGCTATCCGGGCGTGTGCACGTCTGCCTCCTCGTCAAGGCCCTGGCCTAGCTCGAACTGCCGCGTGTACATCTCGGCGTACAGGCCGCCTCGTTGCATCAGGGTCTCGTGGTCGGCTTCCTCAACGATCTCGCCGTCGTCGATCACGCAGATCCTGGTCGCGCGGCGGACCGTGGACAGGCGGTGCGCGATCACGAACGTGGTTCGCCCCTGCACCAGGTTCTCGATCGCCTTCTGAATGATCTGCTCGGCTTCGGTATCGACCAGCGAGGTCGCCTCATCGAGCAGCAGGATGCGCGGGTTGGCGAGGATCGCCCGTGCGATAGCCAGCCGCTGCTTCTGGCCGCCGGAGAGCTTCACGCCGCGCTCGCCGATCTGCGTCTCATACCCCTCGGTCAGGTCCTTGATGAACTCGTCGGCATACGCTGCCACGCACGCCTCACGGACCTGCTCGTCGGTCGCTTCGAGCTTGCCGTAACGCACGTTCTCATTGACTGTCCCATTGAACAGAAATGTTTCCTGCAAGACGATGGCAATGTTGCGGCGCAGGGAGCTTTGCGTCACCGTGCGCAGGTCTTTGCCGTCGATGCGGACCGTGCCCTCGGTCGGGTCGTAGAAGCGCGGGATGAGGTTGATGAGGCTCGTCTTGCCTGCGCCGCTGCGGCCGACGAGCGCCACGGTGTCGCCCTTGTCGGCGGCGACGGAGATGTCCTTGAGCACCATTTCGCCGGTCGCGTACCGGAACGACACATGCGCGAGTTCCACGCGCCCCTCGCTGACGGTGATCTCCTCGGCATCAGGCGCATCCTCGACCTCGGGCTGCTCGTCCAGAAGCTGGAAGATGCGGGCGAGCGACGCTAACGCCCGGTTGTAGGTGTCGGAAACGCGGATCAGATCGCCGAAGCGGAAGTAGAAGCCCTGCAGATACCCGATGAACGCGACGATAGTACCGGTGGTGGTGCCCAGCGAGCCGGTCGTTGCCGCTCCGCGCCAGATCACGATGACCATGCTGCTGGAGATCAGGAAGTTGAGGAATGGGAAGAACGTCGACCACATCCAAATGCCGCGCACGTTCGCGCGGTAGTAAGCGCGGCTGTCGTCGTCGAACTTCTCGTACTCGTAGTCCTCCCGCCCGAAAGCCTTCACCACCCGGATGCCGCTGATGCGCTCTTGCAGGCGCGCGTTGATCTCTCCCAACTCCTCGCGGATCTTGCGGTAGATGGGCCGCACGAACTTGGCGAACAGAAGCATGAGCGTCAGATACACCGGCAGGGGGAGCATCGCGAGGGTGGCGAGTTGCGTGCTCATCCAGAACAGGATGCCGATGGTAATGGCAATGTGCACGATGTTGACGACCACCGTGTCGGTGCCATGCACCACCATGTCCTCGACCGCGTTCACATCGTTCGACAGCCGGGACATGATGTCGCCGGTCTTGTTGCGCTCGAAATAGCTGAGCGACAGCTTCTCCAGGTGCGCGAACGTCCTCATGCGCAGGTCGAGCACGAACTGCTGCCCGAGGATGTGCATGATGTTCATGCGCACCGCGGAGAAGAGGCTCGCGCCCAGGAACGCGGCGACCATGAGCAGCATGTAGTGAGCGAGGTACCCGAACTGTCCCTTGCCGATGACGTTGTCGATCAGCGCCTTGATGACGAGCGGCGGAGCCAGCTCGCACAGCGTGCTGACGATCATCGCCAATGTGCCGAGCAGCAGCTTCGGCCACTGTGGCTTGAGGAGATTTTCAAGCATCCAGCGCGCCATGCGCCGGTCGGTCAGGCGAAGACGCGGTGGTTCGGGTTCGGATTTGCGTGCGACGGAATCGGAGGCCATGCCCTCAGTTTACCGCAAAAGGAGGGAGGACGGCAAACGGTGCGGCTTCCTATTTGCCGGGCGTGTACCTACTTGGAGACTATCTTCTCAAAGTATGTG
>CAYWBK010000237.1:0-9728 GCA_964455745.1 uncultured Armatimonadia bacterium
TCTAGCCATGCTGGCGCTCGCGCCAGCCCGGCGTAAGCCCCCGGATTCCCGGCCCCACATAGCCCGCAAGCCCCGAAGGGGCGACACAGAACCGACAACATCGCGCCATTTGTGCCGCCCCCTTCGGGGGCTGTTCTTATCCAAGGAGGGGCTGCTTTCCAGGCTCTTGCGAGCCTGGCTAAACTCTTTCGGCCCTTCGGGCCTTTTGGGGCAACGGCCCGTGATGCGCACGCAAGATGTGGGTAAAGCATAGCCGCTTGCGGGGAGGGCTGGGGTGGGGTAGCCGTTCCCCCCTCTCCACGAGTGGAGAGGGGTCGGGGGTGAGGTCGCCGTTCGCCCGGCTAACGACTGGTGATGGGGGGCGGTTCGGTAAGAGATTTGGAAATACACCATCGAGGGATACACAGGAGGTTGATCGGATGAACAAGGTCTATTTTGCGTCTTCGCATGTTACGCGCCTCGCGGCTGAGGCGACGTTGCCGGCTAAGTTCGAGCGGCTATTGGCGCAGCAGGACTTCGAGAGCATGTTCAAGGACAAAACCGTCGCGGTGAAAATGCACGTCGGCGGCGGGATCGGCTATACCACCATCCACCCGATCTTCGTGCGCATGGTCTTGCAGCGGATCAAGCAAGCTGGCGGGCGACCGTTCTGCTGCGACGGCAGCTTCTCCGTCGCCGCGGCCAGGGATCGCGGCTACACCGAGGAAGTTCTCGGCGCGCCGATCATCGGCGTCGGCGGGGTGACGGACAACTACAACTATGTCAGGGAAGTCGGCTTCGACAGCCTCAACGAGATCGAGCTGAGCGGCAATATCGTGGACGCCGATGCGATGCTTGTCCTGTCCCACGGCAAGGGACACGGGCACTCGGCCTTCGGCGGGGCGATTAAGAACATCGCGATGGGGTGCGTCTCCTGCAAGACCCGAGGCGCAATCCACGGGCTGATGGCCGGGCATTTCGAGTGGAACGAGGAAGCCTGCACCGAGTGTCACCAGTGCGCGGACAACTGCCCGACGCAGGCGATCAAGTTCACGGAGGATGGCAAGTTCGGCATGAATGAGCATCACTGCCGGTATTGCTTCCACTGCGTCGAGGCCTGCCCGGTGGATGCCCTGCACATCGACCAGTCGCGCTTCCGGGCTTTCCAGGATGGCATGGCGCTGACCGTCCAGAAATGCCTGGAGACCTTCCAGCCGAACAGTGTTCACTATATCACCGTGTTGATGAACATCACGCCGCTGTGCGACTGCTGGGGCTTCTCTCTGCCGGCGCTCGTGCCGGATGTCGGGATCACCGCATCGGATAACATCGTCGCCATCGAGCAGGCGTCGCTGGACCTGATCGGCAAGCAGAAATATATCGAGGGCTCCCTGCCCGACCAGATGGAGTTGGGCCCGGAGGGGCTGCACTTGTTCCAGCGCGTGCATAACAAGGACCCCTACATGCAGGTCGTTGCGGCGTCGGAACTGGGCCTCGGCAGCCGGGAGTATGAGCTGATCGAGGTGCAGTAGCGGCAGAGATACGGGGGCGGTGACGGATGACGCTGGAGAGTCTGGACCGAGAGTGGCTGGGGGCCTACCTGAGCGGCGCATGGGCCGCCGCGGCTGCGGCCTTGTTCTTTGTGACGATGGGCTACCTATCGCTGCGTTTCCTTCGGGGTCTGCCGGACTTTCCGGACAAGCCGGCGATGATGCGCGGGGCCAAGTGGGGTGGGCTCGTGTTCGCCGGGCTGATCGCGGCGACGATGGCCGTGGTGTTCGCCGGAATATGGTTCATGCACCGCCCGATCAGCAGCGCGATTGCAGGCAAGGTCGTCCTCTACGGAGGGCTCTCATGGCTGGCCCTGCGCCTCGAGGTGGAGTTCGAGGGGATGGGCGCCTTTGGAGTGCGGTTGCGCGTCAAGGGGACCGACCCCGACAAGTGGCTCGCAGAGCTGACGAGGCGTAGGGAGCAAAGCAAGAAGTGGCGTTGGGTTGCGCCCGTCTGTCTGGTCGCTGTCGTCGTTATGTATCTGGGTGTGGGCGTGTGGGTGCATCAGGGCATGGAGAGTTGGATGGTCGCCATGGCCCGGGAAGGCACCTTCAGCCAGAAGGTCCGGCAGGAGATCGGATCTCTTGCGGTGCTGGAAGTCAGGGCCGGAGGGCCGGCGGTCTTTCAGAGCGCGGTCTACCCGATGTGGGTCTACGTCGGGCCTGATGTAGCTGGAGTTCAAGCTGCGCAGATCGCCGAGCGTACGCGACAAATATTGGCAGCCAGGCACGAGAAGCTCTGCTGGCGCATCATCGTCAAGCCTGAACACGGCGGCAAATTGGCGCAGGCCTACTACGTGCCCGAGGGGATGACGCTGCCGCCCAACGCGGATCAGATCAGGCCGCAGCCTCGTGATGAGTAGGGGCCGGGGTCGCCTTTGAAGCCGCCGCTTGCCTCTCCCCTCCCGGCACGGGAGGGGTGGACCGCCGCAGGCGGGACGGGGTAGGGCCGTCCACTGACCCGGACAACACGCAAACGCCGCCTCCGTATTGGGGGCGGCGTTTGCGTTACCGGGCATCACGGGTCAGGCCTACCACTTGTACGCAACCTCCAGCGAGTTCGTCTTGGAACTTCCGAACAACTCCCCCACCGAGTCATCGTTCCAGTTGTGGATGTAGGCGTAGTCGATGCTCCAGCGGTCGTTGTGGTAGCCTAGACCGAATGTTGGGCTGCCGTCGGCTATTCCTGCGCGCACTGCGCAGCCGGGACAGGCCTGGTACTCCAGCCCGAACTGCCAGGCGTTGTGGCCGCTGCTGAACGGGCTGCGCCACTCCGTTCCCCGGTTGAACTCGATCGCTCCCAGAAACCTATCTGCGAAGTGCCGGGACGCCCCGATGGCAAGCTGGTCGTCGTGGAATACGAGGCTGGTGGGCGGACCCACCATGAGACCGCTGGCATCTACATTGTCCTGCGAGTAGCTGTAGATCAGACCGAGGTAGTCGCCTGGCGAGTACTCATAAGTCGCCCCGACGCGGGCGCCGAAGTCGGCCTTGTCGGAAAGATCGAGCAATGCCGGGCCAAGCGGCGGCGTGAAGCGGAGGCCCACGCGCTCGCTTCCGAGAACGCTAAGACCCGCAGTGAAGCGATGGCTGAGCCTGCGCCCGTAGTCTACGATGAACCCGTTATCCGTCATGCTGGCATCGACCGGGCCGATCTCGGGGAACATGATGCCGCCCCGGGTACTGCCCAGGGTGAGCGCCGTGAGCTGCATTCCGGTTTCGTTCGGTCGGATGGGCTGAGAGTATTGCAGCATCAGGCTGGTGAGGCGCGGGCCGTGATCCAGGCTGGTCGTGTTCACCCTCACCCCGGCGCTGGCGGTCTGTTGTATGGCGGCGAAAGCCGGGTTGGCGTATTGCTGATCGTTGACGCACGTCATGATAGCCCCCATGCCGAGTTCGCGCGTCGGCGTCGGGACGCCGAGGCCGAAGGAGCCTGGGATGCCATACATCTCCGGCCCCAGGCCCTGACTGAAAGCGGAGACGCATAGACCTATGGCGATGCAGACTGCGACAGACGAGGCGAGCGACTGACGAATCCCGCGCATGACAATTCCTCCCAGCGATGGTAGGTGAAGCCGATGGTGGCCGCGTCCGGTCGCAAAGCCACGTCGGAACAGGAGACTCTTCGCCGCGATGCTACTTTCGCCTGCTTGCTCATCCAGTGTGGAGCGCCGCGCCTGGCACAGGTACTCCGACTGCCGAGGGGGAACCTCTCGCAGGTCCACCAACGGGGGCCTCATTTCCATGACTGAAGAGCCGAAGCACATATATACGGGCGGCCCGGGCCTTCCTTCGCCTGGGGAGCGTATGCTCAATGACGAGCGCATGCGCAACCTGCTCGAAACGGCATACCGGGTCATCGCGGAGATCGGGATTCGCGTGCCGGAACCCGCGTACCGGGCCGCGGCCGTCGCCTCGGGCGGGCGCGAGCGGGATGGTCGCATCGTCTTCACGCGCGGTCAAATCGACGAGTACCTGAGCCGCTGGCGCGAACGCTGCGGTTACGGCGGAACCGGATGGCCATCGGAGCCGCCGCCGCAAAGGCGCAGACCCCTGCGCGTGGGGGTGATGCCTTATGCGCACACCTACCTCGATCCACGCACAGGAGAGCACCTCCCACTGACTGTCGACCGTGTCGAGGAAGCCTGCCGGTTCCTGAGCACTTTCGCCGCTGCGGGCGTTGATGTTCAGGCGATTGGCGCGCCGGTCGATGTCGCTCCCGCTTTGCAGCCGATCCTGCAATACAAGCTGTCGGCCCAGTATATCCCCGGCGGCGGAGGTTGCGGCTGGTACGGGCCGCCGTCCACCGCCGAGTTCATCTTCCGGATGGCGGAAGCTCTTGGGAAGCCGATTACCGCGATCCCGATCTACGTCTACTCGCCACTGCAGCTTGGCGGGAAAGAGCTGGATGTCGCGGTCGCCTTTGCTGACCGGCTGAAGCGGCTGCACATCGGCAACATGGGAAGCTGCGGGGCGACGCTGCCCGCTTTGCCCTTGCCGGCGCTCGCGCTGTCGTGGGCCGAGACGATTTCCGGGGCGATGTGCGTCGAGGCGATCACCGGCCTGCCTACGAACTGGAGCGGGGGCATTGAGCCGTTCGACCTGCGGGCGCAGACGATCCCCTTCGGAGCGCCGGAGCAGACACTGTATTACCGTCTGGCCTGTGAAGCCTCCGCCTGGATGAGCGGGAGTGACCCGTCCGGCGGGTCGGCGACATTGCTGACGATGGCCAAGCGTCCGGGGGCGCAGTCAATGCTGGAGAAGGGGGCGTCGGCGGCGTTCACGGTGTCCGGCGGGTGTCGCTATCTCGGCGCGGCGGGCAGCCTCAGCGCCGACGAGGTCTTCAGTCCCGTGCAAATGGTTCTCGACCTGGAGCTTCGCGATTGGCTTGAGCGGCTGGCAGGGGGTGTCGATCTCGGCGGCGAACCGGGCACCGATGACTTCGATGTCATCGCGGCAGGGCTGAGGCGCTCGGAGTTCCTGACCGCCGATGCCACGCTCGACCGGTACGCGGAGCTGACCTGGTATCCGCGTCACCTGCGGCGGGAGATGCTCGCTCGCTGGCGGCAGTTGGGCTCACCGGACGCGGTGGAGACGGCGCGCCTGGAGGCCATCGAACGCTTGGAACGCGCCGAGTGGGCGCTGCCGGAGCCGCAGTTCGGGGCGCTGGAGGACATCTGGGTGGAGGCTTGTCGGAGGTTGGCGTGAACGGCGTTCCCCGGCAGGATTGCCGGGGCCACTGTAGCGAACAGCCCTCCCCGACAGGATTGTCGGGGCCACGTTGCTGGGGCAGGACTGCTGGGGCCACTTGGAGACAACATAAGGAGCATATCATGGAACTGATCCCGCACGCTCTCATTTTGCTCACCGTCGCGCTGGGGCTTGCCTGCGGCGACGCGCTGGCACAGCCGGCCGCGCAGCCGCAAGCCGTGGCTCAGGCCGTGAACGAAATCGACCCGAAGGCCTCGGTGGGGGAGAGACCCTACGAGATGGTTTGGGCGAAGCGGGTCGAGGAGCGCAAGCCACTCGTCGACTTCCAGGACATGGCCGGCTGGACCGTCGAAATGTACGACGGGGCCGAGGCGAAGCTGTCGCGTTCGCGCGAGCAGCAGATGTGGGGGCAATATGTGGGCAAGGTCGAGTACAAGGGCAATTCGTCCGCCAGCCGCTTTGTCGTCAAGCCCCCGCAACCGATCCCCATCGAGGGACAGTTCGACTGCATCAACCTGTGGGTCCACTCGAACCGCTGGTCGTGGGTAAACCCGCCGGACACGCCGTCGGTGGCGATCAGCGCTAGCTTCGTCGATGCCGCGGGCAAGCCGTACACCGTCTACCTGACCAACACGCAGTGGGAGGAGTGGTGGCTGGTGCATCGCCGGATCGGTGCGGATGCGCTGAAGGCCATCCAGTTCCCCTGCAAGTTCACCGGCCTCGAGTTCCGCGGCGGATCGAATATTGACTGGCGGAGGTTGTACTTCGACTCGCTGAGCTTCTACACTGAGGTGCTCAAGCCGCTGGAGTTTGCGCCGCGGCCGAAGCGCAACCTGACCTTGTTCGATGGCCAGCCGGCGGGGCAGAACACCGGCCCGGGGAAGCTCGATTTCCCGACTCGCGAGGAGACGATCCTGCCGAGTAACTTCGCGACGGGGTTCAAGACGACGGTGCGCATTGACCGGGGCGCCGATACGCGTGGCGCAGGCGTCTCGCCTGCGGAGACCGGCGGGCGAGACGCCCGCCCCACGCGAAATACTGCTCCCACGCGAAACGACACCTACGAGTTCCAGTACACCGGCCCGGATGCGAAGGTGATGTACCGCGTCGATCCGGCACAGGGCTTTTCCGGCATCGAGGCCTTCGTCAACGGGGCGAGAGTCGCCCAGCCGATGAAGGACGGCGGCCTTCGCTTCGACGCGGCGCCAGCCGGGAAGCTCAAGTCGGCGAAGCTGGAGCAGGACATCCTCACCGCCGAGTATGAGCCGGGCGTCACGTATCGGTTCCGGCTGTGGCAGAAGTCGCTGGTGATCGACGTGCTGTGCAAGGGCGGCAAAGCTACCGAAATCGCGTTCGGCAACTACGCCGGACTGCATAAGCCTGAGACGATCTATGTGCCTTTCATGGCCTGGAGTAACGGGCCACAAGTGCTGATGTCTCATGCGGGCAGCGACACCGGCCCGGCGGTGTTCAGCACCGTATATGCCGACTGGTACCGCTCGAACGCTTCGGAACTGTATGTCGCGGTCAGCGGGGGCAAGGACACGGCGAAGGTCAACGGGGGCATCCGCTATCACCCCAAGACCGACGGCAAGCGCAATGACGTGTACGACCGCATCTTCCTGACCGTCTCGCCGACCTTCGAGGAGGTTCTCCCGACCATCGACAACCCGCGCGGACTGCACGCGAAGGAAGCGGCGGAGAGCCTGTGGCGCGAAAGCTGGGGGCCGGACGACTTCGACAAGGAGCAGGAGCGGTCGATCAAGCGCCGCGCGTATGGCATCGAGAAGCTGACCCAGTGCAACCACGAGATCAGTTGGCGCGACGGCGGGGAGAGCTTCACGATGCGCATTCACGCCGCGCCGAAGAAGGGCGGGGACGAGAAGCAGGCGTGGTATGTCAAGGCGCAGCGAGCGCTGGGCTGGAATTCGGGCCTGTATACCAACTACACCGACTACGCGCCGGTGAACTCGCACTGGAGTGAGGACTGGGTGGCGCGCGAGAGCAACAACGACTGGCGGCCGGCCTGGCCGCGCAACTACAACTGCAAGCCGACCCGGGCAAACGAGGTCGAGCACGAGCTGGCCCCCCAGATCAAGGCGCGGTACGGGGAGAACGCCAGCTACACCGACGTGCACACGGCTGTCGCGCCGTGGGGCTACAACGACTATGACGCCCGTGTTCCGGGGGCGGGCACCTTCGCGCAGACCTTCTACTGCTACGGAGAGCTTCTGCGCAATGATTCGAGGGTGTACGGCGGGCCGATCTGGTCCGAGGGCACGTACCAGATGCTGTACGCCGGGCTAACGGACGGCAACTATGGCCATGTCTACAACGGCGTGAACCTGGCGGAGCAGCCGTACTTGCCGGTCTACGACCTGCACAAGATTCACCCGCTCGAAGGCGACATCGGCATCTCGTGGACCGGCTCCTTCTGTGGCGGCATCCCCAACTGGCAGGCCCCGGAGAACCTGGCGCACTCCATCGACCGCTTCCTCGCCGCCGAGATGACCTACGGGCATATCGGCTGGCTGGTGGAGGACGACTACGGGACCGCCCTGCAGTGCCGCTCGTACTATATGATGCAACAACTTCAGACTCGCTACGGCTGCCAGGCCCCGACGGCGATCGACTACTACGATGGCTCCGGCTATCAGAGCACCTCGCAGGCCGTCGCCAGCGGGAAGTACAAGGACAGCCAAATCCGCATCAAGTACCCCAGCGGCCTCGTGTTGTGGGTGAACGGGAACGAGCAGGGGAATTGGGTAGTCCGGGACGCGGCGCTGCCCGGGAAACACGAGGTCACCTTGCCATCGGCGGGGTGGGTCGCGGTCGCGCCGGGGTTCTTCGAGCTTTCCGGACTGCAAGATGGCAAGCGGGTGGACATCGTCGAATCGCCCGCGTACGTCTACTTCGACGGCCGTGGGGGCCAGTTCTCGCACAAGGGTCTCG
Organism: uncultured Armatimonadia bacterium; assembly: GCA_964455745.1. Lineage (GTDB taxonomy): Bacteria > Armatimonadota > Zipacnadia > Zipacnadales > CAYWBK01 > CAYWBK01. The sequence goes on from CAYWBK010000237.1 coordinate 8,193, forward strand.
CCTGCACGGGCGGGATCGCTGTGCGCAAGGTGGGGGAGAGGCGCGCTGAGGTGATCGACTGCGCCGGTACCCGCGAGTTCGGCCTCCGCAACCCGTTCGGGATCGCCGGAGCGCCCTCGGTCGTGACCGCCTTCGACGAGAAAGACAAAGACCTCGGCAAGGCCGAAGTGCGGCGGACGGGAGACCTCGACTGGATTATCGGCGTGGAGAAAGGCGTGCGGTATGTCGTCGACTTCGCCGGGGCGGGCGCGGCGCTGCCGGTCAAAACCGACTTGGCGATGGTGCCGCCGGGCGGAGTTGTCCAGTTCACCGCGCCGGGCGCGACCCTCACTTGCCCGGGCGCGACCATTGACGGCAGCACGCTGAAGGTGCCCGCCGACGCGAAGCCTGGAACGCGGCTTTGGGTGAAGGCGGAAGCCGGCGGCGCGACGGGATGGGCGGTGGCGCAGGTCTGCCCGTTGGCCGACATGTCCGCCACGCCCTCGTCGGCGCGTGTCCCTACTGGCGCAGTGGAGATGACCCTCGCCGGGCAGATCAATCCGCCGTCTGCGGGCGTGCGCGAGGGCAGCCTGAGTGTCGCAGGCCCCGCGTGGCTCACAGTCGAGCCGGCGACCTCGACGGTGCCGCTGGCGTTCTCGCTGCCGGTGAAGCTGACGCTCAAGGATGCGCCCGAGACGGCTTCGGGCGAGTTCACCGTCACCGTGAAGGCGGGCGATCTGTCGCAGGACGTGCGCTTCAAGCTCGGCCTCGCGCCCGGATCGGTTGTCGTGCGGCGGTTCGATGATCCGAACTGGGGGTTCGACTGGGGTCAGGCCACACGCAAGCATACCGAGCAGCCGGGAGACCCGAAAACCGGAGCCGTTTTCATGCAGCAAAACAGCTACACTGTTGGCGGGGTTCACAAGGCCGGGCTGTTTTCGCACCCGCCCTACAACGGCGGGGCGGGGTACTCGTTCGCGGTGTTCGCGCCGGTGCAACTCCCGCTCGAACCCGCGGAGGTGAACCTGTTCATCGGCCTCGGCGACGGCGGCGACCCGAGTGACGGTGTCGATTACTCGATAATCGTTATCGATGCCCAGGGCAACGAGACTAAGCTGTTCACCCGGCATGGGGACCAGAAAGTGTGGCGCGAGGTGACCGCCGACTTGTCGGCCTTCGCGGGCCAGAGGGTGCAGTTCAAGCTGATCTGCGACTGCGGCCCGAACGACAACACGGTGGCCGACTGGGCGTGCTGGGGAGATCCGGTGATCCGGCTGAAGAAGCCGGTGCCGGAGTTGACCTTCACGAAGCAGTAGGCCGGTCGGGCACTTTGTAACGACGAAACGGCGGCATCACCCTTCTCCCTGCTTCGAAAATCCGTGGGGCGGACGGCAACCTCACCCTGACCCGCCTACAGCGGGTAGGCCCCTCTCCGGGCCGCGCAGAGCGCGGCACAGCGGAGAGGGGAGAACCGCAGCAGTTCCCTGCTGCGCGGGAATCGTCGTTCGCCTCTCCCCTCCCGGAACGGGAGGGGTGGCCCGCCGCAGGCGGGACGGG
>CAYWBK010000238.1:0-9715 GCA_964455745.1 uncultured Armatimonadia bacterium
AAGGCCGCACAACCGGCATGGTAATACTACCTACAACTGAAAGATGCACCCAGGCGTCTGGCCAGGAGCATGCGGAAAACGATGCTCTTGAACGGTACTGGCCCTGGTCCGCCGGTGGGGTGGGGGTCAGTAGATGTAGACCGGGGTGCCGACACTGACCATGCCGTACAGCACCTCGGCATCGGCGCGGTGCTGGCGGACGCAGCCGTGCGAGGCGGGGCCGCCAAGCTCGTCGTAGAAGCGGGGCGAGGTGGCGTGGATGCCGTGGCTGCCCGATTCGGTGATCTGGAGCCACCAGGGCATGACGACGTCGTACATCCGGCTGGTCGGAGCGGGGTCCTTGGAGAACACCTTGCCCATCGCCCCGCGCTCGGGGTCGTAGCTGCCCGGCCGCATCGTGGGGGTCCAGAAGCCGTCAAGCGCGGTGGAGACCAGGTGAACGCGCTTCAGGTGGCCTTCTTTGACATAATAAAGACGCTGCTGGCGCTTTATGACGAGGATGAATGTCTTCTCCTTGATGGCAAGCATCTCTTTGGGACGGAACTGCACCGCGATTTCATCCGATGCAGCCGCCTTCATGCTGGCATCAAGGGCGGCGACACGCAAGCGGAAGGCGGACGCGTCGATCCAGGGCACCGTCCAGACATACGAGCCGGTGTTCAGAGCCGAATCCGCGATCAGCACACCGAAATCACCACGAGAGTTCCCACCCAGCTTGGTGCGGTCGCCATAATAGTACAATCGCACCTTAGACACATCTCCGGTGGTGCTCCACTTTATAGTCAGACGCGCGTTCTCGTAGGCGATGTGGTCGTTCTTGGGGTTTGTGACCCGCAGTGTGATCTTCTTGATTACGGGCCGCACGGGTACGATCGGCTTCACAGGCTCGGTCTCGATCCCGCCGAGCTTCGGGGGTTCGACAGGCACAATCGGAGGGGCGACCGAACTGACACTGGGCAGGCTGGCGGGGGACTCGACATCCTCGCCGGGATAAGGCTTCGACTGGCCCAGCGGGTCGGCTTGAAGTGCGGTCGTAGCAGGCAGAATTGCCAGCAATAATGCAAAAAAATTGACAGGAAGTGAGCGTTTCATGGCAATGACCCAAAATAGTCAAACGTCACATTCTCCCTGACAGGAGCATGCGCCGTGTCATTATATTACTTGCTATTATACCTCAGCGTTGGCGCAATCATACATCATCCAACGGAATAATGCCAGCCCGTCGGCACAGTTGCCGGGACAGCGTTGACAGACTTGCGCGTCACCTGCCAAAGCGTAGCGCCACATGGTCGCGGATGGCCTTCCGGGCGGCCTGGAGCTGGCCCGGCTGGGCGATTACGGCGATCTGCCCGGTCGTGCCGGCGGCGAAGCGCACAGAGTACGGCGATGGCTTGACTGTGCTCGTGACGCCTCCTCCTGTGCCGATCTGCGCCGTGGTTGCCACCACGCAGGATGCCCCGTCCAGTTGCTTGAGGCCTTCCACGGTTACCTGCTCGCACTGGTGCGGCAGGATGAGAATTCGTACCGAAGAGCGCAGATCGCCGCCGTCGAGTGTCGTGATGGCGAAGTGACCGGGACCGGACGCGATCTCCACGCCGTCGATGCGGATACCGCCCTGGCTTTCCGCCGCCCGGACCTCGCCGCGGGGGCCGGTGATGATGAACGCGTAGCCGTGCCGGGCGAGGTCTACGCTGACCTTGTGTTGATGTCCGGTCGGGCCGACTGTAACCGTCACGGTCTCGGTCTTCGTGTCGCTTGACGTGTGGGCGAGCATGAGGATACGGCCGCCGTCGCGGGTCGGGATCGACAACGCCCGGACGGGGGCGTCGGGCGGCTCGACCGCGATAGGGGAGATACCGGCGAGGCCGAGCAGGCGGGCGTAGATGCCGCTGTCGCCGCCGCGACCGCGCAGTTCGAGCGGGTAAGGCACATAGAGCACCTTACCCGCTCCGACAGCGGCCTCAATTGGCGGTTGGCTCCACGCCGCTTCGGGCGTCGCGAAGGGGGACGCAGGAATCGCCTCGGGCAGGCCAAGTTTCGCGCGGCGGTCGAGTCTCGTGGGCTTGCGGGTGCTGTCGAAGGAGATGTCGCCGGACAGATAGAGCGTCCCGCCGGCCTGCACCCACTTCAAGACGCGGTCGAAGGTCTCGTCGGTCGGGCAGTAGGGCAGAGGCCACACGATGGCCTTCGCCGAAGCGGGGATCGCGCCGAGGTCCTCTTCGTTAAGCATCCCGAAGTTCACGCGCTGGTCGAACAGGAGGTCGGCGGCGCGGCTGATGGCGTTGTTGAGCTCATCGAAGTGCGGGCCGATCCGGTTGCTGTCCGGGGCGAGGATGAAGACCTGGGGAGAATCGTAGACCGGCTCGACAAGCGACAGCAGCAGCGCGCCCTCCTCCCAGGTGTGCAGCCATGGCTTGGGAACGCTGGAGGTGTGGTGCGTGATCCCCCAGGGGAAGATCATCTCGTCGAAATCCTTCCAGTCCCAGTTGCAGATGAAGCCTGCGCCCATCGCCGGGCCATAGTGGACATAGGTCTGGAAGCGGTAGATACATGCGTCGCTTGGAACGTCGAACGAGCCCGCAGTGCGGGCGTTGTGGGCTTCCTCCGCGCCGCACTCACCGAGGGTGAGGCCCTTGCCCACGAAGCGATGGTCCGTGGCTTTGAGCGTGGTCATAAACCCTTCGGTCGCGCCGTAGTAGTGCATGTTGGAGAAGTCGAGATATCGCGTGCCGAGGAGCCGATCCGCCGGCGCATTCCAGGGGAGGTAGCCGACGGTGACCATCGCCTTGGGGTTGCCGGCGCGGATGCCGTCGGCGTTCGACTTCACCCAGCGGTTGAGAACCTCGGTCTCGAAGCGCTTCCGGTCGACTGAGCGCATGTCGTTCCAGTCGTTGCTGGTCGCGCCGAAGGGGACGTTGGGCAGCGCAGCCTCGGGAGGACTCTTCGTCCAGGCCGCTTTGAGCGCGTCGTCGGACTTGTACTTGCCCTGCAGGTACTTATTCCAGAGAGCCACGATGTCGGGGCGGTCGGGCACATCGACCGAAGGCTCGTTCTGGATGTCGAAGAAGACCCCCGGCACATTCTTGTAACGTTCCGCCCAGAAACGGTCCCAATCGGCCTGCACCTTGAGCTGCTCGTCGGTAAGGCCAAGGCCCATCCAGTCGTGCAGGGACAGGAAGATCGCCACTCGGTGCTTCTGTGCAAGCTGCACGATGGCGTCGAGCTGGCGCACAAGGCGCGTCGGGCGGTTGGCGAGGTCCAGAGCATCGTTCTGGCCGTTGCCCTGGTAGCCGCCCTTGGCGTAGGGAGAGAAGTGCAGGATGCGCAGGATGTGGAAATTGTGGGCGGCCATGTTCGCGAAGTCGCGATCCCACACGGCCGGCGTTTCGGCGGGCGAGTAGAACATCATCCCGGTCTGGTTCGAGCCGACCATGAAAGCGGCGCGGCCGTCGACCGTCATGTAGTTGCCCTGCCAGGCCAGCTTCGGGCCGGAGGCGAGGACCTCGGGGCTGCGCTTGCAGAAGGCGGTGTCCATGCGGTCTGCCGTGCGGTCGCCCTCCAGCACAAGCGCCGTGACGGGGAAGTAGCCGCCGGTCAGATCGTCCACCTTGACCGAGGCGGAGACCGTCTGGGTGTCACCCGGCGTAAGCCTGATGACCTTGCGAGCGATCTCCTTGTCGGCGACCTTCAAGACGATGGCGCGTTCGGCGGGCCTGCGTCCGAAGTCGGACACCTTGACCTGCAGATTGGCGGTCTCGCCCGTCTCGTAGCAGGCGAGGTCGGTGGTCAGCTCGTGCAGGTAGACCTTGTCGGTGATGTCGCGCACGGTGCGGGCCAGCAGGGCGCGGCGCTCGGGCGAGGCGAGAAACAGGTCGGTCTTCGAGGTCAAGCCGCTGAACGCCCAACTCGATTTCGCGAACGCTCCGGTGTAGTTGTGCATAATGCTCAGCGCCGTGCCCCGAAGCGCCCCGCCGTCGCGGTCAAAGGCCTCCAGAATCGGCACCCAGCGGCGGTAGACATCCGGAAAAACCGGGCTGTTCACACCGATCAGACCGCAGGCGGAGAAGCCGGTGACGGGCTTGTCAAACGCGTACCGCATCGTTTTCTGGACGGCGGGGTCGAGCCACGCCGCAGCGCGGAACTCAGTGGCGTGCTCCAGCGGGAACTGCGGATCGAAGACCCCGATCTGGTCGGGGCTGAAGTCCATTGCGTCGCCTTGCTTCCCAAGGCGAGTATTCATCGCCTGTGGGGCGGCCTGGGACTTGTCCATGTCAGCGGCGGTGAGGCCCGCGCCGACCTCCGCCCAGCCGGCGGCGGTGAGTTGGACCAGTTTGTCGAAGGCATAGCCGTCCGTGGACAGGAAGCTGCCGCCGGCCTTCAGATACGCGAGGAACGCATCGCGCGCCTGGAGCGGGAAGTACGGGCCATACACGAGGATTACGGCCTCGATGCGCTCCGGGGTGAGGACGGCAGGGTCGGCGAGATCGCCCGGCTTGAGAATGGTCGCCCCGAACCCGGCCTCGCGGAGGGCGGCGGCGAGCTTGGCCGGCGGGTGGGCGGTCACGCCGGCGAGGGTGTCGCCCATGTCGAGGATGCCAATGCTGCCGAACTTGCCCGTCTCGATCTGCAGGTTCTGCGTTTTGGGCAATGGCAAGGCCTCGCCCACTGCTCCGGTTTCCCAGGTCATATTGGCGATGCTCACCTCCAGGTCGCTGTAGTTGCAGCCGATCAACATGCGGTTCACGCGGGTCATCTCCCGCGTCCCCGGGCCGCGCGCCTCAAACGAGAAGCCCGATATCAGCAAGCGCGCCTCATTCCAGCCGACCGGCGCCTCATCCAGTCCCTTGCCGCCGAACGTCACCCTCTGCAACCAGGCATCGCCGTCAGGCTCCATCAGCCAGATGTGCATCGCCGCGGCAGTGCCCGCCGACTTCTTGAAGACCCAGAAGCGCAGCGCAAGCGCATCCGGCGGCACGCTGCTCGGCCCGGTCAGATTGCCCCAGTGCGGGTCTCGGTCCATGTAGTGAATGGACATCGCCGGCCCGTGCTCGGTGTGATCGGTATCGGCGGCGACTGCGGGCGCATTCCCGCCGTCGGGGTTAGGCTTCCAGATCGAGATATCGCGGAAGTCGTGGAGAGCCACGTCGGCGAGGGCGGGGATGGTGATGAAGGCGCAGAGAAGCGGAAGCAGGCGCATGGGGTTTACCTCACTCGGGGTGGCGATGCGGGATGGCACGACACGGCACGATACGGCACGGCGAAACAGGATGGGCAGGATGAGCAGGATGACGGCAACGGCTGAACCGCTCCGGAAACCGTCGCGTGGGGCGGGCGTCCGCCAAGGCCGTTGACGTGATCGTTGCCGTTCTCCTCTCTCCGCTTGTACCCGTTTAGCGACTTCTTCCCTTGGACCCCGTGGTAGCGCGATTTATCGCGCGGATCACGTCGCATAGCTACCGCCATTTCCGCTTTCAACAGAGGCAGTTGCAAAAGTCTGTAGGAGCACTCTCCGCGCCGGGCTGTGCCCGGCAATGCGACCGGACCCCATAGTGTGCCAAAATAGCGTCTATGGAGACGAAAACATGTCTTTATCGCGGCGTATTAACGGCAATCGCGGTCTGGAGACCGCTCCTACAGACGACGCAGCGACTTCTGCAATTACCTCAATAGAATGCTTGCTCGTGCCAGCGGTGCAATGGGCGGAGAGTAGTTTGGGCCTGCACTTGGCGCGATAAATCGCGCCGCCACATGGTCGAAAAAGGCAGTCGCTAAACAGGTACTCCGTGGAGGGGCTTACCCGCCGCAGGCGGGTCAGGGTGATGTGCCGTTAGCCTGGCGCGCGGACGGGCTGGGGCCGGATACTTCGCGTCAGCTTTGCTGACGACCGCGCTCTTCGAGCGCGCCCTCGTAGGTCCGGCCCCTCCGAACGGCTCCTACTTCCCGCTCGCCCCCGTCACCTCGTAGCTTTGCGAGATCGTGATGCTCTGGCCCGGGCCCAGGTTCTTCTCGGGCGAGTAGACTTCCAGGTTCACGCGGGCGCCGGCCCCGTTCCAGTTCAGCAGGCACTGGCCGATCTGCTCGCGCGGAACGCGGTTGATGATGGAAATCCCGTTCGCCTCGTCGACAACGGCCCACGCGCCGTTCGGAACGTCCCCGCCCTGCAGCCACATCTGATCTTCGGCGTTGGGGTCCTTGGGATTGGCGAGGCTGCGTTCCGCCCACGTGCCGTCAGCTTTCATCATCCGCACGCTGGCCTTCTGCGTGGATTTCACGGCGAACTCGGGGTGAATGCGCAGGCAGGCCGTCTTTGTCTCGCCGCCGGGGTTGGTGACGGTGGAGGTGATGTTGACGATGGGCTTCTCCGGGTCGAGTTCGATGTGCCGGGTCAGCCGCAGACCGTTGTGCAAAGTGGCCTCGAGCGTGATCGCGCGGTCGCTCTTTTCCTTGACCTCGAACGGCTCGATCCAGCCTGGCGAGCGGTAGCCGCTCTCGCTGTACTCCTCATAGCCGTCGGCGCTTGGGTCAAAGGCGCCCTCGGCGCCGGCCATCTTGACGATGTCGAGGCCCTTGGCGAGGTACTTCGCCCGCCAGATGCGGCCGCCCAGGTCGGGGAGGACCGACAATTCGAGCGCCGGGTTGCTCAGCTTCTCGATCTTGACCTCATGCGCGCGCCGCGGCACCGCGGCCAGCCAAGCGTCGAAGCTTTGACCCTCGCTGATCATCGTCACGCCCTCGGCGCGGGCGATCTTGGTGAAACGGTCGACGATGTCGCCGACATCATGGCCGCTGGTTTGCACCAGCTTGTCATCGCGCTGCTGGAAAGTGCCGCTGTCGGCGAGAGTGATCTCGGCGTACATGATCGGCAGACGGGCGACCTGCACGCGGTGCAGGAAGGTCGGGTCGTTCGCCGCCGCCGCTTCGGCCTTGTCGAACAGCGCGTTTGCCTTCACGATCATGTCGTGGGTGATGTAGTTGCGCGGGTGCGTGTAGATCTGCACGTGCAGCTTCGGGTTAGCCTGCGTGTCGTGGTGAATCAGAGTGATGTAGTCGCGCACGTACTTGGCCGCCGGGCCGTAGAAGGCGGCGCAGAACTCGTTGATGGCCTTGTCAGTGTCATAGTTGGGGTCCCAGAGGGTCTTGGCCATGATGTAGGCGCGCAGCTCCTGCATCTCCGACCCCTTGGTGAAGTAACACGACTCCTCATAGATGCCCTTCACCCCGTTCTTGATGAAGAACTGGGTATTGGGCTTGAGCACATAGAGATTCGGGAACGGGCAGATGGAATGGGCGTAGTTGATGACATAGTCCCAGATGTACAGCCGGTTGCAGATCTTGTGCCAGCCCTCGATGTCATCCACGAAGGTCTTGTTGAACGGGTCGGTGGCCAGCGGATGGGCGAAGCAGCATTCGATGCTGCACAGGCAGATAATGACGTTCGGGCGCGGCTTGACGAGCTTCGGCGGCTTGCGGGTGTACTGGTAGGCCAACGTCTCGATGGCCACGTTCGGGTATTCGTCCTTGATGGCGTCGGCGATCTGGTTGATGAAACGCACGACAACACCCGACTGGCTGCCTTCCTCATCCGCGACGGCCTTGCACTTCGGGCAGGTGCAGTAGTTCCAGTAGTCATTCTGTGACACCGAGAAGATCGTCTTGTCGGGGTTGTCCTTGATCCACTGCCGAATCGTCTCGGTGGCGATCTTCACGACATCGGGGTTCGTGAGGCAAAGCTGGGTGTCGTTGGGGCCGAGGCGCTTGCCGTTGATCTCCGAGTAATACTCGGGATGGGTGGCGAAATACTTGCTCGGCGGCACGAGGTAGTTGAAGGTGTGCGCGAGGCTGTGCACCCCGACATGACCGCCGCGGGCCTCGTCGGGCTGGTGGTTGCCGCCGTTGTAGCGGTTGCGCACCGAGTAGTCGCCGGGCAAGGCGCACGGGTAGTCGGTGCCGCGGTACTCCAGCGGCGGGATGTAGCGGCGGTCGATCTCGGGCACGTGGATCGTCCCGGTCTTCGGCCAGGTGGAGCAGTCCGGCGTGAACCAGCGGCAGCCGAGGTAGTCCTCGAGGAAGGTATAGGTGGCGTACAGAACGCCGCGCTGGTTGCCGGCGAGGATCAGCGCCGGGCCGACGGTGCGGATGCGGATGCCCTCGAGGCCGAGGCCTTGGAGGTCGAGCTGCCGGTCGAGCTTGTGCGTCTGGCGGCAGTTGCCGACGAGGATCGGGGTGAGGCCGCCGATCTGCTTCTCCGGGACGACCTTGAGGCTCTCTCCGGTGACGAGTTCGATGTGATAGGCGAGGTCCTGGGCGGCGTGGGTCTCCTGCAGGGTCGCACGATCGGGGATCGCGATGACGTAAGTGTCGGGGGAGAGGGTCTTGTCGCCGATGATGACCTTGCAGTGGCCGAGGGAGGCCTTGCGGTCGGCGAGTTTTGCCGCGGCATCGTCAACGGTGCTCATGGCCAATTGCATCTCCTTTTCGGCCGGTTCGCCCGCGACAGGCAGGGTTTTCATGCGGGCGATGGAGGCCTGCAGGTCGGCAAGTTTCGCTGTGGCATCGGCCACCGGCATCGCCCCGCCGACCGCCGCGCTGTAACCCTCCAGTACAGCCACATAGGCGCGGATCGCAGGCACGTCCGGGCTGGTCTTTAGCGCGTCCTCGCAGACCTGCAGCTTCTGGTCGTCGGTGAGGCCCTCGGTGGCCTCGCCGAAGCGCTTCATGCCGTCGTTGTATGTGGGGCCGCCGTTGACCAGCATCGACACGATGAACGGGCGACGCTTCGCGGTGTCTTTCGTGTTGAGGGCGATGAGGCAGGAGATGTCGGCGAGGGTCAGACGGTCGTTCGTGGTCTTCAGCAGCGCCGCGGTGTCGTCCATCCGCCCCTGCTTGACATACCAGCGGGCGAGGATTTGCAGATCGTCCCGGCTGCGATTGGCGTTGGCCTCGATCTCGGCGATCACTTGCGCCGGCTCGGCAACCTTCTCGACCACGATGTCATCGACCCACGCCTCGGAATTCTCGCAGTCGATGTAGGCGAGCGGGTGTAGTTGGATGTGGTCGTACGGCGACACGAAGGTCATCTCCGTCTGCACCCAGTCGGCGGAGCTTTGGATCGCGTGGGAGTTGGAGTAGGCCCACTCGTAGTTGTTCCACTCGTAGCAATAGGGGGCGAAGAAGGTGCCGGGGCCGATGCGGCCCTTGACCCACTCCGTCACGCGGTAGCGGGCGAAAGGCTCGACGGTAAGCGGGCCGCCGATGGCCGCCCAGTGATTCTTGGCATCGACCTTGAGGTAACCGGCTTTCTCGCCGGTTCGAGCCACGCCGGGTACGCCGGAGTTCTCGAAGCTGGGGTCGGGGTAGATGTTGGGGGCGGCGAAGGCCGCTGCCGGGATGACGACAAGCAAGGCGACAAACAGGAGAGCGAGACGGCGCATCGGGAGGACCTCCGGGCTGGGGCTATAATGTGCAGGTGGAGGTTCGACGCGGAAGGACGGAAGGCCTTCATGGATGGCGGGCTCTTCCTCAAAGTGTGTGGGTGCTTGACAGTGGCTGAACAGAGTACCTCGGCACGTGATCGCTATCCGTGCCGTTGCGTCCGCAGGACGCCCGGCCCCGCCGCAGGCGGGGACCCTTAGCCGGACGCTTCAGCGTCCGGGATTCCCGCCGCATGAAAGCCTCCCCGTCCGCAGGACGGGCGGCGCGAAGCGCCCGACAGAAA
>CAYWBK010000239.1:0-9688 GCA_964455745.1 uncultured Armatimonadia bacterium
GGGGCGAAATGCACCTACATCGCGACTTTTGCAACTGGCTCTAATGAAATAGATAGTGACTAATATATGTTATTATAGCGGCATATTGACGGCAATCGCGGTCTCGAGACCGCTCCTACAGACGACGCAGCGACTCTTGCAATCAGCTTTGTGATGCAGTATATCCGCTGATTCGTGAGCGGCGAGCGGACCGCGAACCTTCGGGCTGCCGCGATCCTGCCAGCCTCCGTAGCACAAATGCCACTCGGCTCCGGCTGTCGGTCCCAGCACGGAAGCGCGGCGCATCGCCGGCGAGCTTGCGCCCGAAGCCCGTGGCCGGCGACGCTGTCCTCCAGATGATGCCGATGCCGGCGGTCTGCGATTCCGCGTCGGGCGCGCTCCCCATCACGCCGGGCGCCTGTATCGCGGATGGCGGCATTCCCCGCACCGCCGGCCTTGCCCCAATTCCCCCGCGATTCGGTCGGGCAGCAGGAATTGCAGCCCCGACATCGAATTGTCACTTCAATCGCGAGGTGTTTCATGTCACGTCGTCTTATTGTCATCGTAGTTGCCGCGCTGCTAATGGCAGTCGTCACCGGCCTGCTGATCGCTCGGAACGCCAAGACTTGGGAGCAATTGGGGGTGACACCCAACGGTCGGTCCGCTCAGACCGCCAAACCTTGGGTGCAGCGGGGGACGCGGGCCGGTGAGGAGATCATCGGCCCGGATGGGGGGAAGATGGTGTGGGTTCCCTCTGGGGAGTTCATGATGGGCTCACTGGAGGGCGAAGGCGAAGACAACGAACACCCGGCGCATCGGGTGCGGATCACGAGGGGCTTTTGGCTGGGGAAGTGTACGGTGACGAACGCGCAGTACCGGCAGTATTGTCGGGAGACAGGCGCGGAGTTCCCCCCGTTCAGCGATCAGGCGGACGACCATCCGGTGGTGAGCGTAAACTGGGATGACGTAGAGGCGTACTGCAAACACTACGGTCTGGACCTTCCGACGGAGGCGCAGTGGGAGTATGCGGCTCGGGGGCCGGAGGGCCGCAAGTACCCGTGGGGCCGCGAGTGGGACCCGAGGAAGTGCTGCAACCGCGCGAACCTGGGCCCGAGGGGCAGAACGTTCCCGGTGGGGAGCTTCCCCGAGGGCGTGTCCTGGTGTGGGGCGTTGGACATGGCGGGGAATGTGTGGCAGTGGTGCAGGGACTGGTGGTCCGCTAAGTACTACGCCAACTCCCCGGATAGCGACCCTCAGGGGCCGGATAGCGGTGAGCGGCGAGTGTTGCGCGGGGGCTCCTGGTACGGCGACGATTCCAAGTACTTCCGCTGCGCCTTTCGTGGCGCCTACTTCGTCCCATCGAATCGCTACTTCCGCGTCGGGTTCCGTTGCGAAAGAACTCCATAGGGCTTTGTGCTCCCGGCTTCTTGAACGGATGCGGTCTGCAATGTGGCCGGCGAGGGCAGGATCGCCACGATGACCGTGGTGCAAGATTCCTCCGACGCGGCCGCTGCGGAGAAGAAAGCCAAAGACGCCCAGCAGCCGGAGCGCTGAGCGTCTTTGGGTCGAGCATGTCATGCACGCGAATCGTGCCGCGTGGCCAGCCATGCAACCGGCTAGCTCGCCGGCTTCGGCGGCGCGAGCTTCGGGTCCAGCGGCTTCTTCGGGAAAGCCTTCTTCCACAGCTCAACATAGGCCGCGCGGAGAGCGTCGATCGTGTCCTGCTGCTGTCCGATCAACGCCTGCTGGTCCTTGATCGTCCTCTGCTGCTGCTGCAGCGTTCTGTCCATGAGCGCCTCGACATCGGCCATGTTCGCGACTCCCGCCGGGCCTGCCGCGCCGGCTGGGCCGGGGTCGCCTTTATCGCCTTGCGGCCCCTGGGGGCCTGCGGGTCCTGCGGGGCCGGGTGCGCCCGGTGCGCCGTCCTTCCCCTGCGGTCCCTGCGGCCCGGTCACGACGGGGACCGGCTTCTCAGCAACGTCGAGCGGCGTCCGCCAGTCGTGAGCCACCTTGCCCACCACGCAGCGGAGCTTGTACGACCCGGCGGTCTCCGGAAGCTGGACCGCATAGTCCGGCCCTGCGCCGCCGCTCAATGCTAACACGCCTCTGCCTCCGGCGGCGGGCACCCACTTGAACTGCACCGCCGTCCCCTCCGCAACGCCGGCCAACCTGACGTACGCCACGGCCCCAGAGTAGTACGGCCCCTCAACGACGCTCGCGATGGACCATCCTGCCGCCATCGCCTGCCCGGCCACCGTGATCGCCAACACCAATACGGTGACGGGCAGTAGTACCGAAAGCCTGGTACGCATGTCATTCCTCCTTGCCTTGGGTGGGCAAAGCGCCGAGCTAACCTGCCGTTGGACCTCGCAATCCGCGTCGCAGTTCCCTCGGTGCGTAGTTGTCACGGCCGGCGCTCCCGCTGCCCACTAGCCATCGCGCTCATTGACGACACACATATTGACTCGATGCACACTGTGTGTCAAGAAATGGGTACATTCAACGCCAACGAGACGATCACGGGATAGCGAGGCAGACCCATCGTCCCCGACCCTTGCAGGGGCCCTTGCGTCAAGTCCCCTCGGTTGCCGGTTCATTTGGGGCGGAGTGAACCCCGTCATATCCTGTGACGCGATCCACCCTCGGCAGGGTTCTTGGTCTCATGGTGTTCACACCCGCCCGCACTGTGTCATGGTAGCCCGCCCGGGGTCCGCCCGCCGATTGTAGGTAGAACTGCCGCAAGCGTGGCGGCGGGGAACGGCGAGGGGAACAGGATTGATAGGATTTTGAGGATTACGGCATGACGGATAGTCCCGTAGCAGCATAGCCCCGACGGTCTGTCGTTTGGCCGTTGAATACGGCCCGACTACCGCCGATTACCTACCATTACTACGCCGCTTTGACAACCGGCAGACGAAGCGCTCGGAATGTTGTCAGAGGCTGACCGTCAAGATGAAAGGCGAACGGCATTGAACCACAGAGACACAGAGGGCACAGAGAACGGCTGGGAAACGGCCGTTAAGGGACGTTGCCGTTCTCTGTGCCCTCTGTGTCTCTGTGGTTCAATAGCCGTCCATTTCTCCGCAGGGCATCTCATTGCCGATCAGGGCCGCACAGCCGGCATGGTAATACTACCTACAATTGAAAGACGCACCCGTCCGCCCGGCCCGTTGTGGACTACTCAGGGGACACCACGCAGCGAAAGCCGAGGTAGTCCAGGGAGTAGAATGGCGGAACCCAGTCACGATAGGCCGACCGGCAGTGAGTGACGACGCGACTCCACGAGCCGCCCCGCACCACGCGCACCGCCCCGTCGTTGGGCCCTTGCGGATCCACGGCGAGTGCGCCGTCATACGGGCCATACCAGCTTGCACACCATTGCCAAACGTTTCCCGCCATATCCATCGCCCCACACCAGCTCACCCCCTGCGGGAAACTGCCCACTGGGTAGGTCTTGTCACCCTGCCCCCGGTTATCCCAGTTGCAGCACTTCGCTTTGTCCCAGTCATTGCCCCAAGGGTACTTCCGGCTCTCCGGACCGCGTGCCGCGTATTCCCATTCCGCCTCTGTCGGCAGTCTGAGACCGTAGTGTTTGCAGTACGCCACCACGTCATCGAAGGCCACGCTAACAACCGGATGTGCATCGCCCTGATTGCTGACTTCCGGGAAGGCCCGACCCGTCTCGCCACAGTATCTGCGATACTGGGTATTGGTCACCTCGCACTTGCCGAACCAGAAACCGTGGGTGATTCGTACCCGATGCACGGGCTTCTGATCGTCTTCTTCGTCGTTCGACCCCATGTTGAACTCCCCGGGCGGGACCCAAACCATCGTACCGCCATCGGGCCCGATGATCTCCTCACCCGCCTTCGTGCCTGAGTGGTTCCAGGGCTTGTCGTTCTGGCAGTGACCCACCAAGGCAGTTGCCAGCCCTGTACACATCAGAGCAAACACTAGCATGGCGCGTCTCATGGTGCGCCTCCCTTCCAGCCTGCTCTCAAACCCCCTTGGCCTGCTCCCTTGTCTCTCGACACCGCGAACCGAAAGAGCGCCCCGAAGGACGCTCTTGGCGTTGCGCGCGACATCCAACGCCGGCAGGGCGATTGCGGGGCCCCCGCGCTGTCTCAATGACTGTCCCTCCCCGAATGCCACCTCTGCCTCTATCCCGCCTCCACCTTCACCGGCACGACCACCGGCGTTGTCGTCTCGCTCAGCGGCTCCAGGGTGATGTCGTCCAGGTACACAACGCTGGCCTTATTGATGAGCCACAGCCGAAGCGACGGGTTGACCGTTGGCGGGAATGCTCTCGTCGTCAGGTCCACCGTGTATTCATGCCAGTTTCCATCCGCGTTCAGCGTCGTCCCTAGCTGCGGGAAGTCGTAGGTTGCGTCATAATAGAGGTTGGACTGCACGAACGCCCCCGGCGTAGTCGTCCGCGCCCAGAACTTGAGCCGGTAGGCGCTGTTCGGGCGGAACGCCATCGTGTTGCTGGAGAGCAGGCAGATGCCCGAGTCCGTCTTCAATTCCAGCTTCGCGCAGCGCGCGCCGCTGTGCGGCTGCTCGGTGACGGACCCGCCCGGCGGAAGGCTCCAGTACTGCGCGCCCTGCTCGAGCGAGGTATCCATGAGTCGATCCGCGAGGGTGGGCTGAGTGTACGGGCTGGGAGCCTTCGGGCCGTTTTCCACCGTGTCGAAGTACAGGGCGAACCGCCGCGTCTCGCCGCGCTTCATCGTTCCCGGCGCGACGAGCAGCAATGCGCCCTGGGTGGCGTCCCAGAACACGGGCGTCTGCCCGGCCTCGGACCCGTCAGCGGCAATCGCCAGCGCCCGCGGCGATTCCGTGTCGAGCTTTGCTCCGGCGGGCAGGCCCAGCGCATCGGGCTTCACCGTCACGGCCGCGTCGGCCGCATCGGCGGGAGCCGGCCCGACGGTCACTGTGGCCCGGTAGTGCCAGAACGGGTTCCACCAACGCCCGGCTACCTTCGTGGCTCCCTCGGGGGCTTCCCAGTTCGCCCACTTCGTGGATTTCGGGTAGATCACCGACGGCGGGTTGTCGACCCGCGCGTCCCGGAAGGCCTTTGCGGTCGTCTGGTAGCCTGAGTGCAAAAGCACGTACCCGTAGAAGCCCGCGTTTCCACGGCTGAGTGACACGTACTCCAGTTGCGCGTAGTCGATCGGCCCCGGCTTGGGTCGCTGCTCCGGCCAGAAGCCCTGCCGGAAGCGCTGGATGCTGCCCAGTTCCGTCGGGATGACCGAGATGCTCTCCTGGAACGCGTCCGGGGTCATCATCGTCGCGTAAGGCGGCGCGTACGGGGCCTCGCGGAAGCCCCCGCAGATGCTGTCCTTGGCGAAGGTCTCGCCGACGCCGATGAAGTTGGGAAAGATTTTCGTGAGGCGGTTGCGCTTCAGGCGGAAATCGAAGGCAACGAGTTCGTCTGCGCCCAGAATGCGAGCCGTCGCGGCCTCGGATCGCACCAGGAAGTACGGCTGATACGCGAAGAACGTGTAGGTTTGCTTCGCGGACACGGTGCCGTCGGTCCATTGCGCTTCCGCAGTCGTCACCATCGGCCCGCTTTGGAGGATCTGCACGGTGCCCGGGGTCTCATACTGGTGCGTCTTGTCTTCCTGCTCGACATACGCCGCGGTGCCGATGGCCGGCTTCTCGACATCGAACCGGCCCCACGAGCCGTAGCTGATGCCGCCGGACTTTGCGCCATAGTCCAGCCCCGTCTGCGACGAAATCAGCGAGGTCATCGTCCCGCCGGCGGCGGGGTCGAGGGTTACCGAGAGCCGCGAATTGCGGACCGTCAGCGGCCCGTCGCCCTTCTGCTGGCTCACGAGATCGGTGCCGATCGCGTTCCCGGCGCCGCGACAGACATAGAGCAAGCACGCGCCCTTGGGCGGGAGCATCGCCAGCGTCAGAATGTGGGAGCCGACGACCTGCGAGGGCACGACGTTCCCGTGGGCCTCTCGAATGTACAGGTTCCTGGGGTAGTCGTTCGTCGCGGGGTAGATCGGCTCCAGTGCGATGTCCGCAACGTAGTTCTCGAGGTATGTGTTCAGAGGGTTGAACAGGATCACCGGCGCGATGGCGTCCGGCGCCCTGGGGTAGCGGTCGGGGTACATGGCAACGTCCAAAGAAAGCTTGTGATCGACCGGCCCTCCTGGCGTGTAGTAGGAGAGCTTGGCCTCGGTAGCCTTCAGCATCGGCTTGTCGGCCCGGCCGAAATCGGGCTTCAGCGTAGCCTGCTGCTGCGTGCCGGAGGGCATGTCGTCCGTCTTTGCCTCCTGGCCGCCAACCTGCACGGAGACGCCCCCCGCCGGCCCGTTGTCCACGAACTCGTTCGGCGCGTTCACGAGCGTCACTGTCGGCGATTGCGCATCGACTACGGTCCGCACGGGTATCACATCGGCATTCCGCCTCACAAGCAGGTCGCGGAACAGGTACGTGTGGTGACCGTCGATCTCGAGGTCGAGAATCAGCGTCTTGTCGCCCCAGTCACAGTCTTTGGTCGCAGTCAGCCGCAGGTTGACGGTGCCTTCTCCGTTCACTTCAAACGGCGCCGGCTCGGCGATGAAGCTGGGCGCGAACGTCTTGATCCCCAGCGACCCCTTCACCGCATGGCCGGGGGCACTCTTGAGGATCACGGGGACGCGCTGCGTCTCGCCCGGCTCGAAGATCAACGGCGGCGACTGCACCTGCACGGGCGCGAACGCCACCTGGTAGACCCCGTAGTAATGCAATGTGTCGTCGATGACGAGCTTGCCGTCCGCGACGTGCGAGGTCACCGGCTGCCAGGTCTGACCGTCCTTCGACAGCGCCTGCACCTCCGACACCGCCCGCCCGGCCGTGTCGATGGCGGCGGTCACCGTCGCGTCTCTCTTTACGTTGTAGTTGTACGCCAGCACGATGCTGGTGTCGCCCGCGGTGAGGGTCGTACCGATCACGCCTTCGCCGCGGATTGGGTTCACCGGTTTCGCCCCGGCCCAGCCCGTCACAATCGCATCGAGGTACTCAGGCGGCCCGCCGCCGAGCAGGCCGTTCGCGTACAGCACATCCGACTGCCCGATCTTCAGTGCGATGTCACGCGGCGCGCCATCGGACTTGTACGTGCTGAGCACGGTGCCCGCCGCCGCAAGTCGGGAGTGGGGCGAGAACCCCAGCGCCAGGTCCTTCCCCGCCGCCAGCGAGCCGATGCCCGCTGCGAGGTGGATGCCCTCCTCCGGCTTCTTGAAGTTTTGCTTTGTGGAGCGCCCGATGTTGTCGGTCGAGAACTGCAGTTCGTCGATGGCGAGGTTGCACACTCGCGTCTCGTTGGGGTAGGCCTTCGGATCGACGTCGTGCGGCACGATGGCCTTGTCGTAGACCAGCGCCAGCTCGATCATCTGCCGCCCGCCGATCAGCGCCGCCGGGATCTTCAGCTCGAGCGTGTTCGCGCCGGTCTGGATGTCCAGGTGCCCGGCCTTCTGTCCGTCAACCAGCACCGTGATTCCGTTAGCTTGGAAGCCCGAGCCTGCGATCCGCAAGATATGATCGCGCCCCGGAGAGGCCGGGAGCATGAACACGGTGCGCTTGCCGACGCCCGGCGTCCAGCGGACGGTATGCTTGCCCGAGGTCGCCCCGAAGTTTCCGGTCGGGATCTTGCCCCAGTCCTCGGCGCCCGAGAAGCCCTCGACCAGGAATGCCTGGTCTTCCGGCGTGCCGACATCCACGTACACATTCATGTCTGGTCCGGGAGCCACCGCGGCCCCCGCCACAACCCCCTCTTCCCGCAAGCCCAGCCACGCCCACTGCGCTTTGTCTCCGGACAGGATCAGCTTCTTCCCGGCGTTGTCCTGTATCCAGCTTCGCAAGACAGCCTCGATCGCCTGGCCCTTCGCGTTGTATCCGAAACCCACGCCCCCTGCCGGGGCGATGACGACATCGAACTGCGCCAGCTTCTCGGCGCTCACGAAGTCATCGCTCAGAAGGTCGAAGCGGATGTTGTTGCGCCGCAGCGCCTGGATGCAGTCGTAGATGTCCTCGGCGTGCCGCCCGCCCGCGAGCCAGTGCCAGTCGTTGAGCAGTACGGCGGTTTTCGCCCCGGAGTTCCAGTTGTGGATCGAGTCGAAACAAAGCTGCATGATGCTCGAGTACATGAGGTTTTTCTGGCAGTACGTCTTGCCATACTCCATGCTAGGCTCGAGATTGCTGCCCTCCCACCACTCGTTCCAGGACAGGTGCAACAGGGCCTCGGAGTAGTGCATCAGCGCTTGTACCCAGAAGCGGTCGAACGCCCAGAATGCCGAGGGGTAACAGGTGCCCGGAACGCGGATCTCCCAGTCGTGGTAGTAGTTCTTGAACGTGTCGAAGAAAACGGTGTTGTAGGTCTTCGCCACCTGGGCCTGGATGAACCGCTGCACATCGGACTCGTGCGGCGGGCCGAAGATGCCCCCGTAAGAATGCGGCCCCGCCCATGTCTGGGGCATCAGATCATACGAATAGCCCAGGTAGGGCTCGTAGGCGACATCGAAGGAGGGGAGCAGGCCGGGCAGCCCGTACTTGGCTTTCGCAATTGCGTCGACCTGGTCCCAGCTTTGCTTCCATAGTTGGTATTGATACAGAATGCTTACCGCGCGTTGATGCCCGGCGCTGAAGTCGAGGGTCACGTCATCGAACGATTTGTAGTCCGTGCCCCAGCGAGCGTTGAGTTCGCCGATGCTCTTGTACCGCCCCTTGGCGAACTCGCGGAAGCCTGCGTTATCCGCGGTGAGCTTCGGCATCCCGTTGCGCCCGTAGACGAGCCACATCGGCTTGCCGTTGACCAGCGGCCAGACGGGGCTTTTCACGTAGTTTTGGACCATGAGCTGCACGTCGCGCCCCGGGTCCATGTTCCGGGCGAAGTCCTTCATGTCAAAGTCCTCGCCGTCCTGGTAATAGCCCATGTGGATGCCGTAGCCCTTTTGCTGCAGCGCCTCGCTCGCGCGCATCAGCAGGGCCTCTCGCGGCTTGCCCTCATGGTCGGTCCATGTCGGGGCCCAGTAGTCCATGAAGTGGTCGGTGATCCCCCACTCCGAGGCCGTATGTAGCTCACGCAGGTTGTCGTCATAGGACAGCGAGTCGTAGTACCCCACCAAGGGCGTGTTGTAGACGCCCCCCATCCATCCACCCAATTCCTTCTGGTAGTCCCATGTATACCAGTAGAAGAAGGTGTCGCTGATCATTGGGCGGTCAAGCGCGAAAGCAAACGGGCTTGCCGCCAGCACCAGAACGAGAATTGCGAGAGCTCTTCGTGACATAGCCGGACCCCTCTTCACGTGCGGTCTATGCGTATCCATCGACGCGCCGTCATTCTTCGTGCTTCGCACTCCCAACACCTTCCGCCGGCTCTTCCTCGATGTGTGTGGGTAGCTTGACGAAAGCTCCGTAAGCCGATCTCGATGAACGAGTGATGCCATCAAGCCCCCAAAGGGGGCGAGCCGCCCATTGCCTGGCTGACCGCGAGCGTCAGTACCTGTCTATCGACTGTTTCCTCAGACCATGTGGCAGCGCGATTTATCGCGCCAAATGCGGGCTGAACTGCCCTCCGCCCATTGCGCCGTCGACTGCGGGTGAGCACTCCGTCGAAGTCGAAGCGTTGGTAACTATACGAGCCCTTCCTCAATGTGTATGGGTAGCTTGACAGTGGCTGAACAGACCACCTCGGCACGTGGTCGTTATCCGTGCCGTC
>CAYWBK010000240.1:0-9581 GCA_964455745.1 uncultured Armatimonadia bacterium
GCAGGCGGGGACCCTCAGCCGGATGCTTCAGCGTCCGGGATTCCCGCCGCATAGAGACCTCCCCGTCCGCCAGGACGGGCGGCGCGAAGCGCCCGACAGAAAGGCCCAGCCTGCTGGCGTCCCGACGACTTGGGCGGCTGCGCCGCCACCCGTCCTGCGGACGGAAACGGCTCTGCTACCGCCTCAGAACCGAGCGCTGAAGCGCCCGGCTGAGGGGCGCTTTGCGCCGGGCGTCCTGGCGGACGCAACGGCAACGGCCTTACCCACAGCGGTTGACTACCACCCCCACCAGGGCCAGTTCATGGCATCTACCCACACACATTGAGGAAGAGCCAACTATACGACGTGATCCGCGCGATAAATCGCGCTGCCACATGGTCTGAAGGAGGTATCGCCAAACACATACGAACGTCAGCCAGGCAATTGGCGGAACTCCCTTCGGGGCTGACGGCAACGGCTCATCCTATGCAGCGTACGGATATCACCTGGCGAGGATCGCCAGGACCAGTTTACGGCATCTACCCACACACATCAAAGAAGAGCCCCTTCCGCCTCAGCAACCCCGCGTAGGGCGGGCACCCGCTACTGCCGTGGCTGTTGCCGTTGTCGTTTGCCGTTTGTCGTTTGCCGTTCGTCGTTGCCGTTTGTCGTTGCCGTTCCCCCCTCCCTACGCGCTCGAAGAGCGCAAGGGAGGGGGGTAGGAGGCCGTTCGCCGTTCTCCCTCTCCATCCCGCTTGGCCGGGGGGCATAGGCGCTAAGTTAAGGCCAGACTCCGTCCAAGAAGGGGCCGGACAATAATCGCTGGCAGAGCCAGCGGTACAGGTATCAGGCCCCAGCCGTCCGCACAGGGGTGAACGGCAGGGCCGGATACTTCGCTGCGCTCGTAGTCCGGCCCCTCCACACGGCCCGCGCCGCCTAACTTAGCGCCTATGGGGCCTCGTGGTGAGGCCGCCGTAGCTTAACCCCTCCTTAACTCGCACCTAATTGCCGTTTAACCTCCCTCTGGCACACTACGCCCGACACACACATCACTCACACGGGAGGTAATTCAGATGCAAAAACGCAGAGGTTTTACGCTCATTGAGCTTCTGGTCGTGATCGCGATCATCGCGATCCTGGCGGCGATCCTGTTTCCGGTCTTCGCTCGGGCTCGGGAAAAGGCTCGTCAGATCAGTTGTCTGTCCAACATGAAGCAGTTGGGCATGGCACTGATGATGTACGCCCAGGACTGGGACGACACCTATCCACGCTGCTACATCTACATGGACCCGTCCAAGGGCGGCAGCGCCGGCTACCATCACTGGAGCGGCATCACCGCGCCGTACGTCACCAACTGGAACGTCTACGTCTGCCCCAGCGACCCCAACAAGGGTGTACAGCCTACCAATGGCAGCATGTACAATGGCACGGGATTTGACAACCAGGCGCCGCGGCTGAGTTACGTGGCCAACGAGTTCCTCATGGGTCGCGGCTCGACTGCGACCGCTCGGCTCTACTACCAGGGCGTCATGACCGGCGCTGTCGACGCTCCGGCCGACACCATCGCCCTCACCGATGCAACCAGTCATCCAGGCGCTTGGTGGGGTGGCTCCTCGGTTTCCGGGAACGCGCTCAAGAGCCATCGCCCTACCAACCCATGCGCGCCGCCGTCAAATAACAACGACGCCGCCAACAACACCGCCGGCGCGACGTACATCGACATCGGCACCGCTCTATCTGAGATCGCAAACGCCGACGCCAACTCGGACAAAGGCATCGACAATACGGACAGCGCCCAGACGTTCCTCGACTACACGCAGCCGGATCGCCATAACGGCGGCGCGAACTACACGTTCGCCGACGGCCACGCCAAGTGGCTCACGTTCCAGACGGTTATGAACAACAAGCTCTACGGCGACCACTTCTACTCGATCCAGGGCCAGCCGTTCGTCGGCCCGTAACGATCGCAGTACTCACTTCAGGCGACGAGCACCATACTGCCGCGCGCAAGTCCGTCTCCCCGACGACATAGCGGTAAGTGACACGCGCAGGGGAGGCCGCAAAGGCCTCCCCTGCAGGGGCCGGAAAGCCGGAGACCGTGTACAGGCTATGCCCAAGCCCGGAAGGGATCACCCGGTATGGCACACAAGATGAGCTTCCAGGAACGCATCGCGTGGGTGTTTCTCGCCCTGCTTATGGCGCTATTACTTATCACTGCCGTGCTGCAGTCGCTGTCGGCACATAGCACCGTTTACTGAACGCCCCGCGCATCGGGCGGGGAAAATGGCGCGGTCTTGTGGCCGCGACAATCCTGTCGCGGAATAATGGCCATCCCCCTCCTGTCGCGGAAGACCAGCGACACCTTCGCAACCCATAACAGACAACCCCTCAACCGCCGGCACTGCGGGGGGCATCGCACGGTTACATCGCAGCCCGCGGGCCCTCCGATCCCCCGCCCCCCCGCAGAGCCAACTTTTCCGCAGGCGATCCCCCTATACGATGTGTGGTAGGCATAATGCGCGAGGGGGGAGAGTGGGAGGCCGTCGCCGTTCTCCCTCTCTCCGTTCCACGGAGAGGGAGCGGGGGGTGAGGTTGTCGTTCCGTTACTTCGGCTTCGCCTTGTCCTGCGTCCAGTGTGCCACCACGTAGGCGTAGATGTTCACGCCCATCTGGAACGCCGGCTCGCGCGCTTCGGGTTTCACCCACCCGCCCGTGCCGTCCCAGCAGCCGCCGTAATCGTTGCGGGAGAAGATCACGCCCGCGCGATTGCCGATGTTGATCGAACTGAGGGGGTACTTTTCGCCCATGTCTCCGGCGGGGATGTTCTTGAGGACGTAGTATGACTTGTACAGTTCGTGATTACTGGGCAAATCGTGCAGGTCCTGCCCGAAGATCATCTTCATCTCGCGGCGGAAGCAATCGCCGAAGGGGCCGTGCGAGTCCTCGCCGAACACGGTGCCCCCGTTCAGAACATACTTGCGGATCGCATCTCGCTGTTCGGGGGTGAAGGCGAACGGTCGGTGCCCACGGATATGCAGGATCGGGGTGTTCGCGATATCGCCGTAAGCGAGCTGGACCTGTCGCTCCGCCACGGTGACGTGGATGTTCGTGCGCTTGCGAACCTCGGTGAGCAGGTTCTGCATGCTGTAAGGATCAGAGCCGAAGTCTGTGGCAGCGACCGCGCGCGGCATGTCGAAGGTGCCGGAGACATCCACATACAGCCCGCCGGGGTTCTCCTTCGCGCCTCCGCCCTCTCCGCCGGCGCCTTTGCCCCCCGGCCCGATGCCGGCATCGGCCAGCGAAACGCCCCCGATCGCTCCCACGCCTCCGCCGCCGGGTGTCGCGCCGGTTCCGGTCATGCCCAGATTCGCGAGGCCCTGGGCGATCACAGCCACCGGCCCGCCCTCGCCGGCTCCATCGCCGATTCCGGTCCCGGCGCCGTTGCCGCTCCCCTGCCCGCCGGGCGCCTGGCCCGCGCCATTCCCGCCGCCGGGGCCTGTCGCGATCACCAGCGGACCGCCGCCCGGAACGGCTTTGCCGATTCCAGTGCCGGTTCCGGTGCCGTCAGGCCGCCCGCCGCCCGCGCCGCCCGCCCCGATGCCGCTGTTCCCCGGGCCTCCGACACCCTCTCCGCCGCCGAGGCCCCCAAATCCGCCGCCCCCGCCTTCGCCGCCCACCGTCGGCACACCGAGCGCTACGTTCGTGCCTGCCGGCCCGCCGGGCGCGAGGATTCCGCCTTGCCCCGCCGGTCCCGAGCCGCCGACTGCGACCGGACCGACGCCGTCGCCGACCCCGCCACCGGTGCCGGTCCCGACCCCGCCGTCGCCGCCCTGTCCGCCGCCTGGCCCTTTGCCGCCGACACCCGGCAGGCTGGCGGGACCGAGAGCCAGCATCCCCGGCGTCGCCTTGACGCCCCCGCCGTTCCCGCCGCCTCCGTAGCCGATCAGCCGCCCCGGCACGCCGCCTCCGCCGCCGTCTCCCGCCAGCGCCAGCCGTGTTCCGGGTATCCCTGGCGCGCCCGGCTCTCCGCCGCCGCTCGCGAAGCCTCCGGCGCCGGGCAGCCCCGACCCGCCACCGGATCCGACCGGGCCTCCGTCGCCGCCGTCCCCGCCCCCGCCACCGGTCGCGCGCTTGCCCCCGCCGCCCGATGCGCCTGCGCCGGTTCCGCCGGGGAGTGACGCCAGCAGGCCCGGCAGGAGCTTGCCTGCCGGCACGGGCCGCGTTCCGTAGATGCTTTCCGTGATCCCGCTGCCAAGGGCCAGTCCGCTGCCGGCGCTCGCGATCTTCACGCTCACGCCGGTCCCAGCCACCCCTGTCAGCCCCGGCAAACCGGCAAGCCCGCCGGTTGCAGCGCCGGGCAGCTTCGCCGGGTCGCCGCCGTCACCGCTGCCGCCGAGCTTCTCAGCGGGCTTCGGCGTCGTCTGCAGTCCGGGCGCGCTGGTGAGGCTGCCCATGCCTGGCGTCAGCTTCTCCGGCCCCGCGAACGGCAGGCCGCCGGTTCCCGGCCCCGGCATCTCACCGGGCGCCAGGCCGACCTTCGGCCCCAGGGCAACCATCGTCGGCCCCGCTGTCGGCGGACCCGGCGCAGCGCCGCCGCCCGACCCCGCCGCCGGAGCCGCCGCGGCAACCGGGCCGGTGGTATCGGGGGTCAGCGGCCCTGCGGGGCGGCCGGAGGAGCCTGGCGTGCCGGGCAAAGCGGCGGTCATCTCGGGCGTGGCCTTGGGGAGAGCCCCCGTGGGCGTCTTGTCCGGCTCGATGCCCGACCCGCCGACGGCGACCGGCTGTGGGACAGGGGCCGGAGCAGGCACCGGAGGTCCTCCGGGCGAGGCCGCCGCTGCCGCCGGGGCTGCCGAAACGCCTTCCTTCGGGGGCGGCAGCAGCGTCACCTGGACCGGCGGCGGCGCCGGCTTGGACGGCTCGGCGGGCTTTGGCTCAGGGAGTTTGGCAACTTGCGGCTTCGGGAGTTCGGGCTTGGCCTTCTCCGGGGTCTTGGCCGCCTCGACAGGGGGCTTCGCCGCGAGCCTCTTCTCGGGTTGCGGCGTCTGCCGCGCCACGCGCCGGGCGATAGGGCGTCGCTGTCGAACGGCGGTGCGCGCGGGCTTCGGCTCTTGACGCGAGAGTTCGACCCGGGGCTTCTCAGGGGCTGGCTTGGTCAGAGTGATGAGCTTCACGTGGGAGAAGCGGATCTGGCGTAGCTGGGGGGATGGATTCGCGATGCGCTGGCGGATCGGAACGCCCAGCACAAAGGCCAGGTGGAGGGCGAAGGACGCCGTCAGGCATCGGAAAAGAAGCCGATCTTGCACCAACGTCACCCCAGCTCGCGAGGTCACTTCTGCTGCTGTTGCAGCGCCTGCTGCAGGTCTGCCGCAAGCGTGATGTCGGCCCCCTGGACGCGCGCCGCGTCCATTACATCGACCACGTGCTTGTAGGAAACGTCTGCGTCCGCCTTGATGACGACGGTTCTGAGCGATGTCTGCTGCAGCTTCTGCTGGAGGGTGTCACGTAGCTGCGAGGTCTCGACGCCCTGGCCGTCGACGAAGACCGCGCCGTCCTTCGTAATCGCCAGTTCGATCTGCTTCGCCGGAAGCTCCTGCGCCGAAGCCGCCTTCGGAAGGGCTACGTCCAGTCCCGAGCTTTGCGTGAGGAAGGTCGCCGTGACCATGAAGATGATGAGCAACACGAGACACACGTCCGTGAGGGGCGTGACGTTGATCTCGGCGAAAACCTGCTTGCCGCGTTTGATTCTGGCCATGAATGTGGCTCCGGATGCCCCCGGCCGTAGCGAGGGTGGTGTCTCAGGTTTCGACGTGCGCTCGATACGCGGATGATTGCGGGACAAATCGACGGCATCAACCACTAAGTCACGAAGTCACGAAACGGCACTACGGGTTCCAACAAGAGTCGCTTGGCCGTTTAGTGTCCTCGTGTCTTCGTGGTCAATCCCTCATCCGGTTCCACCACGCCGGGTTATGAAGGTTCCAGCCGGTTACTCGCCTATTATGGAAACGAGTTCCTCGGCGTTAAGTTCGGTATTGGTGATGACGCTTTGCGCCCAGGTCATCAAGTGGTTATAGGCAACGACCGAGATCACAGCCACGAACAAACCTGTCGCCGTGGTGATAAGGGCCTCGGCGATGCCGCTGGCCACCACTGCCCCGCCCGCCGAGCCTGCCGCCCCGATGTCGTGGAAGGCCCGCATGATGCCCAGAACGGTTCCGAACAGGCCGATGAAAGGGGAGACGCTGCCGATCGTGGCGAGGATCGACATGTAGCGCTCCAGCGTTCCCGATTCCCTCGCGACGGCACGCTCCAGGGCCTTCTGGCGCTGAGATTCGGCGCCCTTCGGGAGTGTCAGGGCGGCGTGCATGACGCGCGAAAGAGGACTGTCATCTCTTGTGCACTGGTCCACAGCATCGCCAATCTGGTTGCCCGAGATGAGGCCTCGGAGCTTGTCGAGGAGGGAGGCGTCCGCGCGACCGGCGCGCGAGAGCACGAGAACGCGCTCGATGCCGATCGCGATGCACAGGACGGAGCACAACAGGAGCGGATACATTGCGATCCCGCCCTGCTTGATGTATACGAAAAGCTGTACGCTGGAGCCGGGGCTGCCCATGCAAGAGACCTCCGCCGTTGCTGATGCCGGAACTACTGCCCCAGGGCCTTCAGGCGCTCCTGGGCCTGCTTGATCGCGTCTGGCTGGTCCTTGTAGCGGTTCGCGACTATGTTATAAGCCTTAATTGCGTCGTCCTTGTCCCCAAGCTGCTCGTAGCAGGCGCCGGCTTGCACCTGCGCGTTCGCCCCCCACTGCGGGTTCTCATACAGAATGGCGACCTTGAGGAACTCCTCGGCCGCGCTCTTTAGATCTTTCTGCAGACGCTTGCAGTCCGCCAGTTCGTACTGCGCCTCGACCGAGACGGCCGGCGAGTTCTTCGCCAGCGCCTGGGTCATCGCTGCGGACGCGCCGGCGTAGTCGTTCTGCGCTTTCAGGGTGCGCCCGAGGCCGAGAAGGGCCGGAGCCGCCGCGGCATGTTTGGCAAAGCGGGTTGTGACCGCGCGGAAAGCCTCCTGCGCCGGGGCCACCTGCTGCAACTGAAGGCGCGCACGCCCCAGTAAGACCAGCGCCCACGGCGTCATCGGCAGATCGTCATGCCCGCCGCTGAACACAGCCAGCAAGTCGGCCACCTTCTGGTATTCCGGCTTGTCGAACAGGATGCGCGCGGCCTGATAGCGGGCGTCCGAATTCACGGCGCGCTCGGCCCCGCCGTCCGCTACGGCAAGGAAGGCCGTCAAGGCCTCGACTCGCTTCTCCGGCTTGTCCTGCTTCAGGAGCGCCCAGCCGAGTTTGTAGCGGGCCACCTCGGCCGTTTTCGCGCCTGCGAACCGCCGGCCGACCTCCTCGTAGACTCCCTGCGCCGCCACGTAGTTCTTGCCATCGAAGAGCTTTTCGCCTGCCTGGAAGAACGCGTCGGGCAGGTTCTTGGCGACCTCCGCCTGGGGGTATTTGTCGGCGACCGTGCGGAAGGCCGTCAGCGCCGCGTCGATGTCACCGGCGGCGAAACGCGCCGCGCCGACCCCGTACCAGGCCTGGGCGGCCACGTCGTCGGCAGGGCTTGACTTGATGACCGCATCGTACTGCGCGGCCGCCTCGGCGTATTTTTTGGCCTCGTACAACGCGCGAGCCGAGTTGAACAGCGCCGCCGAGACGGCCTTGCTCTGCGGGAACTGCTCCCTCAACTGCCTGGCCGCCTCATCGGCCTTCGCCTCATTACCGGCCGCGGCATACAGGTTCACCAGCGCGCCGAGGGCCTGGTCGGTGTAGCGGCCCTTCGGGTATTGGGCGATCGCCTTCTCGTATGCCGCCGTGGCCTCGGGGGCGCGCTTGAGCTTATCGTAGCACACGCCGACGAGATAAGCCGCATCGGCAGCCTGCGCGGCGTCCGCGAAGCCCGCCACGAATCCGGCGAAGGACTTCGCGGCCTCGGCATATTGCCCCTTATTGTACCGGGTCTGGGCGACATCGAGAGTGAGTTGGGCGGCGAGGTCGGTTTTGGGGTTCTCCGCGATGACCTTGTCGATCTCCGCCGCGGTGGCGTCGCTGGGGTCCTTCTTGAAGCGGGCCACGACCACGCCGTAGCGGGCCTTGCGCTTATTGTCGGCATCCTTGGCCGTGTCGCCGGCGGTGACGTAAGACGCCTCGGCGGCGGCAGGATCGTTCGCCGCAAGCTGCAGGTCGCCGATGTGCAGGTAGGAATCGGCCACGTAACGCGAATTGGGGTACTTCTGCGGCAGTTCGCTGAATGCCGCGAGCGCGCCGGTGGTGTCGCCCTTGCGCTGCAAGGCTACAGCGCGACCGAATGCCGCGTCCTGGGCTGCCGGGCCTGCATTTTTGTCGTCGATCACGCGGGTGTAAGCTGCGATGGCCTCGTCCGGCTTCTGCAGCTTGAGGTAGGCATGGCCGACCTGGACCTGCGCTTCAATCGCCTGTGCGGTGCCGGGGTGATCCGTGGCGACTTTCTGGAACGCCGTGACGGCCTCCGCGAAAGCACCCTTATCATACAGGCAGTATCCGATTCCGATTTCGGCGAGGGCCGCCGGAGCGGTGTTTGCGTACTTCTGGGTGACGATCCGGTAGCTCTTGAGCGCGTCATCGTAGCGTTTCTGGGCGAGATACGCCTGGCCGATGCGGTAACTGACCTCCGGGGCCAGCGGCGAATCGGGGTAGTCGGTCAGCACCTTCGAGAGGCTGGCGACGGCGGCGTCCGCATCGCCAAGCTGCGTCTGGCACAGGCCGATGGAGTAGAGCGCATACGCGGCGTACTGGTCCTTGGGCGCTTTGGTGAGCGACGCCCTGTAAGACTCGATGGCCTTGGTGTAATCGTTGAGGTTGAACTGAGACTCACCCTCCCAGTAAGCGGCCTGGGCGATATAGCGGCTCTGGGGGAACTTCTCGATCAGCGAGGCCAGCGAGGAGACGGCCTCCGTGTACTGCTGGAGTTGGAAATGGCACTGGCCGTCGCGCAGGAGGGCGGCGTCGGCCTCGGGCGAGGTCGCGTAATCTTTCGCGCAGCGGTCGAAGAACTTGATGCCATCGGCGAAGCTCTGCCGCCGGTAGAGGCACTCGCCGGCGCGAAGCAGGGCGACGGACATGTTCGCGTGTTGCGGGAACTTGTCGATGAACGTGCGGTACTGCGCGAGCGCCTGATCGTACAGTTGCTGATCGAACAGCCCGTTCGCGAAGGTGATGAGCTTGTCGGGGTCATCGTTCTGCGCGACTGTGGGCACTGTGGTCGCGACCAGACAAAGAAGCACTGCTCCGAAGCACAACAGCAGCTTGGTCGACATACGGAAGGGACCTCCTGGCTGAAAGAGCCACAGTGTTTGACAACGCAGTCAGCCTGGCGTTGCGTGAAGCGCCTTTATTGGTGTATGCAGAGGTAAGCGGCGCGAACGGTCTCGGCCCAGGAGCATCGCTTTTACGCGGGTGGCTGCCAGGCTGGCGCGGGATCCCCGCGCCTTGACCGCTGAAAGTGCCACATATAGTGCTCCATCAGTCGTGAATCTTTAGGCAGAGACCTGTTAAGGCACGCACATCAACGGCCTAT
>CAYWBK010000241.1:0-9422 GCA_964455745.1 uncultured Armatimonadia bacterium
ATGTGGATGCGCGATTTATCGCGCCAAATGCAGGCCAGACCGCCCACCATAGGTCATGTTCCTGACCTCTATGACCGGCATCTCGTCAAGGTGTCGCCGCTTGTAGCTGCGCGGCGCAATCCGCGCGGTGAACCGCGCTTCCACATGGTCTGGAAAAGGTGTCGCTGAGCATGAGCACGGACTTTGCCCGGGCTTGAAGGAAAAGGTGATGGCCCCCGCGGCCCCCCTGACCCCACCGCGTCCCGCCCGTAAACAGAAGGAGGGGGACGCGGGCTGCAACGCGAACGTTCGACGTGACGGTGACGACCGCAAGGACAGATCGGAGGCGTCGCGATGAGCCGCAACCGTGTACCTATGCTGACGATCGTGGTGCTAACCCTGGGGACGATGACGGCCGCTTCGGCTGCGGACATGCTGAAGGCCTCGCAGATCAAGTGGGACTTCGAGACGGGCGACTTACAGGGCTGGCAGGTCATGCCCGGCAGCACGTTTGCCAAGCAGCCGACGAACAACGATGACGATCGCTGGGGGGACTCCTTCGGCAAACAGGGCAAGTGGTTCATCGGCACTTACGAGGGGGCCGGCGATGGCGCAGTGGGGGAAATCCGATCGCCGCAGTTCATTGTCGATGCCAACAAGCTTTCGCTGCTCGTGGGCGGCGGCGCTTGGCCGGGCCAGACCTACGTGGCCCTCTGTCGGGCGTCCGACGGCGCGGAGCTGCTCACCGAAACGGGGCGAAACGCGGAGAAGATGGATCGGCGCATCTGGGACATCTCGCCATACAAGGGGCAAACCCTTTACATCAAGATCGTGGACAAAGCCACCGGCGGCTGGGGGCACATCAATGTCGATGACATTCACGCCTTGACGCCGAAGGAAGAGGTCGACATCGCTCAAGCGAAGGCCGAGGCGAAGGCTGCGGCGGATCGGCGGCTGGCGGCGTTCCGCAAGTCCCTGCACGCTCCCTCGGAGCGCAAGGTCTACCGTGGCGACGCTCTCAAGAACGTAGCCATGCCGATGGGGGGGATCGGAGCCGGGAGCATCGCTTTGTGCGGCGACGGGGCGTTGCGCGAGTGGCAGATCTTCAACCACGTCAACAAGCGCGAGCTGATTCCGGACTCCTTCTTCGCGATCCGCGCCCAGGTGGAGCGGGACAAGCCGGTGGCGAAGGTCCTCCAGTCCGCGCCGGTGGGCAACTTGCCCCACGTCCAGGCGACCGAGTTCATCGGTGAGTACCCCATCGGTTTCGTGCGGTACATCGACCGCGAGCTTCCCGTGCAGGTGAGCCTGGAGAGCTTCTCGCCGATGATCCCGCTGAACGCCCACGATTCGGCGATTCCCGGCGTCCTGTTCGTGTTCACGGTGAAGAACCCGGCTTCCCGAACGGCGTCGGTGAGCCTCCTGGCCTCGCTGCAGAACGCGGTCGGGTATGACGGCTACACCACTGTGGACGGCGTGAAGTTCGCGGGCTACGGCGGCAACGCCAACGCGGTCTCGCGCGACGGTGGCGTCACGACGGTGCAGATGACTAACACCCGCCTCGACAGGGCGGCGAAAGCCTATGGGACGATGACCCTCGGCGCGATGTCGGCGGAGGCGACGCCGCTGGTTCACTGGGCGGACGCGAAAGACTGGTGGGATGACTTCGCCGCGCGCGGTCACTTGCCGGATACCGCCTGGGCAGCGCCAAGCGAGATCGGCCGGACGTGGAACGCGGCTCTTGCCACGCCGATGACGCTGAAGCCCGGCGAGAGCAAGACGGCAACGTTCTTCATCACTTGGCACTTCCCCAATAAGTACGCCGAGTACGACCAGAACCTGGCGAAGTATCGCCTGGGGAACATGTACAGCAACTGGTACCGGGACTCGTCGGAAGCCGCCAGATACCTGGCCGAGAACTGCGACCGCCTCAGCCGCGAGACTCGGTTGTACCACGACACCTTCTACGCAAGCGCCCTGCCGTATTGGTTCCTCGACGCGGTGACGAGCCAATCGTCGATCATCCGCAGCCAGACCTGCATGTGGTTGGAGGATGGCTCGTTCACGGCCTTCGAGGGCTGCGGCGGCGACACCGGCTGCTGTCCGATGAATTGCACCCATGTGTGGAATTACGAGCAATCGCTGTCGCGCCTGTTCCCGTCGCTGGAGCGCAACATGCGCAACATCGACCTGAAGGTGCAGGAGACCCCCGAGGGCCTCATCAACCACCGCACAACCCTGCCCCTGTCATTGCCGCGCGGGAGCGGCGACTTCATCGATGGGCACATGGGCACGATCCTCAAGGCCTACCGCGAGCACCTCATGTCGCCGGACAACAGCTTCCTCGACGAGTACTGGCCGCGGATCAAGCTGGCGATGGACTACGCCATCCGCACCTGGGACGCCGACGGCGACGGGGTGATCGATGGCGAGCAGTGGAACACCTATGACTGCGCGGTCTATGGGCCGAACACGTTCATCGGCTCGCTGTGGCTCGGCGCACTGCGGGCGAGCGAGGAGATGGCGAAGCTCGAGGGCGACGCCGCCTCGGCCAGGGCCTATCACGACCGCTTTCTCAAGGGCAGCGCGAAGATGGATGCCGAGCTTTGGAACGGGGAGTGGTGGATCCAGAAGTACGACGCGGCGAAATACAAGGCGACCCAGTACGGCGCCGGCTGCATGTCCGATCAGCTTCTCGGCCAGTGGTGGGCATACATGCTCGATCTCGGCGACCTGTTCCTGCAGCCGCATATCCAGACGGCGTGCCGGTCGATGTTCAAGTACAACTGGATGCCCGACTTCACCGGCTTCGTGCAGACGCAGAGAACCTTCGCCGAAGGGCCGGAGATGGGCCTTCTGATCTGCTCCTGGCCGCGCGGAGGCCGGCCGGCGGAGCCGATCTACTACCGCGACGAGGTCTGGACCGGGGTCGAGTACTCGACGGCAGGGCTGCTCCTGCACGAGGGGATGATCGACCCGGCGTACTCGATTGTCCGCGGCGCGCGCAATCGCTATGACGGGACCAAGCGCAATCCCTGGAACGAGATCGAGTGCGGGGATAACTACGCGCGTGCGATGAGTAGCTACGGCCTGCTGCTGAATGCGGAGGGGTATTTCCTCGACGGGCCCGCGAAGCTTCTCAGGTTTGCGCCGGTGATCGCGCCGGAGCGCTTCAGGGGGTTCTTCACCGTGGCGGAGGGGTGGGGGAGCTTCTCGCAGGAGCGGTCGGAAGGATCGCAGCGAGACATGGTTGAGATGAAATGGGGCAGCCTCGGGTTAAGGACGCTCGAGCTGCAATTGCCGCCGGAGGCGCGGGGCAAGACGGTGAGAGCCAGCGCGCAGGTCGGCAACAGGACTGTGCAGGTGCTGCTCGGGCAGGATGGGGACGGCGTTCGGTTGCGGTTCCGCGACGGAGTCGAGATCAAGGCGGGGGAGACGCTGGCCGTCAATTTGCGCTGGTAGCCTCAGGCTCACCATAACGAACGAGGCGCGAAAGGGGTCTCCTCTCGCGCCTCGCTTGGGTTCTGACTGGCTGCTAATGGCTGGTCAGTGTCTGTGTCCGCCGCCTCCACCGCCACCGCCACCACCCCAGCCCCCGCCACCACTATAGCCTCCGCCGCCGTTGCCACCGCCGCCATTATAGCCGCCGCCACCATTATAGCCGCCGCCGCCATTATAGCCACCGCCGCTATAGCCGCCGCCGCTGTTGTCGGAATACCTGGACGAATTGCTCGACCCGGAGTAGCTCGAATTCCCGGACGGAGCTGAGTACGACGGCGCGCTGTAGCTGTACTGGGGACGGCTACCCGAGTCCCCGTAAGAGTAGCTGCGCCCACTCGAAGGGGCCGAGTACTGCGGACGCGAGCCGCTGTAGTCATTGTACCCGCCCTGGCCGTAGCCGCTGCCACCATACGTCCCTCGATAGGTCCAGTCGCCGCGCCCCCGGGTGTCGGAAACCGCTGATGCAGCGCTTGGCGAGGGGTTCAGCCAATCGCCGGCGATACGATCGGATCTCCAACTGGTCCCGCCGGCCTGTGCAGGCTGGGACGCCTGGCCGCGAATGCCCGCCCATCCGGGAGAGCTCTGGGGCGCGTCGCCGGTACGCCACTGGGTGTAGCCGCCTTGGCTGCCGGCGGGTGAGTTCGGCTTGCCCGGAGCCGCTGCGATGGTCGTTGTGTGGGCCGAAGAGCGAGAGATTCTCTGCCAGGGGCCCCGAACGCCATCCCAGGTGGCGGCCTGCGTCGAATCCGTATGCCCGTGACCCGTCGAGTTCCAATTAGCGAAACCGGGGTGCCAGCCGTGGTCTCCGTGATGGCGGAAGTCGCCGTCGCGGCGGTCGCGGTACCGGTCGCGGTCAGGGCGCCAATACGGCCCGATGCCCCAATCGAACCACAGGTCGCACCCGAACCACCAATCACACCACGGGTCCCAGTAGCAATAGGAATAGGGATACCCGTAAGGCCAACCAAGTTCCGGCCAGCCAGGATAGCCCACCTCAACAGTGGCCCCGGCTCCGTATCCGTTGTCGTAGCCTGTGCCATAGCCCGCATCGTAAGCGGCATTGGCCTCGGTGTCGCGTCCGGTATCATAGCCGTTGTCATAGCCGCTGGCGTAGCCCTCATCATAGCCCTGGTCATGGCCGCCCTGCCACCACCACAGCCCGGCGTCCCAGCCGTAGGGGTCCAACGCCCCTGCGACGTTGCCGTCGGCCGGCTGGTCGGTCTGTACCGTGTCCAGCACGTCGCTCTGGGCAGGGGTACGGACATCGACGGCGTCCTCGGTCGGAGTAGCGCCTCGAATGCCATCCGTGTCATCGTTCGCGACAACGCCCTGAGCGTTCCCTTGATCGCCGGGGTTGTCGACTGCTACGGGGGTATTAGAGCCAGCCCCGTCCTGTGCCCTGACGGGTGCCGGCAGGCTGCTGAGGAATGCTGCGATGACGAAAGCTGCAACTGTGAATTTGTGCAAGGCGGACACGGTAACCACCTGCTCTCCCTGCGAGGCCAGTTCCCTGCAGTACGACGCGATCTATGGGTGTGCACTGGTCCTCGGCACGATCGTCGCCACTTCTTGCGATACGAATCCGATCCGTGAGCGGTATCTTCTTATTGACGATCCGTAAACGGTTCGTGTTCGGCGTGGCAAGCCCCGCTGCTGTGGCCATGTCTACTACCGTATATAGTATACATATCGCGGCCAAAGAATGCAAGAGCTTTTTTGACCCGCCGAATCGGCAAAGCGAGGCGCGGGAATTACATCTCTCGCGCCTCGCAGATAGCGGCCATCTGGTGTCTTCTCGACATTGAACTAGCGGTGATGGCCACCGCCCCCGCCGCCACCGTGGAATCCACCGCCACCAAACCCGCCGCCATGGAAACCACCGCCATGGAATCCACCGCCGCTGAATCCACCGCTATGGAATCCGCCACCACTTGATCCGCCATGCCAGCCGCTGAACCCGCCACCGGAGCCGATACTACGGGCAAAGCCGCCTCCGACGGGGGAGCTCAGCGAGCGGTTCACATACCAACTCATGGGGTGCGAGCCGCCGGAGTAGGACGGCACACTATAGCTAGGCCGACTGCCGCCGGAGTAGGACGGCACGCGGTAGCTAGGCCTTAGACTGCCACCGGCGCCACCCCAACTGCCGGCGCCGGGGTTCCCCGGGAACGTGCGCGGCGACACGGACCAACTCGATCGCGAGTTGCCCTGGAATCCGCCCCAGTTGAACGTGCCTGCGCCGGATCGCGCCGATCCCTGCGAGCCGATAGAGCCGCCATACCGCAATAGGCCGGAACTGCCGCCCGAGCGGGTGATGCCCGATGGGCCGATCGTGCGTGCGGCACTCCACGAGCTGTGCGCTGTACCGGTTCCGGTGCGGCTGAACATCCTGCCGCTGTCTGCTTGCGGGAACGTCCTGGAGACGGGCGTCCGCCACTGCGCAGACGAAGACCCACCCAGGGTCCGCGCCGACCCGCCGCCGGCATTCCGCGAACCGATCGCTGTCAACGCCGTGCCCCGGTGGCCGCCGGACAGACCACGGCTCGAGGAGAGGCCGGCGCGGGTGTCCAAGGTACCGAGGCCGTTGAGGCCGGCGCGCGCGAACTGGCGCGTGCCATCCCCGAAGCCGCCTCTGCCACCGTCGCGCATATCACGCGCAAGAGCCCTCTCGCCGAACCTGCTGCCTCCGGCGTGCCAATCCCGGTAGCGGTCGAAGTCGCGGTGGCCGTGACCGAAGAAGTCGTCGTCATCGTCGAAATCCCACCACAGCGGGTAGTACCCAAACCCCCAGAACGGGTAACCCCAGTACGGCCACCAGTCGCTGTAGTACGGGTAGTATGGGTAATACGGGTAGTACGGTGAGTCGTCATAATAGTAGTCGGAGTACTGGTCGCATGGGTATGGACTCCCATCCCCAACTGTGCCCGGTAATGGGCAGTAGGTGTTGTCGTAGTTATAGTTGTACGCCCCATCATTATCATTATAGGGGTCGCCGGGCGGCCACCACTCATCCGATATGCCGGCCCCGAACGTGGGGCCGCCGTAAGTCACACTTAAACGCCACTCATTCCAGTCCATAGCGCTCGCCGGGATCGCCATTGCTGCGATGAGCGCCATCGCGGCAGTGATCGTGATCCCGATCTTGGGTAGTGTGGACATCTCAACCACCTGATTCTCACGCCAGGTTGCCCCCCCTGCGTCGCAGTGCCGCTTCTCGACGGGTCGCCAACCCGGGGCGCGTCACGTCCACTTCTCCCTATGCCGCAGTTCGTCTGGTGCGACCCGCCATACCTGCGGGCCCCGTCCGGATACTATATGCGCCGACCGGATGCCCGCTGCCACAGCGAGAACGCCTAGAACCGAAGGGACAGGCCCCAGTCGTCCTCGGGTTCGGGGCAGATGTAGTCTCCGATAGACGGATCCCAGTAGCAGGCCTGGTTCGCGTATGGGTTGACGTAGAGCCCCAACCCGAAGTCATCGTTGTCGCCTCGGTCGCGGAAGCCCCACCTATCGTTCTCGTGGAATCCGCCGTCGCCTCCGCCGCGCGGTTGGAAGGCCGGGCCGCCACCGCCGTGGGACTCTCCGCCGCCCCGGTTTTCGCCACCCCCACGAGCCGCCTCGCCACCCCCACGGGACTCTCCGCCGCTGTGAGACCCGCCGCCACCGCCGCGATCCGCGGCCATCGTGATGTTCGCAGAACCGGCAAACGGCGTCGGTGTCGCGCTCTGCGCGATGGCGAGCGCCTGCCAGACCATCGCAAGACCAACGACCATCACTATCGTGAGGGCCGTATGAGTTGAGTTCGTCATCATCAACACCTCCTCATCTCTGTTGTTGGTAGCCATTACCGGGTGTAGTCTACCCCAAACGGCATGGCGTATTACCATACTATACTTTTGGCGATGTATGCCGGAGGCAAGTGCGATGGCAAAGAGCACGCAGCCGTGAATGACTGCGTGCTCTGTAACTCAGTGCCCATACCTCAGGCAGGTGGCCCTTGTGGCCGGTCAGGGGCTAGAAGTTGAAGCCAAAGCCCCAGCCATAGTTGTTGTTGTACGGGCAGACGTAGTCACCGACGTACGGGTCCCAGTAACAACTCTGGTATCCCCACGGGTTGTAGAAGAACCCCAGGCCGAAGTCGTCGTCATCCCGACCGCGGAAACCATAACCCCCGTGATCGCGATCGTGAGAGCGCCAGGCGTCGTTGCCGCCGAAGGAGTGGCTGTCTCCGCCGCCGCCCCAGGTTTGGCCTTCGCCGCTGCGCCAGCCAAGTCCGGAGCCGCCGTGCTCGCCCATGGGGGCGCCGCCGCCGCCACCACCACGGAATTCTCCACCGCCACCGCCGTGGGAGCCACCGCCGCCGCCTCCGCCACCAAACCCGCCACCACCGCCGTGGGAGCCACCGCCGCCTCCGCCACCGCCGTGGCCCGAAACCATCGTGATGCTAGCCTGGTCAGCGAGCGACGCCGGCGCCGCGCTCTGCGCGACTGCAAGTGCCTGCCAACCTATGGTAAGGCCTAAGGCCACCAATGTTATCAGTGTCGTTTGAGTGAAGCTCGTCATTTTCAACGCCTCCTCACCCTAACTGCTGGTGTCTATTATCGAGTGTAGTATACCCCCAAATCGCACGATGTATTACTGCACTATATATTTTGGGGATGCGCGCCGACGTGGGGCGCGAATGTGAAGGGCACGCAGTCGAGATAACTGCGTGCCCTGGAACTCAGCGTCCGCACCTTAGGGGGGCGGCCCCTATGGCCGTTCAGAAGCTAGAAGCGGAAGCCGAGCCCCCAGTGTCCGCGGTCTCGGTAGCCGCAGACGTACCGCCCCATGTACGGGTCAAAGTAGCACGACCTGGCCCAAGGGTCAGGCGAGTACCAAAGCCCAAACCCGTCGTCCCAGTCACGTCCGCGCCAGCGACCCCAGCCGCCTTCGCGGCCCCAGCCACGACCGTGCCCATGCCAGTCCCGCGCGTCGACGACGCGCCACATCGCGGCGCTATCGTTTCGGTCCGGTGTGGCCAGGATGCTGGCCTGGTCGCTGTAGATCGCGGTCGATGACGGCGTCGCGCTCTGCAGGGCGACCAATGCCTGCCAGCCGGCCAGTATGGCCAAAGCCGCCGCTATCGTAAGTAGCATTTGGGTGAAGTTCACCATTGTGGATACCTCCTCACCCTCCCTGCGTATATCTATTACCGCCAGTAGTATACCCCGCTTCTACCTGATGCAACACCTGAAGGCAGTTGCGGAAGCTGCTGCATTGTCTGCACGGGTGCCCCTTCTCAGCTTCTGCAACCGCCTCGTCTGAATGCTGCCGGCCCAGGTTGTCTTCCTACCCGTCGTGGCAGCCGAACTCATTGCAGCACCGATAGCCGGTCGCGCCGGTGTGCGGCACAGGACTGCCCATACCCCAGCCGATGCCCAGAAAGGCCCCGTCCGTCTGTGGGTAGATGCGCTGCGTGCTGGGCGGGAAGGCCCCCCAGGTGTAGCTTTGCGAGCCCTCGGAGCCGTATGGCCCCAGCAAGGTACAGCTTTCTTCGAGAATA
Source organism: uncultured Armatimonadia bacterium (assembly GCA_964455745.1). Classification (GTDB taxonomy): domain Bacteria; phylum Armatimonadota; class Zipacnadia; order Zipacnadales; family CAYWBK01; genus CAYWBK01. The sequence continues at coordinate 9,026 of CAYWBK010000241.1, forward strand.
CTCTCGATATCGCCCGACTGTGAGCCGGGAACGGCCGAATTGGTGCTCGGAACGCCGCCGGAGCCCGGACTCGGCGAGCCGGCGTGGCCGCTGAGCGATGGGGCGCCCGGCGGTGGCGCGATAACTCCGTCGGCACCGGCGAAGGATTGCGCCGATACCCACACGCAGGCGATTGAGACAAGCCCGACGAGGAGCAAAGTGTTGGAAGTCATAGAGATCACCCTCCTTGCGTCTATTGTGCTACTATGTTACATATACCCATCCTCCGCGCATTCACGCGCCGGAAGGCCTGTAGCGGCGCAGCGGATGGGTGGGTGTTGCAGGGTTCTTCCTCAATGTGTATGGGTAGATGCCGTAAACTGGTCCTGGCGATCCTCGCCAGGTGATATCCGTACGC
>CAYWBK010000242.1:0-9418 GCA_964455745.1 uncultured Armatimonadia bacterium
GGAACGGGAGGGGTGGCCCCGCGAAGCGGGGACGGGGTAGGGCCGTCGCCTTTTCGTCGTTTCAGAGCGCCGAACCCGGCATGACGACTGCCTCGAAAATCGTCGTTCGCCTCTCCCCTCCCGGTACGGGAGGGGTGGCCCCGCGAAGCGGGGACGGGGTAGGGCCGTCGCCTTTTCATCGTCTCAGAGCGCCGGAACCCGGCATGAAAGCTGTCTTTCGTTGTCTGTCCTCTTCCCTCACCTGCCGTATTCCGCTGCCGTCTCCACCATCGCCACATAGTTGCGCACGGTCACGTCGGTAAGCGCCTCGGTGTGGGGCGACGCGGTGGGGCAGAGGATGAAGCCCCCGCCGGGGGCCGCGTCGTCGATGGCTTGTTTCACCCTGTCGATGAGCTGCTCGGTCGGAGCCGCGTAGACGTCGCCGATCTGGATATTCCCCTCCAGGCACACGCGGTCGCCGATCCGTCGCTTGGCCTCGGCGAGGGGCACATCGCCCATCGGCGGAGCCTCGATGGGGTGCAGGGCGTCGCACATTTCGGGGAAGTCGTCGAGCACCGCGTTCAACGGGCCGTGGCAGTGGCAGTGGAGGATCTTGCCCGCCTCGCGGAGCTTGCGCATGATCCTGCGGTCGGGTTCGACGCAGAACTCGCGGAAATCTCTCGCGCTGTGCAGTGGCGGAGCGGCGTATTCCTGCCCGAGGGTGTAGAAGCCCGGCCCGACGCCGGCAGCGATCATCGCATTGAGGCGGTCGAATAGCCGCTCGAGAAACACGTCGATGAGCTGCAGGATGGTGCCGCGTTCCTCGATGCTCCAGATCGCGAGCAGCTCCGAGCCCATCAGCTCGTGGATATGGCTGATCGGCGTGCAGCCGGCATCGGCGAGGACGATACCCCGGTCGCCCATCGCTTCGTTTTTCGCGATGAAGCCGGATGGATCGACACTGCCCTGCGGAATGTATGGCACCGACAGGACCTTCTCCACATCCTGCAGTGTCTTGACCGCGAACTCCACCTGCATTCCCGGCAGGCCGCGCTTGCTGGACAGGAAACGTGTGCGCAGGTCCCCGCCCGGGGTGTGAGTGGTCGCGATGGTCTCGACCCAGTCCTCGCGCTCCGCCGTCTCGTAGCTGTAGGTGACCGCGTCCGTCATCGACAGGAACGGCCCGACGCCGGGGCTCCAGCTATCGACGAAATCCCCGTGTTCGGCGACCACCTCGATGACGGGCTTGTAGCTCGGATGCCGCGAGGCCACCCAGTCCGCGTCCCACGACCGCACTCCCCGGACCTGGATCGGCACCCGGTCAGGCTGGCCGACCTGTAAGGCAGTCATCAACCGTTCGCGCGAGGTCATGTGCGCCCTCCTGCCGTTCGCTCAGCGTTCAGCGCTTCCCCTCAACCGGCTCCAATATCGCTTCCGGCGAGCCTGCCAGCAGCGGCGGGATGCCCTGAAGTTCCACCGAGAAGTCCTCCATCGCGCTTCGCGAGGGGTGATCCAGCCGCAGGCTCCAGATCTTGCCCTTCGCGCCCGCCGTCGGGTTTATCACGAACTGGTGCCGACCGGCGATGTTGTCCTCCTCCGCGACCAGCTTGCCGGATGGATCGTAGACTCCGGCCTTGATCGCCTCGCCGGGGTCGCCCCCACGCATGACGATGCCGAATTCCTTCGTGCCGGGTGGAACGAAGAAGTAGAACCGGCCGATGGTGTTCAGGAGACCGGCAGGCGCTCCCTCCAGGTCGAGGTTCATCGGGTGGGAACTGCCCGCGGTCTGCACGTAGTTCACCCCCGGCTCGCAGTAGATTCGGTACAGACCCGTCTCGGGCGCGGCGAATGACACCTCGGTCTGCCGATCGATCGCGGCCTCGACGCGCTTGACTTCCTTGCCCGACGGGCCGGTCACGGTGATCGGGATAGGGTTGCCGGTGTAATAGGCGTAGTGGGGGTAGCGCATCGCGAACCGAACCGCCTGCCCCTGCTCGGCATAGAGCACATAAGCCGCTTTGTCCCGAAGTTGCGCCACATCCGGCGACAGGCTGCCGGACGGCGCGGGGCCCGCCAGCGGCCGGAAGCGCACGCCCTGCATTGCGAATGCCGGGACGGCTTTCATCCGCCCCTGTCGCGGCCCGGTCCACCGCGTAATCACCTCGGCGGTCAGGGGCGTTTCGATGCGGTCGCGTCCCTTGATCACGATGAGATCGCCGGTCACGTCCGTCGGTCCCAGCCCCGCCGAGGCGTCCTGGAAGCTCATCGGCTGCCGGCCAAGGCGGTCCTTGACCGTGCAGTGCCGGAACTCCACGCCGCCGACATTCCGAGTTGCGCTGCGGTCGGCCAGGAGCAGGATCGGCGCAAGCGTGGGCGCCTTCAGGGCGGCGTCAACCACCGAGCAGTTGTCAAAAACCATCCGGCAGCCGGCGACCGGCTTGTTCGCGACGATCACGCCGGTGGCCCCGCTTCGGATGAACTGGCAGTTCACGAACTCCATCGCGCCTCTCACGGCCCCCGCGAGGCTATTGCCGGTCGCGACGAACAGCCCGTTGGCATGGTCCCGGATCGACTTGCAGTTCTCCAGCCGCAGGTAGATCGGGGCGGATTTGGCGGTGAGTTGCGGCACATAGACCGCGTACCCGCACCCGGCGTTGCCCCGCGTCACGCAGTTACGCATGACGCAGTCGATCGTTTCGTCGCTTTCGTTCGGTTCAAAGTCGATCCCCGCCGACGGCGCAGTGCCGGCGGTGTACTGCAGCACGCAGTTTTCGATCAGCAAGTTGTCGGCGTTGATGACGCTGATTCCCTGCCGGTAGTTGCGGTCCAGCACGCAGTCTTTGATGTGAATGTTGCGGTTCGGGACGCCCTTCTTCGCGGTGCCGAGGTAGATGCCGTCGCCGCCGCTTTCCGCCAAAGTCAGGCCATAGACGCGCACATTCGTGCAACTGTCGAGTTCCAGCGCCATCCGCCACTCGCCCTTCTGATACGGGGCCGCAGCATAGTCCGACCGCCACATGCGCAGCGTCGCGCCATACCCGATGAGGCTGATGTCGTGCTGCAAGTCCGCCCGGAAAAGCGAATCCCCGGTTCCCCGGAAGGCCCCACGCTTGGCCCGGACTTCGACGCCCTTCTCGAAGACGATCTCCTGGTTACTGACCAGCGTGATCTTGTCCACGATCCACGGTCCGCCCACGTTGTCGACGATGAGTTTCGGGACCCGTGAGTTGATGGCGGCCTGCAGCGCCGAGGTCGACTCAACCGGGTCAAATCCCCACCACGAGGCCTTCGCCACCCTGACCTTGCCGGACATCACGTCGGCAATGGCCGCCTGGTTCACGTCAGCCACGGCGTAGGAGGATAGCAGCGAGTTCGTGACCATCAGTAAACCAGCCAACAATGCGAATCGGTGCATAGGACCGGCCCTCCATACCCGCATTGGGTAGGTCTAGTCGCTCGTGGCGTAGTGGAACTCCACGCTGCTCTGCAAAGCGATTTCCTCAAGTACCGAAGGTAGTCGCCCCTGTGCCGCAATCTCATCGAGCGCTCCCTCGAGTCGGGGAATGTTGATGATCTCCTCGACGCACTCCATGTACTTCTCCACGACCGCACTGACGCCATAGACTGCGGCCGCCTGTGCTCTCATCTTCGCGGCGATGGCGTCAACAGGGTCCGTTGACTTCACGACAAACGTGATGGGATAGTGCTCCACTTTGTCGATGTCCAGGAAGTATTTGCGCACGTCCGTCGTCTCCGTGACCTGGAAGAACCGCCCCAGGGGGCGCATCACGAAGTCGATACCTCCATCGTTGGCGTTCGTCCTGCCGGTCTTGTAGAGAACCAGGCGGTCCTCGCTCACATCATCCTCGGTGAACCCCCAGAAGATGGCTTGTCCGGTGTAGTATTCCTTGAGCACCGCGTAACTGACGATCTCGAACACTCGGGCATCCACTTCCGGCTTGAGGAGGTCGTGGACAAAGCTTCGCAGATGGCTCGGGTCAGTACTCTGCAGAGCACGAATTCGGGCGCAGTCCTCAACGAACCGCTTGAAAGCGTATCTTTTCGCTTCGACATAAGCATCGATGATGTCGATGACCGCACGAGCGATGTTGCAGTCATTCCCGGCCACGGAAAGCCGCAATAAACTCTCGTTGAACCAGTACCTGCTGGACTGGACGTCATGGACAACCGGCATATATTCACAGTCGGGGAAGAATTTGCGAAACTCCTCGTTGAGCCTGCTGTTGAGAGCGTGGTTCTGCAGCTTTGCGCCAAACGGGAGTTCGCGCTGGCGGCGGAACAGGTCGGAAAAGACGGCCCCCTCGTAGTCCGCATACCCTCCCTGTTCGGCGAAGCCCTTGTGCAGGTAATCCTCGACCAGTACATAGATCGCATAGTGGTTCGCGAATGCGCCACGCGACTTGGACCCCCGTGATGCTGACGCCGTTTTCGCGTTCAGGTACTGGATCAGTTCACTATGCCGGTAGACCTGGCCGGCGAGGTCTCCGAAGTGGCGGGCCAGGATAGCGTGTATCGTGGGGGTAAACGCGTGCTCCATGCTACTCCTCCATCAGGCGGCGCTGGCCCGCCTCCGCTGCCTGCGCGGGTCTCCCATTCCGACGCACATAGGCCTTACGCGGAGGACGCAGCTCCTCCCCGCCCAGCCTGGTGGCCAGTCCGAGACGCCTTAGGCCAATCTTCACATACTCCAACTCCCTTTCGATGCCGATGCTGCGTCGCCCCAGCCGCCGAGCGACCGCTGACGTCGTAAACGTGCCTGCGAACGGATCGAGCACGGTATCGCCCTCATTGCTGCTGGCGAGGATAATGCGTTCGAGGAGCGCTTCCGGTTTCTGCGACGGATGCTCCTCGTACTCGGCCATCCGATACCTGACGCGCGGGAAGTACCACACATTGCCGGGGACCTTTGTCGTGTTGTATGGCGCCGGCGTAGTTCTCCGATAGTCGATCAGTTTGCGTCGGGCGCCCGTATGGGCTTCGACCAGTACTGAATCGCCATTGAATGTGTAATTCCGGGGATCACGGACGCAGTGCAGGATGGGTTCGTACATCGAGCCAAACCGGCTCTTCGCTTGCACTCCGGAACTGTCGTAACGCCATACGATGCGGGAGAGGATGTCCATGCGCGAACGCAGAAAGATGTCGATGTATGGCATCCCCTGCGTACTGCACATGACGTACATGCTGCCCGTATCACGCAGTTTCGCTATGCACAATTGCAGCCACGAGTAGCACCACTCTGCGTATGCCTCGTCGGAGGGCCAGCGATCTCGAAAGCCGTTGAACTGCTTGCCGATGTTGTAAGGGGGGTCGGCGAATACGAGGTCCACACTGCCGTCAGGGACGCAATCCGCCAAGACAGTCAGAGCGTCGCCATAATAGACCGTGTGCGCCTCGCCCCCGTACTTCTCGTATGCTGGTTGTGCTGTCACAGTCGCCACATCCTTACGCGCATTGGCGCGGGGAACACCTGCGTGCCCCGCGCAACTGATACTGTCATGGCGATGTACTCGCCCGCTCCATTCACTTCCACTGCACCGCCTCGCCCTCGCGCCGGCCGTAGATGCGCCCCGCCTTGAGGTCCTCGGCGAGAAGCTGCGGGTAAGCGACGTGCCGCAGTGTCGTCCAGGCCTCGGGCATGTTGAACAGCATCACGCCGTCCGCTCCCGCCTTGTACCACTTGTCGATCCCCTTCATCAGGTCCAGCGGGCCGAGATGGAAGTTGTCCGGGCGGTCCTTGCCATCCTCCCACGGCTCGGGATCATGGATGTTCGCTCCTGCCGCATCGCCGTCGAAGGTCATCTGGTAGGTCACACGGGGGCAGCATCTCACCTTCGTGCCCTTGCACATCGTCAGGTACTTCATGTGCTCGCGGCCCTCGGGCATAATGCAATCCACGATGCCCTCCTTCACCCACGTCGCCACATCGAGGCCCTCCCGCTCGGGCGTCCAGTCCTCGTACCATGTGCCGCAGTCGAACGAGGCGTTCAGGGCGAGGTGTTTCCCCTTCGCCTTGCCGATCCTGTCCAGGCCGGCCCGCACGTCTCGCAGGTATGCGTTCATGATCTGGAGCTGATCGGCCTGATCGGGGTTGAAGTGGCGCCGCTGGCGGGTGAAGTCGATGGTCAGCCCATCGATGTCATAGTGCTCGGCGATGTACAGCAGCATGTCTCGGTACCACGCTCGCGCTTCGGGGTTGGCGTAGTCGAACCCTCCGCCGCTCTTCAGCCGCCACTCGGGGTGGTCATTCCAGGCCTTGCACTCGAAGTAGTGGGCATTGGCCCGCTGGGAGACGTACAGCTTCACGCCCAGTTCGTGGCACCGCGCCGCCAGCACCTTGAGGATGTCGGCCCCCCGGTCTATGAATCCCTGGTAGACGCGTGTGGCGCGCTTATCGCCGAGGCGTTCCGTCGTGACGATCCGGCCCGCCATTGGGTGCGGGAAGTTGGCCTCCATCGAGCTGCCAATGCACCAGTTGAGGCTCATCTGCGCCGCCGGGAGCTGCTCCACCTGGGCCAGCACGCACTCGATATCATCGGTGCCCCACAGCCAGATGTAGCTGAAGCCGTCGCGGTCGAAGATGACCTCCTTGCGCGGGAGCTTCGCCATCCGTGCGGTCTCAGCGGCCACCTGCGCGGGGTCGCGGCGGATGAGTTTGATGTACGCGATATGGGCATTGCACAGGCCCCACCAGAAGCTTTGGTAGGTGCCCTTGGGTTGGCGAATCTGCAGGCGCTTGCCGTCCAACGATGCCGTCTTGAACAGGCACTCGACGAGGTTGCCGACCTTCGCGGGCGGATTCGCCTGGTTGAACGCTTCCTCCCACGGGTCGATGTGGGTGAAGGCCTTGTCGCCGCTCACCCGGATGTCGATTCCGCCGCCGAAGTCCGGCCGGTAGGTGCCCACCCAGATGTCATAGACCCCCTGCAGGCGTAGCGGCCATGTCAGAGTCGGCGCAATGCAGGTCTGTGGGTATTGCTTGTCGCGCGCCTCGACACACAGCATCTGCCCGCCGCCGGAGGCCGTACGATATGGCCGGAGCCACCACTTGCCTTTCGCGCTGGTCGGACTGATCGCCGAGCGCGGAGTGCACTTCGCGAAATCGCTCAGGATCACGATGTCGCCAATGGCCGGCTTTACCCCGGCCACGAGGTCCCTGTCAGTCAGCGTTGCCGAGGAAGCCGCCATCGTCGTTGCCACCAGTAATAGGATAAACAGCGCAATCGTGCGCAGCGGCCTCTTGCCATTCTCCCCTCTCCGGGGCGTGCAGAGCGCGGCACAGCGGAGAGGGGACGGGGGTGAGGTCGTCTTCACTCCTCTATCACCACCATCGCGTGCCCCTTCACCGCCGGCACTGTGACGGCGATGTACTCGCCCTCCACCGTGAACGGCAGGTCCTGCCCTTCCGGCGCGAGGTACACGCGGCTCGGCTTCGCGGTCTTGAGACGCACGGCCACATCGTACAGCGGGATGGCGTCCTCGATGATGTCCGGTCCTAGCGTCCGCCGCTCGGGGATGTAGTGCAGCAGGTGCGCGACTGACCGCTTCTGCTCCGGCTGGCGGTTCCAGGTGATATGCAGCGTCGATGGCGCATCGGCCACCACCAGCGGATCGGGCAGAAGCTCCTTCAGTGCGTTCAGCAACATGTACTTGTATGCCGGCATCCCGGTCTTGCCGAACGACCCGAAGATCGGGTGCGCGAAGTAGATGACCCGGCCCTTCCGCACCACGCCGGGATCGCTGCCTTTCTTGTCCGGCGGGGTGTGGAAGTGGCTGCAGAAGTGCTCCCAGGTGCGGTTGAAGTACGGCTCCCAGATGCCCGCGAGCACTTCCGCGCCTGCGACAGGCTGGACCTTTAGCCCGCGATCGTACATGACATACTCCGCGTCGAGGATGCCCTTCTGCAGCGTGTCGCCGCAGTCGAGGAAGTCCGGGCTGTAGGGCAACTCGCCATGGTAACTGACCGGCGCGCAGTCCGGCGCGAAGTGTGTCTTGTGCAGGTCGAGGCCCGATTCGTGGCTGAGGATCAGCGACCCGCCGCTCGTCACGTACTCGTCCACCTTCTGTGCCAGCGCCTCGTCCAGGAGGATCTTGTCAGGCAGGATGATGACCCGGTATTTCGACCAGTTGTTTTCGCCATCGACGAAGTCGAACTGGTGACGGCTCTCCAGAAGCATCCGGTACGCCCCGAGGGCCGCGCTGTCCACGCGCCCATCCTCGCGTCCCGTGGCCTCGACGTTGTAGACGCCGATCTCGACCACCGGCTCGACATCCATGCACCAGGCTTCCTTCGCCTCGACCTGCGAGTACACCGCGCCGATCAGCTCGTATGTCGCCTTGTCGAGCACCCCGCGCGGGTGAAGCTGGTCGCCGACGGCGCACTTCGCCCCGTTCGCGAGCATGTTGAAGCACTCGTACTCCAGCGCCGCCTGCGGCTTGTAGCTGTTGAAGTGCCCCCAGGTAAGCGCGAACTTGCCGGTGCATCCGGTGTAGTCGAGGCCCAGCGTCCGGGCGTAGCGCACGGTGATCGGGAAGTGCGCATACCCCCACCCGCCGGAGGGCAAAGACTCAAGTTCGAGATGGGTGTACGTGTGCAGGATGGGCCGCCAGGAGGGGTAGATGTGGCCGGAGTTGTGGAAGATCAGGCACTTCTTGTTCTTCGCCCGAATCGCGCTGACGATGCGCTCGCGATAGCTGTTGACGATGATCTCGCGCAGGCGATTTTGGTGCGCGGGATCGGCGGGGTTCAGCCCGTGCCGCGCAAACTGGGGCAGGGCCCACTTCCCGAATACGCCGCCTTGGCCGATGATGTCGAAGAAGAACCCGTCCACCTCGTCGCCGAACAGATCGAGCACTTCCTCGGTCTGCGCGATGACATAGTCGATGTACGGCGACGCAAAGCAGAACTTCTTCCACCCGGCCTCGAGCACCGGCGGCCCGCTGATGCGCCGGTTTTCATCAACCTCCAGCCACTCGGGGCGCTCGGCGGCCATGTACTCATCGAGCCCTACGCTGATGTAGATCGGGCAGCGAATGTCGGCCTTGTGACAGGCCTGAATCTGCTCTGCGAGAAGATTGCAGGTCAGGTGCGGGTGCTTCGCAGGGAACTTCGTATCATGGTAGATCATCCCGTGGTGGCACTTGCTGAACACCGTCACCGAGCCAACATGGGCGCGTTTGAGGGTATCGACGAACTCCTCGGCGTTGAAGTCCGCCCCGATGCCGGGGATCTTCTCCGAGGTGTGGAAGTCAAGGTGGATCCAGCGGTTCACAAGCTTGTGCATGATGGGGTCTCCTGAGGTGATGGGGAAGATGAGCGCGGTGATGTTGTTACGACTGTCTACTCTGGCATGGGCCGTTTCCGCGGAGGGGCTAACATGAAACGGCCCGCCGTTTGGCGAATGATATTGCGTCAGCA
>CAYWBK010000243.1:0-3078 GCA_964455745.1 uncultured Armatimonadia bacterium
CGCGGTCTGGAGACCGCTCCTACAGACGACGCAGCGACTTTTGCAATTACCTCGACTATCTTCTTTGCCCGTGTGGCAGCGCGATTTATCGCGCCAAATGCAGGTCAAATTGTTCTTCACCCATTACACCTTCGGCTGCTAGCAAGCATCCTGCTGAAGTAGAAGCATCGGTAGTTACGATGTGATTCGCGCGATAAATCGCGCTGCCACACAGTCTGGGGAGAGGTGCCGCTGAACACATACTGCAACCCCCAGACCCCCCATCCTCAAAGGCCTTTGACGTTCAAGATCGCGGGGGTTTGGGGCTAAGATCGCATACGATCTTCCCGCAGTCCCCCAGGACGTTAGGGCCGTTCAGCGGCAATCGAAGTATTACAGGGGGCCATCGCCGCCTCGAATAAGGAGAGCATCATGCGCCCCCGCAGACCGTCCGGGTACGCAAGCGCCAACCGCCACACCTGCCGTCTCGAACTGGTGCTGGAATTTGACGGCGCAACCTCGGTCAACGACGCCCGCGAAGTCACGCGCCGGGTCATGGACGCGCTGCAGCTTTCCACCGACCTTGCCCAGGGCATGGGGCGTCTCAACTCCGCCCGGATCATCTGCCACGACCTGCGCCGCACGATCCCCCTCCGGCTGCCCTCGGACGCAGGCAAGGCCGAGGCATAGCTGATCCCCGATGCCCACCGACCTGCACATCGACCTGCAGCGCTATTACGCCGGCGATGATGGCCTCATCGAAACGCGCCTCGATGGGTACGTCATCGACGTGCTGCGCGACAATGTGATCTATGAGATCCAGACGCGCAATCTTTGGCTGATCCGCGACAAGCTCCGGAAGCTGGCAAAGACGCATCCTGTCGTCCTCGTCTACCCCGTGCCCGCCACCAAGTTCATCGTCCGCGTCGATCCCGAGACCGGAGAGGAGCTTTCCAAGCGCCGGTCGCCGAAGCGCGGCGACATTCACACCGCTTTCGAGGAGCTGCCGCGCATCGCACAACTGCTGGGTGAGGGCAAGGTCGCGCTCGAAGTCGCCTTCATAGTCGAGCGCGAACTGCGGGCGGATGACGGCAAGGGAAGCTGGCGGAGGAAGGGCGTGTCGCTGTGTGGACGAGAGCTTGTCGAGGTGGCCGAGACGATGCGCTTCGAGAAGCCGGAGGACTACCTCCGCCTGCTGCCCGAAGGCCTGCCGGAGCAGTTTACGACCGGGGACATCGCCGAGAAAGGCGTCCGCAAGTGGGTGGCGACGCGGATTGCGTATTCCCTGAAGCACATCGGGGCGATCGAGCAGGTGGGCAAACGATCGAACTGGTATCTATACGAGCGCGTGGAGGCTTCGGGCCGCAAACGGCGAAGTAAGCGAGCCGTTGAAAGCGATCCGGTTCTGACGCGGAAGACGGAACGGAAGAAGCGAACCACGAAGACTCGAAAGCACGAAACGACAAAGGCATGATCGACGCTGTACCGCCGTTTCGTGATTTCGTGTCTTCGTGGTTCCAAATGCCCTAACCATAACCATCGGATGATCCGAAAGGGTGACAACCTTGAGCGCAACGACCGATATTGGCACTTTGATGCAAAGCCTCTCCGCCGCAACAGGCAGCAAACACCGCGCCATCGAGCGCTTCACGGCCGAAGTCGACTTCGCCTGGCGCATGGCCGATTCGCAGAACAAGCAGGACGAGTGGCAGCCCCTCATCGCTGAGGCGGTAAGCCTCGTGGTGGAGGGCCTGGGCGGCGGCGGAGACGCGGAAGCCCTCGTCGCGAAGGCCGAGGCGCACCTCGCGCCCCTGGCAAAGGCGGCACGGGAGTACGTCATCTACTGCGCGGGCCACGCGCATATTGACATGAACTGGATGTGGACCTGGCCGGAGACGGTGTCCGTCACCTACGACACGTTCTCCACGATGGACAAGCTCATGGACGAGTTCCCGGAGTTCCACTTCACGCAAAGCCAGGCCTCGGTCTACCACCTCACCCGCCAGTACGCGCCGGACCTGTTCGAGCGCATCAAAAAGCGCGTCGCCGAGGGCCGCTGGGATGTCACGGCGAGCCAGTGGGTCGAGGGCGACAAGAACATGGCCTCCGGTGAGATCCTGGCGCGGCACCTGCTTTACACCCGCCGATGGCTCAAAGACACCCTCGGCCTGCCGTATGAGGCGTGCAAGATCGACTGGGAACCCGATACGTTCGGTCACTGCTGGACCTTGCCGGGCATCCTCAAGCGCGGGGGCGTCAGCCGGTACTACCACCACCGGGCGAACGGCCCCAGGCTGGCGGGCATGGCGAGCGGGCAGATGTCGCAGCTTTTCTGGTGGGAGGGCAAGGACGGCTCGCGGGTGCTGGCGTATGATGACTCGCCGAACGGCTACAACGGCGAGATCACCCCGTGGATGACGCACCTTCTGTTCGCGATGGAGCGGAACACCGGCCTCAAGCGCCTGCTTTGGGTGTATGGCGTCGGCGATCACGGCGGCGGCCCCACCCGGCGGCACTTGCGCGCGGCGCAGGACATGAACACGTGGCCGATCTGGCCGCAGGTGAAGCTCACCACCACGGATGACTTCTTCAGCGCCGTTGAGGCTGACATCGACGCGAAGGGCATCGAATTGCCGGTCCACAAGGACGAATTGAACTTCGTTTTCGAGGGCTGCTACACGTCCGAGAGCCGCATCAAGTTCGCGAACCGCAAGGGCGAGTGCGACCTCGTCGACACGGAGGTCGTCGCTCTCCTGGCAGGCAGGGCGGCGGGCATCACCTACCCGGCGGAGACGCTGGCCGAGTGCTGGCGGCGCGCGATGTTCCTGCAGTTCCACGACATCCTCCCCGGTTCCGGCGTCAAGGAAACCGTCGAGCACGCGATGGGCCAGTTCCAGGAGAACCTCGCGAACACCGGCATGATCCGCGCCAAGAGCCTGCGGGCGTTCGCGGAGAAGGTGAATACGCGTCGCGCGGCAGGTGCGCGTGGCGCGGGCGTCTCGCCCGCGATGGCAGGCGAGATGCCTGCCCCACGCGGTACTGATATGTCCCTCGGCGCAGGCGTCGGCAACGGAGCCTGGTGGAGCGGCATGTCCACCC
>CAYWBK010000243.1:3178-9417 GCA_964455745.1 uncultured Armatimonadia bacterium
ATGTCCCTCGGCGCAGGCGTCGGCAACGGAGCCTGGTGGAGCGGCATGTCCACCCTCGGCGCCGGCGAGGCCGGCGTGGACCCGTTCCTGGTCTTCAACCCCGCTCCGTTCACGCGCGATGACCTCGTGACCCTCAAGGTCTGGAACCGCCCGCTGCAGGACGGCGCGGTCATCGTCCGCGACAGCGCCGGGAAGGTGCACGCGGGGCAGGTCATCGAGCGCGGCGACTACTGGGGCCACAGCTTCGCAGTGGTCGCGGTGCCCGGCGAGGCGATCCCGGCGATGGGGTATCGCACCTACGTGGTCGAACCCGGCAATGGCGGCGAGGCAGGGGGCGCGTATACCAAGGAGTTGGGCCGACCGCTCTACGGCCTCGGGTACGTCCAGGCGCAATTCACCAGCCCGCTTTCGGTCGGCAACGAATTCCTCGAGTTCACCATCTGCCCGCGCAGCGGCGGCATTGTCAGCCTCGTCGACAAGGGCACCGGCCAAGAGCTTCTGAAGCCCGGCAGCGTGCTTGGGACCATCGAGCGCGAGCAGGAGGCCCCGCACGGCATGACGGCCTGGCAGCTTGGGCCCATTGTCGACAGCGTTCAGCCGCTCGCAAACGGAGTGCTGGAGGTCGTGCACCAGGGGCCGAACGTAGCGGCAATCCGGTTGTCGGGCAAGCACAACGACTCGACCTACCGGCTGACGATCGCCCTCGCCTCCGGCAGCAGGCAGATCGACTTCCAGCTTGATGTGAACTGGCTGGAACGCGGCGATCCGGCGACGGGAGTGCCGGCGCTGCGGGCGAGCTTCCCCATCGCGGTCGAAAACGGTAAGGCCACCTTCGAGATCGCCTCCGGCAGCATCGAGCGCCCGGCGGACGGTGAAGAGGCCCCGGCGCTGAACTGGGTGGACCTGACCGGCGCGAACCTCGTATGCGACGACAGGGCCTGCCTGACGCGCGTGGTCGGCGCGACACTGCTCAACGACAGCAAGTACGGCCACCAGGTGTCGAAGGACGCCATCAGATTGACCTTGCTGCGCTCCAGCTACGATCCCGATCCGCTGCCCGAACTGGGCGCGCACTCGATCCGCTTTGCGCTCGTCCCGAACGTAGACTTGTTCGACCCCGCCGCCGCCACCAGGGCCGGGTATGCCTTCAATCACCCGCTGATCCCCGTCAACACGACGCTGCACGAAGGCGAATTCGAGCCGGAAGCAAGCGGGATGGAAATCCTCACGCCGAACATCGCGTTCTCCGCTCTGAAGAAAGCCGAAGATCAGGACGGCGTCATCGTGCGCATCTACGAGACCGCCGGATTGCAGACCGAGGCCAGGATCAGGCTGTCGGACCTGATCGCAAAGCCGAACTCGCCGGCGGCGGAGGTCGACCTACTCGAGCAGCCGCTGGAGGGCAACTCCGCGCGGATGGAGGGCGACGTGCTGGCCGTGCAGATCGCGCCGTACGGGATCGCAAGCGTGCTGGTGATGCACCACTACATTGGCGCGAATGCGATATAGGAGATCACTCGCCCGCATACACGGCGCCTCACCCCCCTGCCCCCTCTCCACGAGTGGAGGCGCCTGTTTGACGACTGACTTTTTCGACCATGTGGCGACGCGATTCATCGCGCCAAATGCAGGCCCAAACTGCTCTCCGCCCATTGCATCGCCGGCACGAGCGAGCATCCTCTTGAAAGCGAAGATGTTGGTAGTTACGCGACGTAATGCGCGCGATAAATCGCGCTGCCACAGGGTCTGAAAGAGGTGTCTCTAGACACATACGAGTGGAGAGGGGGAACGGCAAATGACAACGGCACACGGCAACAGCAGGGGCCTATGGGGGTACAGGAGACAGCGATGAAGCTCAGTTCGCTTTGCCTCGTGGGGGCAATTGCTCTACTCGCCGCGGCAGGGGTCGCCTCGGCGGCGGGGCGGGTCATCGTGCACGATGATTTCGAATCCGGCGCGCAGGGCTGGATGAAGTGGTCGACGGTGGAGATGACGCAGACCGTGCGCGGTCCGGCGCATTCGGGTCATGCCGCCCTTTGGGGGGAGATACGCCAGAAGGGTCCGCTGGTTCACAGCAGGCCGGGGCTGGATTTCCCGATTGCGGGGGCGCACCTGAGCTTCTGGTACTTCGTCCCCCAGACCGCGACGTTCGATCACTTCGAGATCAACCTGCGAACCCATGACTTCGGCGACCGGATGTTCCAGATGACCCGGGGGATGAAGAAGGGGGCCTGGACGCGGTTCGACTGCGACTTCGGCGACTTCTTCAACTGGTCGTACCGGGCTCTGGGGTCGATCCGCGTCAAGCAGTTCGAGATCGCCGCGACCGGTGTCGGGAGCGTCGGACTCGACGATGTGACCATCACCGTTGACGATGCGGTGGCTGCGAAAGCGCCGCCTGTCCCGGCGGTCATCTACGTCCCCGGCATCAATGCCGCCACTGCCCCGGCGGGGCAGATCGTGCGCTTCCGCAAGCACCTGGCCCTCGCCGCCGTGCCGAAATGCGCGTGGCTCCAGGCCGGCGGCGACGATGAGGCTTCTTTGTGGGTCAACGGGCATCTCCTGGGGAAAGTGGGCCTCAGCCCGGCGACGGAGTTCGACCTGCACGGCTTGTTGCGTGCGGGGGATAACGTGGTCGCCGCCGAGGTCGTGAACCACGGTGCAGCGCCGAACCCGTCGGGATTCGTGGCCGCCGTCGGGATGGGCGACCGCCGGGCCGACGAGACCGTCTGCGTGAGCGACGGGTCATGGCGCGCCAGCGCCGACGGCCCCGAGGGATGGACGGGCGTTGACTTCGCGGATCAGACCTGGCCGGCGGCGCAGGTCGTCTGCCGCGTGCCTGACCCGCCGTTCGGCGCCATCGACATCTACCCGCTACAGCAGCCGATAGACCGCACGATCCCGAGGCTGCGCGCCGAAGTGCGCGGGGGGCGGATCGTCGCAGTGCTGCAGCCGAACTCGGGTTGCCCGGCGGCCATCGCCTACCGGGCCTCGGTGAGTAGGCTTGGCGAAGCTGCAAACATCGCCGAGAAGGCGGGGCAAGTCGATCTCCAGCCGGCGAGCACGACGCTGGACCTCGCTGCAGCAACAAGGCTGCATGGAGCCGTCGAAGTCACCGTGGCCTTCGGGGGCGCCGACAAGAAGCAAACGCGCGTCTTATGGCTGGGCGCTGACCCGGCCTCGCGCTGCGACCGGACGGCTGTGACGCGCCTCCCTGCCACAGGCTTCTTCCACACCGACCAGGTGGGCGGACGATGGTTTCTCATCGACGCGGAGGGCAATATCTGCCACACGCTATCCTGCAACGCGGTGATGGAGCGCGCCTACTGGTCGTTGGCCTATCACAAGACCGTCGCCGAGCGCTATGCCGACCTGCCTACGTGGAATGAGTGCGCCTTGCAGCGGCTCCTCGACCTCGGCTTCAACAGCCTGTGCGGGGGGCCGATGGACCCGCCGCGCGAGCGCAACATGCCGTACTTTGCGGGTCGCTGCCTCACCTGGGCCGGGCCGTGGCTGGCCGACGCCGATGGCAACCGGGCGCGTTTCCCGGATGTGTTCGACCCCGCCTGGCAGCAGGGCGCGGAGGCCTGGGTGCGGGAGGACACGGCCAAGTACCGCGACGATCCGTTGCTCATCGGCTACTTCACCGATAACGAGATCCAGATGCACCAGCCGCTCACCCACAACCTGGGGATAATGGGCTACTTCTGGTCGCCCTCGACGGCGGCGGAGTTCTCCCGCTGGCTGAAGGACCGCTATCACGGCGACATCGAAACCCTCAACCGCAAGTGGTCGTCGAAGTGGCACTTGTACGCGTACAAGGATTTCGCCGATCTGCCACAGGACAAGCCGACGATCCGCGGCGACGGCGACCCCGTCGAGCCGGACCTGCGCGAGTTCGTGCGACATATCGTCAAGACTTACGTGGACACGATCGTGGGCCTGTACCACAAATATGACCCGCACCACCTCGTCTGCACGAACCGTTTCGCAGGGGAGTTCGATGTGAGCTTCGCGGACCTGCTCAAGCCCTACGACATCATCGCCTGCAACAGCTACCCGCGCTCGCGCTGGGGCCAGACGCGCTTCGATGACGGGCAACTTGCGTGGCTGCGCGACCTGCATCGGATCACCGGGCGGCCGGTCCTCATCACCGAATGGGGCGTGACCGCCGTCGATGCCGGCCTGCCGAACTTCTGGGGCCGGCTCGATACCCAGGCCCAACGCGCCGAGGCGTACCGCAACGTCCTGCGACAGCTTTGGGACGAGCGCTATGTCATCGGCGCGCACTGGTTCTCATGGGGCGATTCCACCGATGACGAGGCCTCGAACTGGGGCCTCGTGGACGCGCAGGATCGCTACTACCAGCCCCTCGCCGGCGCCATGCGCGAGGTCAACACCGAGTACAACCGTCGCATCCAAACCTGGCGGCCATGAGCGCCGCTGCCGAGGAGTACCGCTGACATGCCGCCCACCTGCTGGCTCACCTCATCTCTCTCCCGCATCTTCCCGCTCTCCGAAGCGGGCAGCAAACGCAAACTTACCGTCCTCGCCGCTCGGGGCGAGCGCGTCTCGTTCCAGGCGTGCATCAAGGCCCCGCCGGGCGATCCGCTGGAGGTGGCCGTCTCCGCGACTGCGCCGGACGACATCGCGGTCCGCATCCGCCGCGTGGGCTGCGTGCCTGTCCCTCATTTCAACACCGCAACGCCGCTCGAGGAGCTCGACGGCGTGGGCCACATCCCCGGCTTCGTGCCCGACCCGCTCTTCGACGAGCCGACTGCGGTTGTCGCCGGCGGCGAGGCGCAAAGCTTCTGGTTCACCGTAACCGTGCCGACTGACGCCACGCCTGGCGCGCACGAGATCGCGGTCGAGATCGAGGCGAGCGGCAAGAAGCATAGCCTCGCGGCAACCGTCCAGGTCTCCGAACTGGCGCTGCAACCACGTCGCGACTTCCCCGTGACCCACTGGTACTACGCCGACGCGCTGTGCGATTGGTACAAGGCCGCGCCCTTCAGCCGCGAATTTTGGCCCCTCAATGAGGCCTACTTCCGCAACTGCGTCGAGCACGGGCAGGACACGATCCTCACGCCGATCTTCACCCCGCCGACCGATGGCGTGAAGCGCCCGACGCAGCTTCTGTCCGTCACGAAAAAGGGCGGCAAGTACAGCTTTGACTGGACAGACGTGAAGAAGTGGATCAGGCAGGCGAAGGCGTGCGGATTCCAAAACTTCGAGTGGGCGCATCTATTCAGCCAGTGGGGCGTGCGCAACGCCCTGCGCGTCTACGAGGGCCAGGGCCTCGATGAGAAGCTCCTGTGGCCGCCCGAGACCGGCGCGACCTCCGACACCTACCGGGCATTCCTGGCGCAGTTCCTGCCCGAGTTCGAGCGCTTCCTGAAGGCCGAGAAGCTGCTGGCGCGCTCGTTCTTCCACGTCTCAGATGAGCCGCACGGGGAAGAGCATCTCGCGAACTACCAGGCTGCGCGCGGGCTGCTGCAGGAACTCGCCCCCTGGATGAAGGTCATGGATGCGCTCAGCGAGATCGACTACGGCCGCCGGCAGATCACCGACATGCCGATTCCATCCATCGGCATCACCAGGCAGTATGCCGAGGAGGGCATCCCGAGTTGGACGTACTTCTGCTGCGGCCCGCGCGGGACGTACCTCAATCGCCTGCTCGACACTCCGCTGCCGAAGACGCGTATGGCCGGGTGGCTCTTCTATCGCTTCCAGCGGCTGGGCTTCCTGCACTGGGGCTACAACTACTGGTACAAGAGCCAGACGCGCCAACTCATCGACCCCTTCACCTGCACCGACGGCGCCGCCTGGCCCGGCTGGGCCTACGGCGACACCTCGTTGGTCTACCCCGGCGAAAGCGGCCCCATCGACTCGATCCGGCACGAGGTCTTCGCGGAATCGCTGCAGGACTATGCGCTCCTGCAAACGGCAAGTGTCGAGCCGGGCGGCAAGCTGCTGTCGCCGCTGGTGGACTTCAACGACTTCCCGAAGGACGAAACGTGGATCGTGAAGGCGCGGAAGGCGATACTGGGGTAGCGTGCAGAGGAGCATCAACGGCGCTTAACCACTAAAGCACAAAAGCACGAAACGGCTTTGGGCCGTTTGTTGTTCTTAGTGATTTCGTGTCTTAGTGGTTCACTCCGTCGTTCATCGACCATGTCACATTACCATACAGACATTCACTCGGAGGCCGATATGCCATCACTTCTCTACCGTCCTGA
>CAYWBK010000244.1:0-9386 GCA_964455745.1 uncultured Armatimonadia bacterium
CACAAACCGGACGCTGAAGCATCCGGCTGAGGGGCGCTTCGCGCCGGGCGTCCTGCGGACGCGACGGCAACGGCTTACCCACAGCAGTCGACTACCACCCTCGCCAGGACCAGTTCCTGGCATCTACCCACACACATTGAGGAAGAGCCCGGCCCGTCAGACCCCCACCGACCGCAGGAACGCAAGCTGCCGCCCGAGCTTCTCCTCGATCGGTATCCCCCGGAAGTCCTCCACCGAGATGAAGCCCTGGTAGCCTCTCGCCGCCAAATCGCGGCAGAACTGCGGCACGTCGATCATGCTGTCGGCGAGGTCACATGTCTCCCAGTTCCAGATGAGCTGGCCGTCCTCGCGGCGCTCCCCTTGCGCCGGTCGCCCGCCCCCGGCGTGGACATGCGCCACATAGTCGCCCAGCAGGTCCAGGCCCATGCTGCACGGCTCGTGGCCTTCGCCGAGGCTCATATTCGCGATGTCGAAGATCACGCCCACGTCCTTTGGGTCGAAGTTGCGGACGACCAGGTACGCCTGGCTGGCGCTGCAGGCCACGGTGCCCCGGTGGATCTCCAGGATGACCTTCACGCCGAAGTCGCGCGTGATCTTCAGCGCCTCCTCGAAAGCCTTGACGGTCTCGTCGATGAGCACGCGGTAGTTCTCCTCGCGGCTGTAGCCTCTCGGCGCGCCGAGGCGGAACACCGGGATACCCCATTTTGCGCAGGCTTCGGCGACTTTGCGCACATCGTCGAGCGCCGTCGCGGGCATGTTCGTCGCGAGGCCCGTGATGCCGAAGCCGAACTCCGCGCTGGCGGCCACGAGTTCCTCGCCTCGAACGCCGATGTTGTCCGGCGACAGGTCGTTCTTGACGTTCCCCCAGGGCGAATACGGCTGGTCGCGCTGGCTCTCGGGGATATGCCGGCAGCGCCATTCGGCCCCATCGAAGCCCAGGCGGGCCAGAAGCGCGGCCGTCTCGCGCAGATCGTGTTCGGGCATCATCACGGTGGTGGCGGAAATTTGCATTACGGGGCGCTCCCTCTCTGTGCCGGCTGCATGTCGTTTCACGATATTCTCAAACGATGAGAACGGCGACCTCACTCCCGGCCCCTCTCCGCAAGCGGAGAGGGGAGAACGACAGCGGCGGCGTGCGTTCATCCCCTCTCCACGTTGCCCGCCTATGGCGGGCCCGGAGAGGGGGCAGGGGATGAGGTGCACTGCCGATGCAGGACGGCAAACACCAGCAACTACGGCCAACACCAAGCGTCGGCAGCAGGGATTCATCGAGAACAACGTGAATATGACTTCGCCGTCGTTTCCCCGCGCGGCGACGATCATCCTTGTTGTTGACTTCGCAACAGTAGGAGAATGCCCCATGCGCATCGCTCTGACAGTCATCGGCATTGCCATGTTGGCGGGCACTTTCGCCCGGACCGCGGCCTTTTGCGCCGAGGAGCTTACTATCGACGACTTCTCATACCCGACCGCCGACGCGGCGCGCGCGGTCTGGACGCCCATCGAAGGCTCCGATCCGGCTGAGGTCATGTTGCGCGACGGCAAGCCGGTCATGCGCATCCCCTGCAACTACAAGCGGGAAGACCTCCGGCGAGCGGGTTATGACCGCAAGGTGCAACTCGACCTGTCGGCTTTCGGCTCGATCTCGTTCGATTTCTACTGTGACGACCCGGCCCCCATCGGCTACACGTCGATCTACTTCCACGCGGTGGACGGTTGGTACACCCAAAGCTTCCCGTTCGCCAAGGGCTGGACCCACGTCGTCCTGTCCAAGGGGGGCTTCGGGATCGAGGACAAACCGGCAGGCTGGCAGAAGGTCGATACCATCCGCATCTCCACCTGGCGCGGTCGGTCGGCGAATACGTTCTGCGCCATCGCGAATCTGCGCGCCCGCAGTGAGGATGTCGCCATCGTTTATGGCAGCGAAACCGGCCCTGAAGCCGAGACCGTCAGGCGCTGCGCCCAGACGGTGGGCGGGTATCTCACATCGCTTGGCGTCCCCTACGGCGCCCTATCCGATGATGACGTGGCGGCGGGGTCGCTGCGGGGCAAGAAGATCGCCATCGTGAGCTACGATCCCGTGATGAGCGATACCGCAGCCGATGAGATGGAGAAGTTCGTCGCCGCGGGCGGCAAGGTCATCGTCTTCTACAGCATCCACCCGAAGATCGCGAAGCTGTTAAGCGTGCCAACTCTAAACTACCTGCGCAGCACTTACGACGGCCAACTCGGCGACATCGTCTTCAACGGACCCGACATCGAGGGCCTGCCCGCGAAGATCCGTGAGAACTCCTGGAATGCCAACATCCCGGACGTCGGCGCGGGCAACGCTCGAGCGATCGGCGTCTGGCAGGACAAGGCAGGCAAATCGGCGGGCGCGGCCGTTGTGCTGAGCGACAACGGGGCCTACATCGGGCACATCCTGACCGACGGCGACGAGGACGCGAAGCGCGAGTTCGTCCTCGCCCTGGTCGGACACTTCGTGCCCTCGGCGTGGGAGAATGCGGCCACTGCCGCGCTCGACCGGGCCAAGCGCGTCGGCCCGTTCAGCGATCGGGACGCCTTCATCGCCTGGATGGACACAAGACCGGGGAAGGCGGCGTTCCAGGAGGCGGTCAACCAGCGCTTCGTCGTTGCAGACGCGGCAGTCGCCAAGGCCACGGTTGCGCTTGCCGCGAAGCGCTATCGTGAGGTCCTCACCGATGCAGCGGATGCCGGTGCGGCACAGTCGGACGCCTACTTGCTGGCTCACACGCCGCGCGACGGGGAGTTCCGCGCGGTCTGGAATCACTCGGGCACCGGCGATTGCGGCACCTGGGATGAGGCGATGAAGCGTCTCGCCGCGGCGAACTTCAACGCGGTGGTGCCGAACATGCTGTGGGGCGGGCTGGCATACTATAAGAGCAAGCTGCTTCCGGTGGCTCCCTGGGTGGCCGAGAAAGGCGACCAGATTGCCCTGGCCGTGGCGGCGGGGAAGAAGTACGGCATCAAGGTCTACCCGTGGAAGGTCAACTGGAACCTCGCCAACGCGCCGAAGGACTTCGTCGATAAGATGCGCGCCGAAGGCCGGCTGCTCAAGAGCCATAAGGGCGAAGACCGTCTATGGCTGTGCCCCTCCAATCCCGCCAACTTCCAACTCGAACTGGATACGATGTTGGAAGTCGCCCGCAACTACGACGTCGACGGCGTCCACTTCGACTACATCCGCTACCCGGATGACGACGGCTGCTTCTGTGATGGCTGCCGGGAGCGGTTTGAGAAGTGGCTCGGCCGGAAGGTCGAAAACTGGCCGGCTGATTGCTGGAACGGCCCCTTGAAAAAGGAGTGGAGCGACTGGCGCTGCACCAATATCACGCACCTCGTGAGGTCGACCGCAGAAGAGATCCGCAAGTTCAAGCCACAGCTCAGAATCTCCGCCGCCGTCTTCTCCGATTATCCGGCCTGTCGCACCGATGTCGGTCAGGACTGGGTGCTGTGGGTGAAGAATGGGTGGCTCGATTTCGTCTGCCCGATGGACTACACCGACAGTGATGTCCGCTTCCAGACGCTGGTATCGAACCAGGTCGGCTATGTCGGCGGCAAGTGCCCCATCTACAGCGGCATCGGGCAGTTCATCATCCCGGACGATCAGGTTGTCGGGCAGATGGAGATATCGCGGGCCTGCGGGGCGGACGGGTTCATCGTGTTCAACATGGGCACGACGCTGGCCGAGGAGGGCCTGCCGAGATACTCAATAGCCATGACCTCGGCCAAAGCCTTGCTGCCGCACGACGCGCCGGTGATCGAGTTCCACACCAGCCAGGACGCCAGCATCGAGCCGGTCGTGCCGGTGACGACAGACGCTCTCTCGGTGAGCGTGGACCTGGTGTCCTTCGGCGCGCGCAAGACGAGCGCGACAGCCGTGGCGGGGCAAGTCGAGCTTCAGGACCTCGATGGCCGCAGCCTCGGTCGCCTCGCCAGTCTGCCCGCGCAGCCCGGCAAAGTTACTGTGACTGTCCCGAAACGCGAGGGAGTGTTCCGCCTCGCCGCAGTGGGCACAATGACCCTGGCGGACGGCACAAAGCAGCGCTTCATCCGCCGGAGCAGGCCGTATCAGTTCTAAGCCGTTGTGGCCGTTAGTCGTTGGCCGTTCGCCGTTAGCCGCTCCCCTCCCGGCACGGGAGGGGTGTCTCGCCGCAGGCGAGACGGGGTAGGGCCGTAACCGGGGTGGGGCCGTCGCGCCGGGGAATACTATCACCACACACCACCCACCGAAAGGGGTGCCAACCATGTCTCTGTACACCACGTTGGATGATCTGAACCTCAGCACCGGCAAGAAGACGCGTCTGCACCGGCTGCTCTACCAGTTCGGCCCGGCGAACGGGACGCTGCTGTTCCTGCCCATCGACCAGGGCCTCGAGCACGGGCCGGTGGACTTCTTCGTCAATCCCCCCGCGCTCGACCCGGAGTTCCAGCTCGAGCTTGCGCTTCAGGGCGGCTACTCCGGCATCGTCTTCCAGGCGGGCATCGCGCGCAAGTACATGCCCAAGTATGCGGGCAAGGTGCCGCTGGTCCTCAAGCTCAACGGCAAGACCGCCATCCCGCCGGATGACGAGCCGATCTCGCCGATGATCGCCAGCGTTGAGGAAGCCGTGGCTCTCGGCGCGGACGCCGTCGGGTACACGCTGTATGTCGGCTCGCCGCGCCAGGATGAGGACTTCATGCAATTCATGGAAGTGCGCCAGGAAGCCGACCGATTTGGGATGCCCGTGATCGTGTGGGCTTACCCGCGCGGCGAGGCGATCGAGGCCAAGGGCGGGCGTGACAGCCTCTTCGCCATCGACTACGCCGCCCGCACCGCGTGTGAGTTGGGCGCGGACATCGTGAAGATCAACGAGCCGAAGCTGGAGGGCGGCGAGGGCCAGCCGAAGCCCTACAACACGCTCAACGAGGACATCAAAGCCGCGATGGCGCGGGTCGTGCGCTCCGCCGGCAAGACGCTGGTGCTCTTCTCCGGCGGCTCGAAACTGGGCGACGACGACCTGATCGAGAAGGCGGCGCTATGCCTGGAAGTCGGCGCGACCGGCCTGATCTTCGGCCGCAACATGTGGCAGCGCCCGATGGCAGAGGCCCTCGCGATGACGGCGCGGATCAAGGGGATGATGGGGAAGTACAGCAGGGGATAGGTTGTGGAGTGCGGCCGTGGGTTGATGGGCGGCGCAAGGTCCGCCCGTGACCACCGGACGACCCCGGGCCAGGAGGATCGATCATGGACGCGCCGCTGGGCGATGCTCTGGAGGCTCAGAACCTGCTGGTCGGAGTGCTGGTACGAAAGGCATGGCCCCAGCAGTCCTTCCTGTCAGTGGACGCCTTTTGCTCGTATGTGAGTAAGCGCGGCTTCACTCTTTGGTCGCGCGATCTGGGCCAGATGGCTCAGGCCGGACTTCTCTGGCCGGTCGTCTACGTCCGAGCCCCAGTTGTCCACCACGCCGTCATCAGACGAGAAGGTGAACGTGTCGTTCAGTACGACCCAGCTCCCTGTGACGAGGACGGTGCCGCCGACACCGTCGAGCGGCCAGCGGCGTTCTGGTTCGCGGGCGGCACGCTGCAGTGGATCGGCGAACACGCCGAGCGGCTTGACCCCGCCACGATGCCTGACGCTACGGAGCACGACCCGGTGTTCGCGATGCCGCGCGACTGGTGTTACTACCACCCTTGGCAAGTGCTGGCACTCAGCGAGATATGGCCGCTCATCCACGGCCAGTTGGACGCCGTCGCGCTAGCCAAGTCGGACAACCCCGCTGACGATGCAGAGGGCCTGAAACAGCGTGCCTGTGCGGCCATCGGTACGCTCCGGAGCACGGCGGCACAGAGGATTCGGGAGACAGCTCTGCTGATCGCCGTCGAAGACCTCTATCTGCCGGCCACACGCGGCGTGCTGAGCGCTCATGGAACACAGGATCTGGACCACACAGCGTACCGAGCGTGGTGCCAGGGCGTTGATCGGAGCGCGGTCGTGGAGAGCCTGGGGTTCTCGGTCGACGACCTCAGGCGACTTCGCACTCAGCACGACTGGGAAGGCTACGGGGCCGATCCGAATCGGCATATCCTTCCTGCGGTGCGCGCCCTTGCATACTCGGATCGGTCCAAACTGGAGGGGGCAGCCGCGCTCTCATGGGACCACTATGAGGCTTCGGACCTGCTCGGGTGCCTCCTCGAGGACCTGACACGTGAGCCGCAACCCCGCCTCCATGGGCTGGTCGGTGAGGGGCCGCCACCTGACTGTCTGGAGGAGACGGGTGTCCATCCGAGGGCAGCATGGCAAAGCGTCGGAGCACGCACGTTCGGCCTGGACACACGCCCTCGGGTGCACTGGTTCGTTGAAGGTCAGACCGAGGCCGCCTTCATTGCAGCCTACTGCGACGAGGTCGGCATCTGTCTGGACAATGAGAGTGTACGGGTCAGCCAGATCAACGGGGTCAACCGCGCCAGAGACCCGAATCTGCTGAAGGCAATCGAGCACGCCAAGAGTGACGGCGCGGCTGTCTTCTTCACCATTGATCACGACGCGGGATTCGACGAAGTCGAACGCCTGGCCAGGGCCCAGGGCATGCGAGAGGAGGCGATGGCACCCGGGGATCTGGGACCGAACGTCCTGCTCTGCGGGGTGCTCGTATGGCCCACGACATTCGAAGACGCTAATTTCGCCCGCGAGGAGCTGCTCGAAGCCTGGCTTACGAGGGCGGACGTCGCCACTACACTCGCGTCTGACGATGTGCGCCACGAGTTCGCTGAGTACGTGGCTGAACAGGCTGACGCGACCCCAAGTCAGTGCGTGCGGCGGCTGGAGAAGCTGCACAGCATGAGAGAGAAAAAACCTGAGGTGGGCGATGCCCTGGGACGTCTGCTCGCTATGAAGCGTGTGCAGACACCGGGAGACCCGCTGCGCACCATGGAACTCCTCCTCCTCGGAGTGCGCCAGCTTGCCGCGGTCCTACGGAGGGGCGAGGTCACGTACTCCGCCACTGAGTACGCGAGCGCTAGGTGGCGCAGTTGACGAAGCTCAGATCGCAGCCGCGAGCCGGCAGAGGTGAATAGGTCAAGAGATGACTCCCCGCGAACGCTTCCTTCGTACCGCACGCTTTGACAACCCCGACCGCGCCTTTCTCTTGCAGCCCTGGATGTGGGCGGCGACGCTGGAGCGCTGGCAGCAGGAAGGCCTCCCCGAAGACGCCGACCTGTGCGCTGAGTTCCAGACTGACTGCGAGCACGGCTTCCCGCTCGCGATGCAGGGGCCCTATGGGCTGCATCTGCATCCGCCGCTGGAGGACAAGCTGCTGTCGCAGGGCGACGGCTACCGCATCGTGCAGGAGGAGGACGGTAGCATCGTCAAGCTGCTGGACAGTGACCCGCTCGGGTCGATGCCCGAGTGGCTCGAGTACCCGGTCAAGGGGCGGCGAGAGTGGGAGGAGATCGTCAAGCCCCGGCTGGACCCCCGCGTGCCGGGCCGCCACCCCGTGGGCAAGGAGCTGGCCCGCATCGTGCGCGAGGCCGCCGGGCGAGACTACCCGCTCGGCCTGTGGTGCGGGTCGTTCTACGGCTGGCCGCGCAGTCTCATGGGCGTCGAGCGGCTGTCATATACCATCTACGACGACCCCAGCCTCGTCCACGAGATGTGCGAGCACATCGCCGACTTCGCGGTTGAGCTGGTCGAGCCGCTGGTGGAGGCGATCCAGTTCGACTTCGCCTTCATCTGGGAGGACATGGCCGGCAAGAGCGGGCCTCTGTGCTCGCCGCGCACCTACCGCGAGTTCATGCTGCCGCCACTGAAGCGCGTGACCGAGATGCTGCACCGCCACGGGGTGGACATCATCATCGTGGACAGCGACGGGAACAACGATGTGCTGGTGCCGCTGTGGTTGGAGGCGGGAGTGACAGGGCTGCGACCGTTCGAGATTGCGGCGGGCTGCGACCCGGTGGCGCTGCGGCGCGAATACGGGCGCGATCTCATCATCCAGGGGGGCATCGACAAGCGGGCCCTCGCGAAGGGGCCGGAGGCCATCGAGCGCGAGGTGCTGTCGAAGGCGCCGTGGCTATGCCAGCAGGGCGGCTTCTTCCCGCAGGTGGACCACCTCGTCCCGCCGGATGTGTCGCTGGCGAACTACCGGCACTACTCCGCGCTGCTGCGTGAGGTGGTCGAGGACGCCGAGAGGTGGTTCAGCGAGGCGCAGCGGAAGGGGTACTGGGAAGATGCCTGATTCGCCGCCATCGCCGTTTGTCGGAACCTCGCAATGTGGTACAATGGGCATAGACAGTGAGGTGAGACGACGATGCCGGCATTGAACTTGCCGTACAGCATTGACGAAGCCTGCCGACTCGGCGAGGAAATCTACGAGCGAGACATCCGCGCCAAGGTTGAGAAGGACCACTTCGGGGAAGTCCTCGTCCTGGACATCGAATCAGGCGACTACGAGATCGACGAGAACCATCTTGACGCCCTGACGCGGTTGAAGGCCAGACGCCCCGAGAGTGTGTGCTATGCGCTTCGCGTCGGGTACCCGGCCCTGGCGAAGATCGGCGGTAGTTGGGGGAAGAGGTACCTTTGATGCTCGGGGGCCATGTGACGCGCGGTTACGAAGCCGTTGTCCCGATCAGGGTTCTCGGGCCAACGGGCCAGCTCAAGGACCTCATGGTAACCATCGACACGGGCTTCACCGAGGAACTCAGCCTTCCGGGGGCCATCGTTGAGGAGTTAGGGCTGGAGTTCGCCGACTTCACCAACGCACGGCTCGCAGGAGACGCGCCCGTACGGATCCCGCTGCATCACGCCGTGGTCATCTGGGACGGTGAGCCGCGCGCCGTGCTCGTACACTGCATGGAGGGGAACCCGCTGATCGGCATGCACCTGCTTCACCAACAACTGCTTACCGTACAGGTCGTCCGGGACGGCGCCGTCACCGTCGAGCCCCTCGAGCAGTAACACCCGTTCCCGTAGCTTCTCCTACTTCAACCTCACATTGTCCAGATACGCCACCGCCGCCTGGTCGCCGTGGGCGCCGAAGAGAAGCCAGTGGACCGCCTTGAACTCCGGGTCGTAGGTCAGCCCCGGGAATTTGAGCGGTTCCTGCCCCGGTACACTCACCGCCAGCTCCCACGTCCCCGTCGCCTGCTTCCCCAGCCCACAGGTGATGTCGAATCCCATCCACTTCCCGTGCGGCAGCGTCGCCAGTTTTTTCCCGCCGACGGTGAGCGAGCCGTCCTCGAAGAGGGTGAACGTCGGCCCCGAGCGGAAGAACACGGTCACATCGCGCCACTCGTGGTAGAACTGGAAGCCCGGCTCGACCCGAAGGTCGAAGTGCTCGCGCACGAGGCCCTCCGTCCGGTTCGGCGTCCAGTACATGTGCGGG
>CAYWBK010000245.1:0-9347 GCA_964455745.1 uncultured Armatimonadia bacterium
GCCGTCCCTAAAACCTGTCGTTCCCGCCGTCCCTGCCGTCCCTAAAACCTGCCGTCCCCGCCGTCCCCGCCGTTCCTGCCGTTTCCCTTTTGCATTCCCCGCACCAACGGTGTATACTGCCGCTTGCGTGGCCGGGCTATGCCTCGACGCATCCTGTCAGGCTGTGTCTGACGACAGGGCGTTGTGTGCGCCGGCCTATTCTTGTGTCTTAGCCCAGGCGTCCCCCGGCACTTGTCATACGGACGCGGCGGCTAAAGGAGCTATAGTAACATGTGCGGAATCGTCGGCTACATTGGAAAGCGCCAGGCTCCCGCGATCTGCCTGGCAGGGCTCCGACGGCTGGAGTACCGCGGGTATGACTCCGCCGGAATCGCGGTTGTGCGAGACGGCGAGTTAGAGCTTCGCCGCGTCGTGGGCAAGCTCGACAACATGCAGGCCTCGCTCGATGAGACCCCGCTCATCGGATCGCTCGGCATCGGCCACACCCGGTGGGCGACCCACGGGAAGCCCTCCGTCGAGAATTCCCACCCGCACTTATCCTGCGACGGGCGCATCGCCGTCGTGCATAACGGCATCATCGAGAACTACCAGGCGCTGCGCGCGGAACTCGAGGCCGAGGGCCACATCTTCAAGTCCCAGACCGACACCGAAGTCATGGCTCACCTCGTCGAGAAGTACGCCAAGGAAAAGGCCAGCTTCCTCGAGGCCGTTCGTGAGGCCGTCCTGCGCCTTCAGGGCGCGTTCGCTTTCGGCATCATCAGCGCCGACAGCCCGAACGAATTGATCGCCGTCCGCCGCCGGTCGCCGCTGGTCATCGGCATCGGCGAGGGCGAGAACTTCATCGCCTCCGACATGCCGGCGATCCGCCAGGAGACCGACAAGGTCTACGTCATCGACGACGACGAGATCGCCCAGGTGACCGCCGACGGGATCAAGCTGTTCGATCTGCAGCTCAAGCCCATCACCAAGGATGTCTACATCATCCCGTGGCCTGCCGACGCCGCCGGTAAGGGCGAGCACGACCACTTCATGCACAAAGAGATCCACGAGCAGTCGGACGCGATGTATGCGTGTCTCGCCGGCCGCCTCAAGAGCGCGGATGAGCCGATCTCGTTGGGCGACCTTGGCCTGACCGATGATGAGATCAAGGGCCTCAAGAAGGTCGTCTTCACCGCCTGCGGCACCGCGTATCATGCGGGTCTGGTGGGCCGGTTCCTCATGGAGAAGCTCGCCCGCATCCCGGCCGAGGCCGACCTCGCCGCCGAGCTGCGCGCCCGCGACCCGATGGTGCTCGACGGCACGCTGTGCGTTGTTATCAGCCAGTCCGGCGAGACGATGGACACCCTTCTCGCCCTGCGCGACATGAAGAGCAAGGGCGCGAAGATCATCTCGATCCTCAATGTCGTCGACAGCTCGATCGCCCGCGAAAGCGACGGCGTGGTCTACATCCAGGCCGGCCCGGAGATCGGTGTCGCGTCCACGAAGGCCTACACGCTGCAGGTGCTCGTGTGCGAGCTGATCGCTTTGCGCCTCGCGGAAGTGCGCGGGTGCGTCTGCCCGGACGAGCTGAAGACGCTCAAGCAGGCGCTGCTCGACTGCCCCGACATGGCGAAGGAACTGCTCAGCCGCGAGGCCGACATCATCAAGATCGCCGAGAAGTACCACGATCTCGCGCGCGAGATGTGGTCGCAGCACGGCGTCGACGTCGCCGACCCGGGGAAGCCGGCGGAGGCGAAGGGGTACTGGTCGACCAACAAGCGCGGAGACGCCATGCGCCCGCATTCGCTGTATCTGGGCCGCGGCGTCAACTTGCCGTCGGCGATGGAGGGCGCGCTGAAGCTCAAGGAGATCAGCTACATCCACGCTGAGGGCTATTCGGCCGGTGAGATGAAGCACGGTCCGATTGCGCTCGTCGAGCCCGCCATGTTCACCGTTGCGATCGCGGTTCGCGGGGAGACCTTCGAGCAGATGATCGCCAACATCATGGAGATCAAGGCCCGCAGCGGCCCCGTTGTCGTTGTCGCAACCGACGGTGACGAGCAGATCGCCGGCACCGGCGTCGACACCAAAGCCGACCCGTCCGACGTGGCGGCCTGGGCGAACGACATGATCTGGGTGCCGGCGTGCCCCGAGCTTGTCTCGCCTATCACGGTGGCGATCCCGTTGCAACTCCTCGCCTACCACATCGCCAAGTTCCGTGGCGAGGCCATCGACCAACCGCGCAACCTGGCGAAGACGGTGACCGTGGAGTAGCCACGCAACGGCTCACCAACACAGCGCAAGAACCCCAGAAGGGGGGAGGACCGCCAATCAGTCCTCCCCCTTTCTTCATTACCAAGGTGGTGCGGATAGAGGGCCCGGCGTAGCCGGAGTCAAGAGAGGGATTGACCACGAAAACACGAGGACACTATCCGGCCGAACCACCCCTGCCGGGGTGTGCATTGCTGTTTCGTGTCTTCGAGTCTTTGTGGTCCAAATTGCCCGTCCGTGCGTGATTCTCCACGGGCTGACCACAAACCGAGCCATAGTGCACTATCAGGGCGCTGCCAGGCGGGCGATCTGCTCGGCGTGCCGGGGGTATTGCTCGATTAGAGAATCGCGGTCGCCGAGTTCGAAGTCGTCGGGGTCGAATGCCGGAGCCATCGTCGTGCCCATCAAGGTGAAGTCCCCGCCGTCGTCCACGTAAAGCCCCAGCCAGGTGCCGTGCGGCACGATCACCTGCACATGCTGCCCCGCGTCGATCCTCGGGCCGAGGGTCAGCACTCGGCTTTCCCCGTCGGAGTAAAGCAGTAGCATGAGCGCCGGGTCGCCGAGATAGAAGTGGAAGACCTCGTCGGTGCGCAAGCGATGGAGCCTGGAGCACGCGTCGGGGGTGATGAGGTAGTAGATCGCGGAGGAGCAGGGGCGGCCGCCGTCGTAGCGGCCCGGCAGGGCCTCGGCGGCGACGAGATCGGGGGAGAGGTAAGTGCGGCGGTAGCAGCCGCCCTCAATCGGCAACTGCTCGAGTTGCAATATGCGGATGATGTCTTCAGCGGTCACCAGCCGGGCCTCCGCGTTGTGCCATGTGGTTGAGGTTTCGATTTCGTGGCTGCGGGGACCTGCGGGGTTATCGTCTATTTGCGGCGTTAATGTGTGTATATTGCGTCTATTTATGGTATGATGCGCGTCCCATGACGATGCAGTGGAGGAGTCACATGCGAGGCCGCCGCGACGGCAGCAATATGTGTGGGAGCGGCTGCAGGTGCATCGGAACGCCGCGAGGAATGTCTATCTTGAGGTCGCTCCATATCGGCGGTTGATCCTAGCCACTCCAAGCCCAAGACCTGAGGCGCTCATGCGTTTGCATGCCGGCCTGATCCTGAGCGTGTTCGTTTGCCTGTGCGCCCTCGTGTGCACTGGGCCGGCGCGCGCCCAGGTGTCCGGGTCAGGGGAGGCCAAGCCGGCAGCCGCCGGGCCGCCAGATGCCAAAGCGGCCTCGCCGAAGCCCGCCGGCCGGAAAATGGACGCCGCGAAGAGGCAGGCAATCGGCAACGTCACGGTCACGTTTGACGCCGACGTGCTGGTATACTCGGGCGGTGAGAGGCACGTCGAGGGCCGCGGTAATGTGCGGGTGACCGCGACGGCGTCCGGGGTCAGACCGGAGCCGATGACCATCACCGCCGAGGAACTCGACGCCGACCTGACGACGGGCAGCTTCAAGGCACGGAACAACGTCACCGTGCGGACGAAGGAAGGCAGCCTGAAGGGCGACACTCTCGAGTACGCCGGCGGTGTCTTTACGCTCACCCGCGCGGCGTGCGCGATGAACATCGGGCCGGGTCCTGATCCTGGATCGGTCATCCGGGCATACGCATTCGGGGATAAGATCGAGCGGAAGGGCAAGGTCGTTTTCGTGGGCCGGGGCAAGATCACCACCTGCGATCTGGACAACCCGCACTGGTCGGTCACGGCGGACAAGATCACTGCCGATCCGGTGAAGGATGAGGTCACGGTGGACCATCCGAAGCTGCAGTTCTTCGGGTGGCGCATTCCGCTTCTCAACTCGGCCACGCGCCGAATGTCCACCGGCAGGGAAGTGAGCACGACACCCTTCGAACTACCGGGGCATTCCAGCCGCGACGGTTGGAACCTGCCCTACTACCTGCAGTTCGGCCCACAGACCAAGGAACAGCAGTCCGACCTGGACTTCCGCTTCAGCCAGAAGCGAGGCGTGCGAGGTCTGCTTCGCGGCGAAAAGGCGGACGGCCCCTGGCAGGCCGACCTTTACATCTCCCGCGAGGAAGACGTGACGACGGTGCTGCAGAACTTCCTCGCAGTCAACCGCAAGCCGGAGTTCGTTTTGACGCGAAACTTCGCGGGACCACACGCCGAGGGAGAGGTCCTCAGCCTTAGCGCAAGCATCGGGCGTTTCGAGGAACAAGACCTCGACCTGCAGACAGCCACCTTCACCCCCCCGACGATCGCCACAAACCGCTACGCCTTGATCGCGCGCTACCGGGACCGCACCGCAGACGAGGATCATAAGGTGGGGCACTGGGGGGGAGCCTACGCGGCGAAATACTGGTATGGCGGGAGCGAGGGTTACCACGACATCGCCCTGACATTGGGGGGCGGCATCAAACTGGGAGACAAGACTCGGGCCGCGCTGACCGTCATCCGCCACTTCGAGGGCGGGGTCACCCCGCTGCTATACGACCAGGTGCAGATCCCGACCGAGCTTCAGCCGTTCCTGGACCTGCGATTGGCCCCCAAGTGGGACCTCGAGAGCACAGGGCGCTACGACTGGAACACCTCGAAGCTTCGCGACTACACGATGGAACTGCGGCGCATCAACCACTGCATCTCGTGGTTCGCGTCATATCGGTTCGTCGGCCATCACGTGGGCTTTGGCGTCCAACTTAACGGCCTGACGAACGACATCCCCGATTACCACCCCAAGGACATCGTGCCCCCGCTTCCGCCGCTGGCCAGCAGTGGCGCCGCCACTCCGCCGGCCGCGACACCCGCGCCCTCGCATTGATGCCGTTGCGCCCGCAACTCGAACAGCCAGCCGTCCTTGGGGCTCCCGTCTTCGGTCGCGCCGGGGCGCAATCGAAGACACCTCCAGGGCTTGGCGCACAGAAACGATGCTCCTGAATTCGCCCCGAAGGGGTGTTGACAGCCGATGGTGAATACATGATAATCCCCATCAGTTCAGTCATCTAAGTCGAGGCTGTCGTGAAACTCACCTCTCGTAGCGAATACGCCCTGCTGGCTTTGGTCTACATGGCGCGCCAACAGTCTGAAGGCTTCATCAGCGTCGAGACCATCGCGGCGGCTCAGGGCATTCCCCCCAAGTTCCTCGAGCAGATTCTCCTCGCCCTCAAGCGCGCTAAGTATGTGCGCAGCCAGAAGGGGCAGCGCGGCGGATATTGTCTCGCCAAGCGGCCCGAGGAGGTCAGCCTCGCCGAGATCATCCGCTTCTTCGACGGCGCCCTCGCCCCCACGGAGTCAGTCAGCCGGTACTTCTACGAGTCCACGCCCATCGAGCGGGAGAAGAGCCTGGTGAGGGTTCTCATGGAAGTTCGGGACTGGGTCTCCGAGAAGTTGGAGAGCACTACACTCGCGGATGTGTCGTGAAGTTGCCTCTATTTGCGCTCTTATATGAGTTTTCCGATAGGTTAAGGAGGATAAAGTGATTGAGACCATCTCCATTCTGGGCGGAGGCGGGAGAAACGCCTGCCCGGAAACGGTACGCCGCGTTGACCTGCACATGGGCGATGTCGTGAGCGTCGTCGGCCCAACCGGCTCCGGGAAGACGACGCTGATCAACGATATCGAATTGCTCGCCAACGACAACACCCCTACAGGTCGTCGGATTCTCATCAACGGTGGAGCCGCGCCGCCCGAGTACCAGGACGATCCTGCGCGCAATCCCATCGCCCTCATCACCCAGCACACGACGTTCCTGTCTGACTTGCCCGTCCGCGAGTTCCTGCAGACCCACACTCGCATCCGCAGCAGCGTCCCGACGGATGGGGAACTGGCGGTCGAGCGCACCCTCGCGTTCGCCAACCAGTTGACCGGCGAGCCGATCGCCACGGAGAGCCGCATGACCGAACTGTCAGGCGGCCAGACGCGGGCGCTGCTCATCGCCGATGCCACCGTCATTTGCGACACGCCTATCGTGCTCCTTGACGAAGTGGAGAATGCCGGCATCAACCGCACGCGAGCCCTGGAGCTACTTCGCAAGCATCGGAAGATCTTCATCTTCGTGACGCACGATCCCCGCATCGCCCTGCTGTCGGATTACCGCATCGTCATGCAGGGGGGCGCGATGACGCACGTCCTGCGCACCGATGAGGCCGAGCGGACCCTATCCCACGCGGTCAGCAGGATAGACGGCGTTCTGGCTCGCCTGCGCGAGAAGATTCGCCTCGGCGAGAGAGTCACCATCGCGGAAATGGAGGGGTTGGCATGAAACTGGTGATCTGTGCGGGGCCGGCAACCACCGGCAAGACATCCGTGTTGCGGCATATCGTTCAGAAGATGATGCGGGACGGGACCCGGGCTGCATTCCTGAAAATCGACGTGCAGTATGCCGAGGAAGACGACATCTTCGCGCGCGAATTCGGCATTCCCGTGCGCAAGGTCTACTCGGGTGAATTGTGCCCCGACCACTGCAACGTGATGGTCCTGGGGGATGCTTTGCAGTGGGCGCGGAAGGCGGACTGCGACGCTCTGCTGGTTGAGACGGCGGGGCTGTGCCTGCGCTGCTCGCCCTATGTCGATGGCGGCCTCGGCATCGTGGTCCTCGAAGCCACCAGCGGTATGAACCTGCCGCTCAAGGTCGGTCCGATGCTTTCGCTTGCCGATGTTGCAGTGGTCACGAAGATCGACCGGGTGTCGCAGGCCGAACGCGAGGTGTTCCGCGCGCGCATCCAGGACGTGGCCCCGGCAGTTCGTATTCGCGAGGTCAATGCGCTTCATGGCATCGGCATCGACCCTCTCCTGGCCCAGATTCGCGCCAGTAGCGACGTGACGTTCGACGCCGATGGCAACCCCGAGTCGCTGTTGCTGCGGGGTAACCCCCCGGTGGGCACATGCACGATCTGCGTCGGCAAGAAGGAGATCGGCTGGCAGTCTCACTTTGGGGTCGTGCGACCACTGGAGAACCAGACGTTCTACAGGGGGGAATGAACGTGGCCGAGGCTGCCTATTTCGACAATGCAGCGACGACACCGCTAGACCCGCGCGTGCTGGAAGCGATGATGTCCTTCGCCTGCGGGGCATTTGGGAACCCCTCCAGCCTGCACGCCTACGGCCGGGAGGCCCGCGAGGCGGTGGAGATTGCGCGCGGCCAGGTGGCCGGCCTCATCGGCGCTTCCTCCGACGAGATCGTGTTCACGGCCAGCGGCACCGAGGCCGACAATCTCGCTCTCATCGGGGCTGTCGGCGCTTATACCGCTGCCGGCTGTCACATCATCACCAGCGCCATCGAGCATCCGGCGGTGCTCGAGACGTGTCGCTTCCTACAGCAGTCAGGCGCGCAGATCGACTATCTTCCGGTCGATTCCGAGGGGATCGTCGATCCGAGTTCACTGGAGTGCGCCCTACGGCCAAATACCCGTCTCGTATCGGTGATGGCGGCGAACAACGTCGTCGGGACGCTGCAGCCGATCGCCGAACTGGGGCGGATCGCCCGCGCCCACGGCGCGCTGTTCCACACAGATGCCGTGCAGGCGGCGGGCAAGATCCCCCTCGACGTGTCCTCGCGCCCCATCGACCTGCTGTCACTGTCCGCGCATAAGCTGCATGGGCCGAAAGGAGTGGGCGCGCTATTCGTGCGCAGTGGAGTTCCGCTCTCACCGATCATCCGCGGCGGGGGGCAAGAACGGGGGCTGCGTTCGGCCACCGAGAACGTGCCCGGCATCGTCGGCCTGGGCTGTGCGGTGGAGATCGCGAAAGCGGAGCTGCCCCAGGAGACACGGCGCGTGGTGGCTCTCCGCGATCTGATCGTCGACACCCTTGCTGAGACGATCCCCAACTCCTACCTCATCGGCTCTCGTCACTGTAGGCTGCCGGGCCATGTCTGCCTGGGGTTTGCAGGCCAGGAGGGTGAGGCCATCAGGCTCCTGCTCGCCCTGGACGAGGCCGGCATTGCGGTCTCGAGCGGGAGCGCATGCAGTTCGATCCACGGCAGCGAGCCCTCTCACGTCCTGCGGGCCATGGGCTTCGACCCGGTCCGAGCGCGGGGGTCTTTGCGCATTACTCTGGGCCGGTTCAACACTGAAGAGCAGGTACGCCATCTATTGAGCGTCTTGCCCGAGGTCGTCGCCGGTCTGCGGTCCATAACGGCCGGAACCACGGTCTACCCAGTCAACAGGAGCATGGTATGAGCATTCAACAACAATCCATCACCCGCGATGACCTGCCCGGCCTGGACTGCGGCGTTTGCGGGTTCCGCAAGTGCGACGAGTTCGCGGAGCGCCTCGCCTCCGAACCCGATCTTCTGCGCCGGTGTATCCACCTGTCGCCCGATCGGGTTCAGACGGAATCTGCGGGCGGCAGTGACACCGTTCGGCCCGCTGCAACCTGCGTCTCCTGTGTATCATGCGAGCGCGACCCTCTTCTCCAGAGCAAGCCCCTGAGCTGGCGCGACACGTTAGGGCGAGAGTTCGACTTCTTTCTCGAGCATTTCCCGGAGGACCCGGGACCGCGAGAGATCATCATCCCGCACAATCCCATGCTCACACGCGAGATGGACATCCAGCGGGGCGACATACTGATCGGACGCCCGCTGGGCATGTCGTGCGGCTGTCCGATCACCCACTGTGGGATCGCCGCGGACGTGGACCCTCGTACGGGGGTTCTCACGTGGTGCGTCACCGGCCCTCTCAACCCACGTGAGAAGGGCTTCAAGGACCTTGGATATTACATTGCCGAAGGCTATGAGGGTCTGGTGACCGACGCCCGCGTAGACCTCCAGATCGGGATGCGCTACTACTTCCAGCCTCGAATGTGCATGCTGCAATGGCGTCATAGCGGGCTGGTCAACTACCTCAACCGCACCTCGTCAGGTATGCAGGTGCGGCTGGAGGGCCTCTGGATCGGATAGGTGATCGAACTCTTTGCCACAATGGCAAGAACGCGGGATGATGGCGACCCCCTTAGGGCCTTATCCGTTCGATGTGCGGCAACGCCGCAGTGGTGCTCTTGCCCGGCGTGTGGATCCAGGGTTCCGCGCGGCGTGCGGATTCGCTTGACTTCCGACCCTTGGTGCGGTATTCTCTATCGCCGCAGTGGCCGCCATGAGGACGGAGAGGTGGCAGAGTTCGGTTGATCGCGCACGACTCGAAATCGTGTAG
>CAYWBK010000246.1:0-9318 GCA_964455745.1 uncultured Armatimonadia bacterium
GAACGGGAGGGGTGGCCCGCCGCAGGCGGGACGGGGTAGGGCCGTTTTCATCGTTTCAGAGTGCCGGAACCCGGCATGACGACTGCCATGTCGTTTCGTGTCTTCGCGACTTCGTGGTCGGAGCCGTCGATCCGTCCCGTACCTTCTGCAAGCACGGGATGCAGATCGAGACCCACACGCTACTTCGGCGACGGCAGCTTGAACCGCCAGATATCGAGGCCCGTCGGCTCGCCGGCGGACTTCTCGATGCCCTCGATGAAGTCTTCCAGAACGCTGTCGCTGAGGACCGCGTCCGGCACGAACGGGTTCACGCCGAACAGGATCGCCTTGCCTGTGCCGTATGCCGCCTGCACCACCGCAGCCGTCTCGTCGGGGTACTTGCCCAGCACCGACACCCCTCCGGCCGGCTCGACCAGCGTGCGCGCGGTGGAGCGGCGCGGGCCGTCGAGCGTGTGCGCGGGGTAGACCGGCATCGGCCGGTCGTTAAGCGCGATCTCCCCCGCCTCAGTCGGCTTGCCGACCCTGATGCCGAAAAGCTCCGTGCGCAAGGCGCTGAGGTCGGCGCCGTCGGGGCCGAAGCTCCAGACCGTCGGGTCGCCGCAAATCAGCGTCCCGCCGGCTTTCACCCAATCCATAAGCTTGCGCGCCGTCGCCTCATCCTGGTAGGCGCCCAGCGGCAGGTAGATGACCTTGTAGTCCGACAGCTTGCGGCTGCCGCGCTCGAGTTGGAGGTCGCTGACGAAGTCGAACCAGCAGCCCAGCTTCTCGCCCAGAAGCGCATAGGCGGTGTAGATCTCGTCGGCGAGGCACGACGGCCCCTCGGCGCGGAGCGACATGCTGCTGCAAAAGATCGCGGTCTTCGTCGCGGTCGGGCGCTTGATGGCTTTCATCTCGCTGACGGTCTTGGAGATGTGCAGCATCATCTTCCAGCGCGCCGGGTCGGTGAAGCGGGGGTTGTCCTGATGGTAGAAACACAGGCGGTCGGCCCCGCTGCGCAGCGCCTGGCTCGCCCACTCCAGCAGGTCGTCCGGGGTCATCTTGTACCCGGCGTAGTCGAAGGCCTGCAGCACGATCTGCACGTGCTTCGCGCCGAGGTCGCGCAGCAGCTTCGCCCCGAACCCGTGGTTGTACACGCCCCTGCCGCGCCGGACCTCGGCCGACGAGGCGTAGGGGTCGCATTGCAGGTAGTCGGCATACTTCGCCAGGCGGTTCATGTCAAAGGGCACGAACCCGCTCATGAACCACAGATCGCATGGTGTGTATAGCAGGCTCGGCACGGCCTTCTTCACGGCGTCGAACTTCGTCTTGGCGGCGTCGGAGAACTTATCGGCCATCCAGCGGTTGAAGGCGATCCAGCAGAAGGGCTGGTCGGCGGGCTGCTTCCACCATGACGGATCGGCGGGAGCGGGCATCCCGTACTTGCCGAACCCGTACTTCTCCCGCACCTCCTGGTCGCAGGCGGCCATGAAAGGCCCGGCCGCGTCGCGTTTGCCCGCCAGCGTCGGCACCACGGGCTCGTCCATGCCTTCAAAGGCTCGGCAGTACGGCTCGTCGCCGAACATCCGCGCCCACTTCTCGATCTCCGCCACGCAGGCCGCCACGTACTTGGGGTCTACCGGCGACACCCGCGGCTGCCCGCCGGCCGACTTGCCGAGCGCCTCCGCGCCGCCCTTCACGGCGTCATCGAGGACTCCGCTGTGCTCGACGGCGCAGTCGAAGCGCAGTTTGTACTTTTGGTTGAGGTCCTTGAGGGTCGCCTCGTTGCGCCAGAAATCGCGCGGGCTTTCGCCGCCGCCCACGGCCCACGGCAGCGCGAGCGCTCCGAGATGGTTCTCGCCCATCTGGCGGAAGGTTGTCGCCATCTCCTTCTGCCAGCGATTCTCGGTCATCTGCGCGATCGTGTCCGCGGGCAGGCCTTCGGCGTACAGTTGCGTCGCCCACGAGGTGACGTAGTAGTCGCCGCTGTCGCTGCCGAGAAGCTCCGCGAAGAGCGGGTTTTGCGTCCGGGTCTTGGTGATGCCGTCCCAGGCGCCGGCGTTGGGGTCGTAGCCGGGCGGAAGCGCGACCTCCACGATGCTGAGGTCATCGTACCAGGCCACGTCCTCGCCACCCGACCGTAGTGCGAGCTGCGCCTGCACACACTCCTTCGGCGGGACCGCGATCTGCGAGAAGCTCATCCAGCCCTTCGCATCGGCGGGAGCGCCGGGCCGCAGCGTGAGCGCCATCTGCCCCGCGCTACCGTTCCCCCCGCCCTGCCGGACGTAGCTGAGATCGATGCCGCCGCCGGTGCTGTTCGGGTCGAGGCGATACTTGCCGCTGACCAGATAGGCGTGCCCGCCGCGAACGGCGACGTAGGTGTACAGCGCGTTGTTGCCCGCCGGAATGCGCGCGCACAGCGCCCCGGAGGCCGGATTCGTCTTGTAGGTGGCGACATCCCGTTTCTGATCGCCCCAGGCCGTCCAGCCTGCCAGGCCTTCCTCGAACCCCGGATTCGGGACGAGGTTCGGCGCCTGCGCCCAAGTGGCGACGGAGGCTGCTAGAGTGATCGCGATCGTGAGCCACGAGCGTTTCATGCTTCAATACCCCGTGAGGGAGGATGCGAGATCGCGAGCGGATGAGCCCTGTTTCCGTGTCGTACCTGTCTATCGTCGAGCTGCTTCGAGCATGTGGCGGCGCGATTTATCGCGCCAAATGCAGGCCGAACAGCCCACTGTAAGTCATGCTCTGAATCGTCCCCAACAGGCATTTCGTCGGTGTGTCGCCGCCCGTAGCCATGTTGCTGAACACGCCCCACACCCCTGTGGAGACACCCCTCCCGTCCCGAGAGAGGACACGCCGCATGACTTATTCCCCGGTCGCCTGGGCGGCGGCGGCGCAGGTGATCGCGTAGAGGATATCATCGCGCAGGTGGTCGGCCAGTTTGCGCGGAGCAGCGCCGGCAATGCCCCCGCCGTCCTCGGCGAGGTAGTCGCCTGCGAGGAGCGCCTCCAGGACCGGGATCGTCATCGGATCCGCCAGCCTGCCCAGCGCCATGACGACGTAATGCCGGCATTCCCAGTCGGAGTCT
Organism: uncultured Armatimonadia bacterium; assembly: GCA_964455745.1. GTDB lineage: Bacteria > Armatimonadota > Zipacnadia > Zipacnadales > CAYWBK01 > CAYWBK01. The sequence continues at coordinate 3,068 of CAYWBK010000246.1, forward strand.
TCGAGCGCGGCGACCAGGTGGGGCGTCGCGCGACGATCGCCCAGGCTGCCCAACTCCCAGGCGGCGGTGCGGCGCATGTGCACGGACTTCTCCGCGAGCATCTCAATGCACAGGTCAACCGATTGCTGCCGACGAGCCTCGTCCATGTGCGCCCCTTATGGTTTCTCCATTCGTGTCAGTCCCAGGGCCAGCTTGACAACAACCTCATGCAGATGGCGCATCGTCTTCGCCTCCGCCGCCCGAGGGCCGAGGGCCCCGCACAGCCAGTAGATCGCCCGCAATGTCGAGCCGGCGGCGGTGATAAGCCGCGCCGCCAACGCATCAGCCCGGCCGTAGTTCTTGGCGAAGTACCGCCACAGCGACTGGTGTCCCCACAGGACCTGCCCCAGCCTCTGCCCCTTCCACGAGACATACTCGCGGTGGACGATCGTGACCTGCGGGTAATACCAGCACTCGAAGCCGGCTCTGCGCAACCGCCACTGCCAGTCGAGTTCCTCCGCGTACATGAAGAAGCCCTCGTCGAGGGGTCCGACCCTGCGGAACGCCGCCCGCGACATCACAAGGGCCGCGCCGCTGACCCAGTCGACCCGCCGTGCGGTCGCATGATCCCACCAGGTCATGCGCTGGCGCCCGAACAGGCGACTTCTCGCGCAGGCCTGTGCGAGACCCAGGTTGTCCAAGAGAAGCGTCATCGGCGTGGGGAAAGTGCGGCACGAGAACTGCAGTCCGCCATCGGGGTACACGAGCTTCGGCCCGAGCGCGCCGATCCAGGGCTTGTTGTGCATGAACCGCACGAGCGCCTCCAGCGCGCCGTGGGTGATCTGCGTGTCGGGATTGAGCAGCATCAAAAACCGCCCTGCCGCCTGTGCCAGGGCCTGGTTGTTCGCCGCCGCGAAACCCGCGTTGCGGGTGTTGCGGATCAGCTTCACCCAGAAGAACTCGGAGGCCACCATGTCCGCGGTGCCGTCGGACGAAGCATTGTCGACGACGATCACCTCATACTCGACCGCGCCAGCATTCGCGCGGATGCTGTGCAGGCATTCACGGAGTTCGTCGCGGCATTGGTAGCTGACGATGCAAACGGTTAGGTCCATGTTGGGATGATGCCACGCTGCATGTGCGGGCCGGGCTCATCCGGCGCTCAACAACGCACGAGTGCGAGACGGGGGAATCTGACCACAAAAGCACGAAGACACGAAACGACGGCACAGGTTCCGACAGGGGCGGTTTGGCCGTCTAGCGCTCTTGTGTCTTCGTGGTCAATCCGCTTTCCGGTTCCGGCTGCGCCGGGCCCGATTTGCTGCCTCAAGCCCTTGCACCGAACCTGTAGTCTTCTCGGCGGTTCAGCCTTCTCCGACCCCGGCCGCCTTTCTCAGCCTCGCCACCACATCATCCTGTTTCAGCAGCGCCAACAGATGAAACAGGCTGGGACCTACGGTTGTTCCACTCACGGCGGCGCGACAGGGATGGATCACGTTGCCCGCCTTGACGCCCCGCTCCTCGGCGAAGCCCCGCACGGCGGTCTCGAGGGCCTCCGAGGTCCATTCCGCCAGTGTCTCGAGGCGGTCCGCCAGGGCGCGCAGGAGCCCCGGTATCTCCGGCAGGTTCAGCCATTTCTCCTTCGCGCGGTCCTCATACTCGAAGTCATCGGTGAAGAAGTACCTGGCCCAGCCGGTGAAAATGGTCAGCAGTTTCGCGCGGTCTTTCATCAGGTCCACGACCTGCACCAGCCACGCTTTGCGCTCCGGAGTCGGGTCGGCTTCAAACAGGCCGGCCTCGACCAGGTACGGCAGCAAGCGGTCCGCAACCCAGGCCGGGTCGCTCCTCTGGATGTACTCGCCGTTCACCCATTCGGCCTTCTCGAGATCGAACACCGCAGGCGACTTGCCGCAACCCTCAAGCCTAAACCGCTTGATGATCTCCTCGCGAGGGAGGATCTCCTCCTCCGAGCCGGTGCTCCAGCCGAGCAGCGCCATGAAGTTGAACATCGCCTCAGGCAGGTAGCCTTGTTCCGCGTATTCCACCACGCTGACGGCCCCGTGCCGCTTGCTGAGCTTCGATTTGTCGGTGCCCAACAGCAGGGGGAAGTGCGCATACTGCGGGCGCGGGAAGCCCAAGGCATCCTGTATCTGGATGTGCAGGTGCGTATTGGGGAGGTGCTCGACCGCGCGGGTGACATGCGTGATCTTCATCAGGTAGTCATCCACACAGCAGGCGAAGTGGTAAGTCGGGTAGCCGGAGGTCTTCCAGATGACCCCGTCGGCGATGGTCGCGTTCTCGTAGGTGACATCGCCCTGGATGATGTCGTTGATGGTCGTGCTGCCGGTCTCGGCGACGACAAAGCGGATGCAGGCCCGGCGCCCCTCGGCCTTGTAGGCCTCCCGCTGCTGCGGGGTGAGGCTTCGGCAGCGGCCGTCGTATCGTGGCGGCAGGCCCCGAGCGCGCTGGATCTCGCGCCGCTCCTCCAGCTCCTCGGGCGTGCAGAAGCATTCGTAGGCCTTGCCCTCGGCGAGCAGCTTGTCGATGTACTCGCGGTAGATCGGCAGGCGTTCGGACTGCACGTAAGGGCCGTATGGCCCACCGATATCCGGCCCCTCATCCCAGTCGAGGCCCAGCCAGCGCAGGCCCTCGTAGATGACCTTCACGGCGTCCTCGGTGAACCGAAGCTCGTCGGTATCCTCGATACGCAATACGAATGTCCCGCCTTCGTGGCGGGCGAAAAGCCAACTAAAGACGGCGGTATGCAAATTGCCCACGTGCATGTAGCCGGTGGGCGATGGCGCGAAACGAACGCGAATATCGGGCATCAAGCATCTCCTGTAATGTGGCCGAACAGCTTTGTATCGGAAGGGCCTCCGCATATCGACGGCGGCCCGTAGCGGCCACCATCTTAGCGTTTCCGGGGCGATCAGGTCAAACTCCTGCACAGTCCACGTCCCCACACAACCGTCGCCGCCGCAGCCGTTCATCCGTTATCTGTCCTCTGCTGTCCGCTATCTGCCTCACCGCCTCCTCGATCACCCCGCCCGCTTCCTCCAGCGCCCTGGCGGCTTCGGTCTCGCTCGTCCCGGTCACTTCGCAGATGATCCCCACCGCGCGGCCTCTGAGTTTCTCGTTGGTAATCCTCATGTGCGACAGGAGATTGCCGCGCGTGCGACCGAGCTTAATCATCGTCGCGGTGCTGAGCATGTTCAGCGCCAGCTTCTGTGCCGTCCCGGCTTTGAGGCGGGTCGAGCCGGCGAGCGCCTCAGGTCCTACCGCCGGCGCGATCATGATGTCCGCGATCTCCGCCGCCGCACAATCCGGGTTGCAGGTGAGGGCAATCGCCGCCGCCCCAAGGGCCTTCGCGTGCCGCAGTCCGGCGAGCACATAAGGCGTGCGCCCCGAGGCGGCGATGCCGACAAGGGCGTCTCCCGGCCCGAATCCCGCCTCGTCGAGGTCACGGAACGCCGCCTCCTCATCGTCCTCCGCGCCCTCCTGCGCCTGGAAGACGGCCTCCCGCCCGCCGGCGATCAGCGCTGTGACGAGAGATGGATCGGTCCCGAAGGTGGGCGGGCACTCGGAGGCGTCCACGACCCCGAGTCGCCCGCTGGTGCCGGCCCCGAGGTAGAACAGCCGCCCGCCGGCGCGCAGTCTGCCGACGATCGCCTCAACAGCGGCGGCGATATGCGGGATCTCCTCGGCAACCGCAGCGGCGACCTTCGCGTCTTCCTCGTTCATCAGGCGCAGGATGTCGGGTACGGGCAGGCGGTCGATGTGCTCGGTTGCGGGATTGCGGGCTTCAGTCTGCATGACGGTCTCGGGGCGAGATATGGGGGGAATCGTGTTGCACCCGCGTTTCGCGTTCCTGCTGTCTTTCCTGAGTCGTACGGCTACAGCTCGATGTGTGTGGATGGCTCGCCCAGGTCATTGCGGTCTGATGTCGTTGTGCGGACAGATGCCGTAGAGCCCCGGCGGGCCGCCCGCGCACCGATGAAGCTGACCGCCTACGAGCATGGCTGTGGCCGCGCCTACACCGCTACCACCACGCTCGCGTAGATGCCCATCTGCGGCACAGTTACCGTCACGATGCCGTCCTCATAGCCGAACTCCAGCGTCGCGCCTCCAGGCTCCAGCGTGACCGAGGTCGGCGGCTGTTCGCAGGCGATCTTCAGCTTGACGCCATTGACAGGCGGGATCCGGTCTACGACCGCCGGTGCGCGGACGCCGCGTTCGCAGTGGTAGCTAACCAGATGGACGATCAGCCGGTGCCCCTGGCGGAACAGGGTCGCTTCGAGGGTCGCGGGGGCCTCGATCTCGATCAGCTTCCTCGGCGTCACCAGTTGCAGCAGGCCGCTGAGGATGTACTTGAACGCATGATGCCCGCGCGAGAAGAAGTCCGTCGTAATCGGCAGAGCGACGAAGGCCACGGTGCCCTTGCCGAACGAGTTCAACGCGATGCCGGGATACCCGGAGTCTTCTCCCGGCGCAAGCGACGCCACCTGCACACCGGGATCGGGGGCGACGAGCGGCGCGATCTTTCGCGCGCCGTTCAGTTCGGTCAAGACGGCCTTCCCGTGGGCGAGCAGGGGAGGGCATCCGACATCCTCCGGCGACAGCAGCCTGTCCTGCCACTCGGCCTCGATGCTCAAGTAGTTGCGGTCGTGTTCCGTAAGCCCGACGCGCTTCAGCCCGGTGAGGGCCTCGATGGCCCAGCCGCCGGTCTCCTGCCCGTCGGTATTGCGCGAGGCCGTGTCGCCCACGATGACCAGCCCCCCGCCGTTGGCCACGAAGTCCTCGATGACCGTGATGGTCTGCTCCGAGAGACAGACTTGCTCGCTGAGCACCAGCGCCTGATACTCCTGCAGCCGCGACGGTGCGAGCGCTTCGTCCAGAATGTGCGCATAGAAGCCGCCCTCGAGCAGCGCCAGGTGCGCGCCCCGGATCGGGGTGTCATCCCCAAACAGGCTCTCGGACCGCGCATAGTGCGAGGTGGCGCTGTGCAGGATCGCGATGTACGGAACGGCCTTCGCGTCCTGCATGAGCGGCACGAGCGGCTTGACCGAGTCGAAGGCGGCCCCGATCCGCTTGATGACCTCCGGGTCGGGCATACCACTGTTGTGCTGCAGATCCCCCACGAAGGTCCGCCCGCCGTTCGCCAACACGGTGGCCAGTTCCAGCCGCAAAGCGTTGGTGGACTTTGCCGTCCAGTCGGACCACCAGTGCAGCATCCGCGAGTTCATCGTGTCGAAAGGCACGCCGTACGGCAGCCAGTGGCGAAGCTGGTAGCTGGAGCAAAGCGACGAATTCTCCGGCTCCATGATGTCGGCGGTGAGGTAGTCCACGTACTCAGGCGGCTCCTCAGGCATCCTGCACGTGAAGGCCCAGTTCACGCCGAACAGCACCTCGGGCCGTATCCTGTGCGCTGCGCCGGCGACCTTGACGCGCCACTCGACACCCTGCTGCAACAGCCACGCCCGATATCGGCGCCACGCCGGTCCGGCCTGCACCGGCGGAATGTCCTCTCCCGTCGCGTCGTGGTACTTGGCCTGGCAGGCGGCGCAGTAACAGGGCCACGCGACGTATCCACCGTCGAAGAAGAGGCCGTCTACGGGGTATTTGCGCACGATTTCCTCGACGTGAGGGATGATGATCTCATCGGTATATGGGCCGACGATGCACAAGAGCGGCTGGTCGCCCTGGTCGAGGGTGTTGCCTGAGGCGTCCAGGGATACATAGTCGGGGCGCTCTTCGGCCAGCCAGTGAGCGTACGGCGGATGATAATAGGCGATGAGCTTGATGCCGCGTGCATGGAAGGCGGTGAGAGCCTCCCCCAGCAGGTCGCGATGCAGGCCGGGGTGCATCCGGTGGACTTCGGTCGGGAAATGCGAGTACCCGCCGCCGGACTTGGCGAAGAAGCAGACGGCCTGGGTGCCGATGTCCGCAAGCTGCGCCGCGAGCAGCTCAGCGTCGAACCCTTCGCCGACGGCGGGGATGGATGCCGGCAAGTGCATGTCGAAGTGAATTTTGAAGAAGGCGTCGTTATACCAGTTCATGGCGCTCCTCACTGGGCGTTTCTGCGCGGCAATTCGCTGCATGACCCGGCTTGGCCTCCCCGTTGGCTCTTTCTCAATGTGTATGGGTAGCTTGACAGTGGCTGAACAGACCACATCAGGCACGTGATCGTTATCCGTGCCGTCGCGTCCGCAGGACGCCCGGCGCGAAGCGCCCCTCAGCCGGATGCTTTAGCGTCCGGTTCAGGGCCGAAGTAG
>CAYWBK010000247.1:0-9278 GCA_964455745.1 uncultured Armatimonadia bacterium
CTATTGGCCCTTCGGGCCAGACGGCTGGACCGGACAGGCGCCCCACCTACGGTTGCACTACTAGACGGCCTTGGCCCGCTGACGTATCATCTCTGCGTATGCTATAATCCCATCCATGGTTGCAGTGCCCGCGCCGAAAGTCATGCGTGAAGACGGCCAGCTCGATCTGTTCACCGGGTTCCCCGTCAAGGTCACTATCTTTGAAGGGCCGCTCGACCTGCTCTTGCACCTCGTGAAACGCGAAGAGGTGGACGTGCAGGAGGTCGAGATCGCCCCGATCACCGAATCATACCTGCAGTATCTGCGCACGATGGAGCAGATCAGCGTCGATTTCGCGGCGGAGTTCGTCGTGATGGCCGCGACGCTGCTGCTCATCAAGTCCCGCAGCCTCCTGCCGATGGACCCCACCGAGGAGGACATCGAAGAGGAAGCCATCGAGGAGGCCGTCACCGAGGAGGAGTTGAAGCGGCGGATCGAGGAGTACCGCAGCTTCAAGGAGGCGGCGGAGGTCCTCCGGGAATCGCGCGAGATGCGCCAGCGTATCTTCCTGCGCGCGAGGGGCGATCAGGACGACATCGGGACGGGCTTCGTATCGCTGGGCGATGTATCGGTCTTCGACATGGTGGCGGCGATCCAGGAGCTTCTGGAGCGCGCCAAGCCCGATCCGCCCCACCGGGTGCGCCGGGCGCCGATCACCATCGGGGAGAAGATCACCGACATCATCTCGCGACTGCGCGGGGCATCGGATCGTGAATTGAGTTTCGCCGAACTCGTCGACGAGCCGACGACGAAGCTGTACATCATTATCACTTTCCTGGCGGTTCTGGAACTCATCCGCCGGCAGCGCGTGCGGGTCCATCAGGAGGCCCCGAGGGGGCAGATACTGGTGCAATTGCAAGCGGGAGGGGCGGAAGCATAGCGAGAGCCGCCCATTGCTGTGTGTCGCCACGGTGAAGAGATGGTGAAGTCACCCACCTTGCCCCTGCCGAGCGTCGATAGCGCCAAGACACTGGGCGCGTTCTATACGGACGCCCAGGTGGCCGACTTCCTGGTCTGGTGGGCGGTGCGCTCTCCCCGTGACACGGTCATGGACCCCAGTTTCGGCGGCGGCGTATTCCTGCGGTCGGCTTGCGAGCGTATCGTATCGCTGGGCGGGGGGCCGCACTCCCAGGTCTTCGGCGTCGAGGTCGATCCACAGACCTTCGCCCGTATCAGCGACAAGCTCACGGATGAGTTCGGCCTTGAGCGCGCGAACTTGACGCGATCCGACTTCTTCGACCTCAGTGCCGCCGCCGAGCGCCGGGTGGACGTAGTCATCGGCAATCCACCGTTCATCCGCTACCAGCGCTTTTCCGGCGAGGCGCGACGGGCGGCGCTTCGAGCAGCGGCCGAACAGGGGGTTCGCCTGAGCGAGTTATGCAGCTCGTGGGCGCCCTTCCTGGTACACAGCGCCGCTCATGTGCGCGACGGCGGGCGCTTGGCGATGGTGCTGCCTGTGGAAGTGGGCCACGCAGCCTACGCCAAGCCGGTGCTGGAGTTCCTGTGCCGCACGTTCGGCGGGGTGACCTTTCTCATGTTCCGCAAGAAGCTCTTCCCGGACCTCAACGAGGACACCTTGCTGCTTCTCGCCGAGGACAAGGGGCGCCAGTGCTCGAATCTCACCTTGCGCGACCTCGCACATGCAGGGCAGTTGGCTGAACTCCAGCGGCTCCAATCGCTTCCAACCAAGGGCATGGTACGCCTCGACACCGAAGCGATGCTGGGAGGCCGGGAGAGGCTGATCGAGTATCTGATCCCCCGGAAGGCGCGCGAGCTCTACCGGCAGCTCAAGTCATCGCCTATGACCAGCCGCCTCGGCGACCTGGCCGACGTCGGCATCGGGTATGTGACCGGAGCGAACGGCTACTTCCATCTTGGCCCTGAGGCTGCCGTGCGCTGGAGCATCCCCTCGGAATGCCTGCGGGCCGCCGTGCTCAGGGGCCGCGCGTTCTCCGGCCTCAGGCTGGGCGAGCGAGACTGGGCCGCCTTTCTGCAGGCCGGCGACGGCGGGTATCTCCTCCAGGTCGGCCCAGGATGCGAAACCGAAGCGTCCATACGGCGCTATCTTCAGTACGGCGAGGAACTTGGCGTCCCCAGCGCCTACAAGTGCCGCACTCGGACGCCGTGGTATCGCGTGCCGCACGTCTATGTCCCGGACGCCTTTCTGACCTATATGAGCGGTGACACGCCGCGACTGGTGTCCAACGACATCGACGCGGTGGCTCCGAACAACCTGCATATCGTCCGCCTGCGCGCGGGCACGCGCCTGCAGGCGACGGAGTTGGCCGCGCTCTGGCGCACCTCGCTGACCCGTCTGAGTTGTGAAATCGAGGGGCATTCGCTGGGGGGCGGTATGCTCAAACTGGAGCCTACCGAAGCGGAGAACGCCCTGGTGGTCCGCCGCGACGCTGGCGACGCCCCTCTGACATCGCTTGTGGACGAATTGGAGGAGGCCTCGCGCGCCCGAGGTCCCGAAGCGGCGCGGTCGGCCGCCGATGACCGTCTGCTCCGGGACGTGCTGGGGCTCAGCCGCGCAGACTGCTTATTGTTGCACTCGGCTGCCGATGAACTGCGAAACAGGCGGTGCTCTCGGGGAGGGAAGACAGCATGAGTCTGCTTGACGCTGTGACGAGAGCGGGAGAGAAGCCGCCTGAATCGGCCACCCGCGCCGTTTGGCAAGAATCTGAAGAACCGCTTTTCGGACTTGTGCACCGAGGCGATTACACTGCACATGCGGTTCCCCTACTCGGTTGTCTGCGCCCTTTTCGCCTTCCCCGAGGATGCGGACCAGGATACAAGCGAATCCGGGCGCAGTGTATCGACCTTCAGGCGCGCGACGACCCTGCTGGCGACGCTCAGCGGACGAGATGAATACACGGGCCCCGGCGAGAAGTTCGAGAACGTCTCCATGCTGCTCTTCCGGCCGGTGTCCGCTGACCGGCCCGAACCCGCCATCTCCCTGCTGAACGCCGGCGACGGTCGAACGATGAGTGAGGACGATTATTTCGGCATATTGCGCGACATCTACAACCGCCGCAATCCACATGCCATTGTCGGGGAGATCGACGTTGAAGACGCAGCGGATTAGCGCGCAACTCTTACGAGGCACAGGCGACTGAACATACAGCCTATGGAAGTCAACTACCACGCGATCATCGAATGCTTGCTGTTCGTCTCCGGGGAGCCGGTTCCCGGCGAGAGGCTCGCTGAGGTCATGGACCTCGAGGCGGACACGGTGCCGAGCCTTGTGAGCCAGCTCAACGAGTCGCTGACTGACCGTGGCTTGCAGGTGACGCAGCTTGCCGGCGGCTATGTCCTCACCACCCGCGCCGACTACGCCGACTGGGTGCAGCGGCTGCTCGAACCGGACCCGGAGAAGCTCTCGGTGCAGGCTCTGGAGACACTGGCGATCATCGCCTATCGCCAGCCGCTGACGCGTCCCGAGATCGATGCGATCCGCGGCGTGAATTCCAGCGGTATGACGACCATGTTGATCGAGCGCGAACTGGTGCGCATTGCGGGGCGCAAGGATGCCCCCGGTCGGCCGTTCCTGCTGGAGACCACGCCGCAGTTCTTGTCGGCCTTCGGGCTGAAGGACCTTAGCGATCTGCCGTCTATCGAGATGCTGGCGGGGCCTGCAGGCGCGTTGCCCAGGCTGGCCCCGCCTGTCGGGCCGGCAACGCCGCGCTCCGTGGCGCTGGGCAGCGCCTCCGGTGAGCCGGAGGCTGAGGCCTCGGCTGCCCCCGGTTCCGAGGTCATCACGGCAGATGGGGAGGGTGGCGAGCAATAGTACGCGACCGCCTCGGCGTCCTTCCCCGGTTCGGGACGTGGGCGCTACTGCTCTTGGCGATGGTCATGGCCTGCGCCGGCACGTCCTTCGCGACGCCACCTGCCCCGAAGGTCGCTGTGCAGGCGGCGAAGGCGCCCGTGCCGCCTGTGCCCCCACCCCCGGCGCCGAAGCCGGGGCTTACGCCTTTCCGGTATGTCCCCCAAAGCTGGCCGGTCATCTCCGCCGAAGCCGCGGTGCTGATCGACGCCGACACCGGGCAGTTCCTGTACGCGCACAACGCCCACCGGCGCATGTACCCTGCGAGCCTGACGAAGATGATGACCGCGCTTTTGGCGGTCGAGCGAGGCAATTTGCAGGAGCGGCTCACAATCGGCCAAGCGTGCCTGCAGGCCAGAGAGACCTCCCTGAACCTGAGACCGGGCGAGCACCTGACGCTGGAGCAACTCCTGTATGGAATGCTGTTGCCGTCGGCGAATGATGCGGCGGCGGCGACGGCGGAGGCGATCTCGGGCACGGTGCCGGCCTTCGTCGAGCAGATGAACCTGCGAGCCGGACAGCTCGGCCTTCGCGACACGCACTTCGCCAATCCGCACGGGCTGCACGATCCGAATCATTACTCCAGCGCCTGGGACCTCGCCGTCATTGCGCGCGAGGTGATGTCTCACCCGGAGTTGCGCAAGATCACGGCCACGCACGAGGAAATCCTCCCCTGGGAGGGCAAGCCGTGGAGCCGGACTGTCACGAATCGCAACCGGCTTCTGTTCCGCTGGGCCCAATGCGACGGCGTCAAGACGGGCTACACCAAGCCGGCCGGCAGATGCCTGGCCGCGAGCGCCTCGTGGAACGGGTGGCGGCTGATCTGCGTTGTGCTGAAAGCCCGCGACTCCTGGGGGGACGCCGAACGGCTTCTCACCTGGGGCGCGGCAAACTATTACCCGATACAGGTCGTCGCCAGGGGCGCCACGATGACGGTGCCGGTGCGCCACGGGGTTGCGAAGTCGGTCGCCGCCACGGTCGATGGGAAGGTAACGATAGTCGCGGTCCGTGGGCAGACGGTGACCCCGGCCTGGACACTCGAGCCTCAGGCGGCTGAGGCCCCGGTTCGGGCGGGCGCGAAGTTGGGGGAATTGGCGATTTCCGCGCCGGGCGAGCCTGAGCAGCGGGTCGCGGTAACCGCAGCAGACAGTGTGGAGCGCAGCTTCTGGGCGAAGCTGAGTGATTACCGAATGCCGGCCATCGGGCAGTTGGCCCTGATTGCGCTGGCGGCGGGAGGCTTGGCGCATGGAGCGGCTTCAAAAGCTTCTCGCAAAGGCGGGAGTGGCGTCCCGGAGGGCGAGCGAGACGTTGATCTCCTCGGGGAGAGTGACGATCGACGGCGTGGTCGCTCGGGAACTGGGCGTGCGCGCTGACTTCGCGGTGAATGAGATACGGGTTGACGGCAAGCTCGTGCGGCCGGTCGAGAAGCTGCACTATCTCGCCATCAACAAGCCCGAGGGCTACCTCAGCACCCGCGAGGATACCCACGAGCGCCGCACCATCATGGACTTGATCCCGCCCGAGCTGCACCAGATCGTCTACCCCGTCGGCCGCCTCGACTTGGAGAGCAGCGGCCTGTTGCTCCTCACCAACGACGGCGCTCTGGCGCACCGTCTCATCCACCCCAGATACCATGTCGCAAAGACGTACGTGGTCACAGTCCAGGGCGAGCCGGACCTGCTGACTCTCCGCCGACTTCGCATCGGGGTTGAGATCGAGACCGGCGTGACATCGCCTGCGCAAGTACGAGTGCTGGGGCAGCAAGGTTCGCGGACCGTCCTGGAGTTCGTGTTGCGGGAGGGCAAGAAGCGCCAGATCCGGCGCATGTGCGAGGTCGTCGGACACCACGTGACCTCGCTGAAGCGCGTTCAGTTCGGCCCGATCTCGCTGGGGGATATCGCGCTGGGTGAGTGCCGCGAGTTGTCGGCGGCGGAAGTGGAGGCCCTGAAGGCCGCAGCAGGGGGCGATGAAGAGCCGTGAGCGCGCAACTGCCGCCCAGGCCCGATGTCGGGGCCTGCGATGAACCGCAAAGCGATGTCAGCCCGCCTGTCGGTGTGACACAGCCGTCCGCCGGGTTGTGGCTGGCCCTGGGCACCCTCGTCCTGGCGCTCGTCGAGATCGCGCTCCTCGTCACGCACCGGCTGCCGCTGGGGATTCCGGGTGTCTGGGTCTGGCCCGAGCGCGCCTGCCTCCTGACACCCGGCTATACCGCGGGCGTCGGCGTAACGGTGTTCATCCTTGCGGCGCTGATGGTCGGGGACGCTATCCGCTATCACACCCAGCCGCGCGGGTGGCATGTCGCCCTGCTGGTCCTGCTGACGACCGGCGCTCAGTTCACTTTGACCACCTGCATCGCCCTCGACGAACCCGACTGGCCGCTGCGCATCGCCGGATCGAGCCTCAGCGACGCTGCGAACGGCTACTACAGTGTCGCGGCCCGACCGGGACCTCTGAAGGCCTTCCTGGCGGACTACGACCTGCACTTGAACGGCCCCGCCGCCTTCCCGGCTCGTGTCGCCACACACCCTCCCGGCCCTGTTGTGCTGACCCGCCTTCTGTACCGTCTGTGCCTGGCTCGCCCGGCGCTGCTAGGGAAGCTGGGCGGGTTCATCTTCAGCCACACGGGGGTTGGCGCTTTCGAGCTCTCGCAAGCCGGCGTGGGGATCACGAGTGCCGACGCCGGCCTCTACACCGGCACGATCGCTGTCGCCGTCCCCTTCCTGTTCGCCCTCATCGCATCCCTCTGCATCCCCGCCACGTACTGGCTGGCGGCGCAGTTGTTTGACCGGCGCACGGGGCTGCTCGCGGCGCTGCTGGCCGCCGGGCTGCCGTCTCTGAGCTTGTTCCTGCCCTGCATCGACGGCATCGCCGCGGCGTTGGGAATTGCGGCCCTCGCGCTTTGGGTAGCGGCTTTGCGCCGCCGGTCGCCGGCATTTGCCTGGCTGGCGGGCCTCGCGTGGGCGCTGGGCACACTGTGGACTTACGGGCTGACCTCGCTCATCGTGCCGCTGGCCGCGCTGGTGTGGGCGCTGTGGCGAGGCGCAGACAGACCGGCGCGCCGCGATGGGGTCGGCATCGCGGCTGCCGTTGTCGCCGGGTTCGTCGTCCCATACCTGGCGTTGGTGTTGTGGGCAGGGTATCACCCTCTGGCCGCCTTTCACGGCTCGATCGCCGCGCAGAAGACGATCATGCACGACTACGGGCGGGGGTACTCCCCCTGGGTCTTCCTGAACCTGTGGGATGTCGTGCTGTTCCTGGGGGGGCTGGCGCTGCCGACGGTTGTCGGGCTGGCGTGGACCTGGCGCAACGCGGAGCGGGGCGGCTTCGCGCGCGCCGCGGCAATCGGCGTGGCGCTGCAGCTTGCGCTGGTGCTCGTATCGGGCGAGACGCGAGGCGAGGTGGGCCGTATCTGGATGCCGCAGATGCTCGCGCTGCTGCCTTTCGGCGCGGTCGCCCTCAGGGGTGTATTCGGCGGGCGAATGCTGACCGCCGCCGGCGTCGTCGCGGTGGCGCAGGCGGCATTCATCCTCGCGATGTATGCGAGCCTGAGGGTGGTGGGGTTTTGAGGCGGGAGGCGGTGGACGGCGAACGACCTGAACCACAGTCGTCATGCCGGTTTTCGGCACTCTGGAACGATGAAAACGGCCCTACCCCGTCCCGCCTGCGGCGGGCCACCCCTCCCGTACCGGGAGGGGGGAGGCAAACGGCGATTCCCGCGCAGTAGGGAACTGCTGCGGTTCTCCCCTCTCCGCTTGCGGAGGTATGTGTTTAGCGACACCTCTCTCAGACCATGTGGCAGCGCGATTTATCGCGCGCATTACGTCGCGTAACTACCAGCATCTTCGCTTTCAAGAGGATGCTTGCTCGTGCCAGCGGTGCAATGGGCGGAGAGCAGTTTGGGCCTGCATTGGGCGCGATGAATCGCGCCGCCACATGGTCGAAGGAGGCAGTCGCTAAACAGGTACTTGCGGAGAGGGGCCGGGGGTGAGGTTGCCGTTCGCCCGGCAAACGACGATTTTCATGGCAGAGACACAGAGAGCACAGTAACGGCTGGTAAACGGCCATTTCCGTCGAGTGCCGTTGTCGTTACCGTGTCCCCTGTGTCTCCTGTGGTTCAGGCCGTTCGCCCCGCCTTCGTTAGAAGGCGAAGTTGATCCCCGACAACGTTCTCCCCGCTCCGAGAGCTATGGTTCGGCTGAGAGTCGTGCCCCCGTAAGTAACATCGATCCGATATGTACTCGGCGTCAGCAGCAGATAGTAGTCGCCGTTCACATTCGTGGTTGTGCTTCCTCCCACGACTAACCTCACCAGATCGTTCGCCGTCACCGTAACTCCCGACCTATCCGATTGCCCGGAGATGGACACATTTCCGCTGAGGTTGTACGGACCCGTCGGCGGCCCGGATTCCGTTGTGTTGAGGGCTACCAGCACCTGGGCCATGCCTGGGAGAATCGAGATGGTGTTGTTGTAGGTGTCGTAGCCGGATAACGTTACTGCGATTGTCTGCGTCCCAACGTACACGCCCGGCACGGTGAAGGTGCCGTCGGACTGGGTGGTCACTGCGGCGGCACTGCCAATGACTACCGACGCGCCGGGCAGCGGCGCCGCGGTCCTCACGTCGACAACTTTACCCGCTACGGTCACCTGCGTACTGCCCGCGATCATGGCTGCGTTCAGTGGCGGATTGCCCAATCCCCCCTGGTCGGCGGCAACAGTGATCGTGGCCGAGTACGACAGGAATCCGGCCGCCTGGAACGTTGCCGCGACGCTTCCCGTCGGGATTCCGCTCACGATGTAAGTCCCGTCGTTGGCGGTGTAGGCCTGGACGGTTGTGGCGGTGCCCGCGGTGCTCTGCTCGAAGGTGATGAGCGCGTTTCCGATGGGCTGGCCTGTCTCAGCCGAGGCCAGCGTCCCCGATACGGTTCCCGTCTTCGTGGTGTCAGCCTTGACCATCGTGGCGTACGCGTAGGTCGCGGTCGTGACATTGAGTGCGACCAACTGGGTATTGGTGATGTAACCGGGGGCGGTCACGGTAAGCGGCTGCTGCGGGGGAGTGGCGGTGCCCAGCGGTACGTTGTTGATGACCACGAAGCCGCCCCCGGGCTTCAGCGTGGCCTTGATCCCCGCCATGACGATAGTAGCGGTGACCGTAACCGAGGCATTCGTGGTCGCATCCAGCACGGCGACGGCCACCGAGCCGGCAGTGGTCACGACCGACTGCTGCGGAGGCAGACCGCCGCAGCCGGCGAGAGCAAGGACAAGCACCAGCGCTATGATGACCCTCGGCAAATGACGCATGTGGATTCCCCTGGGACGGTTCCCTACCATACTATGTCGCTTTGACAACCGGCGGGCGAGGCGTTTGAGATATTGTCAGAGGCTGACCGGATAGCCAGAATGAAGAGCGAACGGC
>CAYWBK010000248.1:0-9249 GCA_964455745.1 uncultured Armatimonadia bacterium
AGATTCAGCCCTGGGGCGAAATGCACCTACATCGCGACTTTTGCAACTGGCTCTTGCGTTTTGCATTCTGCATTTTGCGTTTCCTTACCGCCGCTAGGGAGGAGATCGTCCTTTGCCGGACGAATTGCCTGCTCGGCGGCGTTTTTCGTGTCTTTGGAGTGACGACACTGGCGCCGCGACCGCCCGGCGGCATCCCGAATCCTATAACCTGTAACCTGAAACCTGCCTCTCATGGCATACGTTGCTTTCTCTCTCAAATACAGGCCGCGGACCTTTAGCGAGGTCATCGGCCAGGATCACGTCAGCCAGACGCTGCGGAACGCGGTGGCCGGCGGACGCGTGGCGCATGGATACCTGTTCTCCGGCCCGCGCGGCACCGGCAAGACGTCCACTGCGCGAGTGCTGGCGAAGGCGTTGAATTGTGTCAACGGGCCTACACCCGAGCCGTGCGGTGTGTGCTCGAACTGCGTGGCCATCGCACAGGGACGGGCGATGGACGTCATCGAGATCGACGCCGCGAGCAACCGGGGCATTGAGGACATCCGCGAACTGCGCGAGAAGGTCAAGTACAGCCCCGCCGAGGCCCGGTACAAGGTCTACATCCTCGATGAAGTCCACATGCTGACGACGGAGGCCTTCAACGCGTTGCTCAAGACGCTCGAAGAGCCCCCGGCGCACAGCTACTTCATCTTGCTCACCACCGAAGCCCACAAGATCCCGGCGACGATCATCTCGCGCTGCCAGCGATTCGATCTACGCCCGATCTCGTTGCCCGATCTGGCGCTCTCGCTGCGCCATATCGCGGAGGCTGAGGGCCTCCAGGCTACCGACGCGGCGCTGAACGCCATCGCCAGGGCCTCACACGGGGCGATGCGCGACGCCGAGAGCATCTTCGACCAGATCGTCGCCTACTCGGGCGGGGAGATCACGGTCGAGAACGTGCACCAGGTGCTCGGCGTCACGGACGACCGGACGCTGGCGGAGATCGCGGACATCGTGGCCGCGGGGGATGCCGCGCGGGTGTTCACGGTTGTCGACTCCCTGGTAGGAGACGGCAGGGACCTCGGGCAGCTTCTCAGCGACTTGACGCGCTACTTCCGCGACCTCTTGCGGATCAGCCTGGGGGCGGAAAGCTCGGCCTGGACGCAGTTAGGCGAGACCAGCCAGGCGCACATGCGGGAGCAGACGCAGGCCCTGGGCCGGGCGCGGCTCATCGCGGCGATTCACACCCTTGCCGAGGCGCAGACGCGGCTGAAGCAAAGTGGCCAGCACGCTTTGGTGTTGGAGCTGGCCCTGACGGAGCTTTGCACTCCGCCAATGATGGCGGCGCCGATGCCGACGATGCCGCGGACGGCCCCGGCGCAGACTGCCCCGGCCCCGGCGAGTCCTACTGCACAAGCGCCTCGCCCAAGCCAGCCGACCCCAGCGCGCACGGGGCAACCCGCGACCGCACCGCCACAAGCCGCGCCACCGGCAGCGACAGCCGGGCCTCTCGCCGCTGAGGCCGCCCCGGCGGAATTGGCGGCGATCGCGGCGCGATGGTCGCTGATGCCCAGCGAACTCAAGCGTATCGGACGCTTGCCGGCGGGAGCGTTCATCAAGGAATGCGTGCCCGCGCGACTTGACGGCGATACGCTACACCTTGTCTTCAAGCCGCGCTATGACTTCCACGAGAAGCAGGTCAGCGGAAGCTACAAGGATTCCGTGGAGGAGGCCATCGCAAATCTGTTCGGGTACAGGGTGAGCATCAGCACCTCGGTGGCCGCCGATGATGCGCAGTTCCTGGCGGCGCAGCAGTTGCAGTCGGTGCCGGCGCCGCCGCCGGTTGCGCCGCCGCCCGCTGCGCCTGTTGCGAGCGCCGCCGAGACACCGCCGCCGGCCACTGCGCCTCCGCCCGAAGCAGGCTCTGGGCCGCAAGCCCAGGCACCGGGGCCGCCGCCGGCCCTCGCCCTCGACCAAAGCGCGAACACCGAAACGGTCGTACAGCAGGTGATGGACGTGTTCGAGGGCAGTCGCGAACTGACTGAGGAAGAGTGACGAATGAAGAACCCGTTCCAGGCGATGATCGAAAGCCAGATATCCGGCATGCAGGAGAACGTTGGCCGCGCCCTGTCGGAGTTGCAGGCGATGGAGTTCGAGGGCTCGGCGGGCGGGGGAGCCGTCATCGCGCGCGTCGATGGCGGCGGCGAGCTTCTGGAAGTGAAGATCACCCCAACGGTGATGAAATCCGACGATGTGGAGCTTCTCGAGGACCTCGTCTGTGCCGCGGTGCGCGAGGCTTTCGGCAAGGCCTCGGAAGCGAAGAAGCAGAAGCTGCTGAACGCGACAGGCCTGGGCGCTTTGGGCGTGCAACTCCCCGACATCTTCTAGACTCCGGACGGCCTACCCATGCTTCGTTATGCCCCTCCGCTCCAGCGGCTCATCGAGGAACTGGAGAAGCTGCCCGGCATCGGCCCCAAGAGCGCCCAACGGCTGGCCTTCCACCTGCTACGGCGGGACGAAGCCGATCTGGAGGCGCTCGGCACGGCTATCTTGCGCGTCAAGCGCGAGATCAGGCTGTGCGCCGAGTGCTTCAACTACTCGACCGAGGCGCTGTGCCCGCTGTGCTCCGACTCGACGCGCGACCGGAGCACTATCTGCGTCGTCGAGCAGCAAAGCGACGTGATGGCTCTGGAGCGGGCGGGGGAGTACCGGGGCCTGTACCACGTGCTGGGCGGAGCGCTGTCGCCGATTGACGGCATCGGGCACTCGGACCTGCGGATCGACGAGCTTCTCGCGCGTATCGAACGGTTGGGAGTGGATGAGGTCATCCTCGCCACCAGCCCGACGGTGGAGGGCGATGCGACGGCGGAGTACCTGCGGGGCCTCATCATGGCACATGACGGGCCAAAAGTGAGCCGGATCGCGCTGGGCCTGCCGGTAGGCGGAGACCTGGACTATGCCGACCAGGTGACGATCGCGAGGGCGATGCGGGGGAGGACGAGGATGGAAGAGTGATGGGCGAATCGACGTGGCAGTTGGGAGAGAGCGTCTCAACCACTGTCGAATCCCAGCCGAGGAGATAGCAGGTGTAGGCGACTTCGGCCGCGAATCAGCAGGCATGTCACAACCGACGGGGTGAGAGTGATGGCGACTCGCCGCTCGCAGAAACCGGTCCTAACATCGAGAGCCACATTCGACCGGGTGCTGTCTATCGCGCAGAAGTTGATCGATGACGGCAGCATGGTGGCGTGCGTTCGTCCAGACGGCTCCCTGGACTACGAAGTTGCCCGTGAGCAGATCGAAGCTGCTGTTAGTGGGAAGCCGTCTGCGGCTGAGTTCCGGCGCGTGTTCGACACTGAGGTGCGCGCCGCTATATGGCTCCTCCTCGCCGAAGTGCCGGAACGGCAGTGGCACCTTCACGTGCCGGATATGAGCGATGACGAACAGGATGACTGGCGGGGTCGGGTGCGGTCGGTCTCGGCCAGCATAGACGTGGCTGACCTCAAGAGCCACTTCAGGTACAAGACAAGGGGTGTGCTCCCAAAGCTCTCGGCGTTTCGTACCGAGGTTCTGGCCACCCAATGCGCGGGCTGCGGCAAGCCGGCGAAGTGGCAGGCGGTGGTTTCGCTCGATTCCGAAGTGCCGAGGCTTAGCCTCACCATGCAGGGGGCGGGTTCATTCGTCGCGCTCAGAGAGGCGTTAGGGGTCACCTCAGGCACTACGCTAACGGTTTCGCTTGATGCTCGCGACGTCGACTACATCATCATGCGGCTTCAGAGGGTGCGAGATGAGATCACCAAAGGAGAGACACAGGACACCTGCGCCACGGACGCCGAAGACGTCGGAGAATGATGCTGCAGCCTGGCAAGTGCAGACAGCGTTCGGGCTCGGCGCGTTGTGGGCAACGGTCGGTGAGCGAGGGCGCGGGGATGCTGCACATATTCGGGACGATATGTACAGGCGACTCCGTGACCGCGAGTTGGGCGGGGTAGCGCCCGGTGCGCTACGCGTGGTCGATGCGCGCACTGCTGGTGCCTTGCCAGGAGCAGTTTTGGCGGTAGCGGCCTGCGCCGGTGAGCTTGCAGACGCCGTTGACTTTGATGCCCACCACATCGTCATCAGCCTGAAGAAGAAGCTGCTCGGGCCAGCGGCGAGGGCCGCGCGAGAAGCAGGATTGCGGCGACATGCGCGGGTCCTTGTCCTGTTGCAGGTCGGGCTGCCGCTCGTGCATGGCGAGAACCTGACAACCGCCCAGAGAGACGCCATCGCGTACACATGTAGCTTGGTGGGCCAGCCGACTATCACTAATGAGGAATCACGGCAAGCCGAGCGACTGCTCAGACAAGTAGGAATCAGCATCCTGGACATTCCTGTCCCGGATCCCGAGCCCGTCCGAGCATAGGTACGAGTGCAGGGGGCGCCGTAGATGAAGTATTTGGATACAACGATAATCGCTGACTCGATTGCTGGGTCTGGCAGAGCGAAGGCTGCCGCGGACACGGCCATATCCTCGTCGAGCACGTGGACGTCGAGCCATGTCAGGGAGCAGTTCCGCAGCACGTTCCTGCTCGCCGCCGTCGAAGCCCACCAGATACTGGTCGACTCGGAGAGCATAGGCGACGCACTGAGCCGTGTTGGAGAGTGCTTCAGTAAGAGACAGATTGATCGAGAAAGCAAGTGGTTTGGCTCCGTTGTCGACGCCGTGCTGACCCAGGCGAAGGAGGGCGAGCTGGATGACGATCCGCGCGAGGCTGCACTGGCACTGCTGGAACGATGGATCGACGATGGCGTCATAATGGAGTGGTTCGAGGATCGAGTGCCTCCGGCGAATGTGCTGGACGGCACAGGTTGCCGAAGGGCAGCCGAAGACCCAATGTTTGATGTTGAGACGGGCACGTTTGCTTTCTCGCCCAAGTGCAGTAAAAAGGAGCCTTGCGGTTGTACGGTTGCCGCGTTTGTGGCAGGCAATATGGAGGCCGTCGCTAAGCTTGCCGAGGGGCCAGATGAGTTGGAGAAGGCCAACCAGAGCCCCGCCCATCACCCCCTGCGCGAGTGCGCTGCCATGGTCCGTGACAAACCTCAGGAATGCCGAGGGCAGATGTGCTGGGCTCATTTCTCCGACGCCATCATCGCGATCGAGTGCCCGGACGCCGCCATCCTATGCACAACAGACCATCATTTCGCCCCTATCTGCGACTGCTTGGGCAAAAAGCATCTGCACGTCGCGCACGATAAGCACGCCTGACGGTATCTCGCGGCGGACAGCAAATCGGCACCGGGCGAATCTATCGCTGTGTTCTGGCATGTGAAGGAATCCACCATGCGCATCACCATCGACATCCCCGACGACGTTGTGCTGGAACTCGCCCGCACGGCAGCCCTCGGTGCCCAGAGGCAGGCGGTGGTCCAGGCGCTCAGTGATAGGGCGCGCGAGCTGCTCCGCGCCGAGCTCGACGCGATGTTCGGTAACTTCGACTACGGCATGACCAATGATGAGTTGGAGGCTATCTTCGACCCCGAGCCATTACCCGCGAAAAGCATTTGACTCCCGTCGCCCAAACGGCGATACTGAGTGCAGCACCCATTTGGACCACCACTTCGCAGACACGGGCGGGCGCTGATCGAGTGGCTTATCGCCACTTGGCGGAGGCTCGTTCGCGTGTTTATTGGCGTGCGCACCAGACGGCCAGCTCTTTGGGTTGGCACGCGGCTGTCGCACGCAGAGAGTCTCGTTTACCGACCCCATGAAGGAGGCGTAGTATGGCCAAACTGACCGAGGTGCGCTGGCACGGTAGGGGGGGCCAGGGCGCTAAGACGGCGAGTTACATCCTCGCCATCGCGGCAGCGGAGCAAGGGTGGAATGTGCAGGCATTCCCCGAATATGGCGCAGAACGCCGTGGCGCTCCGATGAAGTCCTATGTCCGCATCTCAGACGCACCGATCCGCCTGCGCTGTGGCGTGCGCAACCCCGCCATCGTCATCGTGCTCGACCCGACCCTCATCACCTCCGAGAACGTGACCGAGGGCCTCGACGAGAACGCCATCGTGCTCGTGAACACCGCCGCCGACCCGGCGGACATCAAGAAGCGGCTGGCGAACCAGAACGTCAAGGTCTGCACCTGCGATGCGACGCAGATATCGCTGGACACCATCGGCCGCAACATCCCCAACACCCCGATGCTCGGGGCCCTCGCGAAGGTCTCCGACGTTGTCTCGGTAGACGGAGCGAAAGCCGCAGTGCAGAAGCAGCTCGGCGGCAAGCTCGGCGGCGCGGTCCTCGAAGGCAACTTCAAGGCATTGGAGCGCGCGTATGAGGAGGTCAAAGTAGCATGAGCGACCGCGTATATGCCAAGGATGCCGGCCCGAACGACATGGTTGCCGGCGGCTATATCCCCCAGGCGGGCAATGCGGAGGAGTACAGCGTCGCGGGCTGGCGGTTGAACCGGCCCGAGCGCGATGACGCAGCCTGCATCGACTGCCTGTTCTGCTGGATCTACTGCCCGGACAATGCAGTGGTCATGGGCGATCACTCGGTGAAGGGCATGGGCTTCGATCTGGCGCACTGCAAGGGCTGTGGGGTTTGCGCCGAGGTCTGCCCGAAGGACTGCATTGCGATGCACGCCGAGAGCGAGTACGCCGAGTAGCGGCGGCAGAGACGCTCGGCCTGCCGGAGCCACAGGCTCCGGGGGCTGGCATTAGACGAATGGAGGAAAACCTATGGGCAAGTTGATGCCGCTCGAAGGCAACAACGCCGTCGCCGAAGCGATGCGGCAGATAGATCCCGATGTCGTGGCCGCTTACCCGATCACGCCATCGACAGAAATCGTGCAGACTTTCGCCAAGTTCGTTGCCGACGGCTTGGTGCACACGAATTTCGTCGCGGTGGAAAGCGAACACTCCGCGATGACCGCCTGCACCGCCGCCGCCGCCGCCGGTGGCCGCGTCATGAACGCGACCTCGGCCAACGGCATGGCGCTGATGTGGGAGATCCTGTACATCACCTCGTCGCTGAGGCAGCCGGTGGTGTTGGCGCTGGTGAACCGCGCCTTGTCGGGGAACATCAACATCCACTGCGACCACTCGGACGGAATGGGCGCGCGGGATGCGGGCTGGCTCCAGCTTTACTGCGAAAACGCGCAGGAAGCTTATGACAGCATGTTCCAGGCCGTGGCCATCGCCGAGCGCCTTGATGTGCGTTTGCCGGTCATGGTCTGCTTCGACGGGTTCTTCGTCAGCCACTCGTACGAGATGGTCGAGGTCGAAGAAGATGCAGCGGTCAAGGACTGGGTTGGCCCGTACAAGCCGCGCCTGCCCCTCCTGGACATCACGAACCCGATCACGATGGGGCCGATCGACCTGCAGGACTACTACTTCGAGCACAAGAAGAGCCAGTTCGACAGCTATCCACAGGCCAAGCAGGCGATTGTGGAAGAGGGCAAGCGGTTCGGCGAGACCTTCGGGCGCGAGTATGGCCTGATGGAGAACTACATGCTCGACGACGCCGACATCGCCATCGTGGCGCTCGGCTCGACCGCGGGCACCTGCAAGGACGTCGTGGAGGACCTCCGGGGTAAGGGCGTCAAGGCGGGAGTGCTGAAGCTGCGCTCGTTCCGCCCGTTCCCCGGAGAGGAGATCGCGGCGGCGCTCAACGGCTGCAATGCCGTGTGCGTGTTCGACCGCGCCGCCTCCTATGGCGCGAGCGTCGGCCCGCTGTATGCAGAGGTCGCGGCGGCGCTTTACTCCG
The DNA here is from genome assembly GCA_964455745.1 of uncultured Armatimonadia bacterium. Classification (GTDB taxonomy): domain Bacteria; phylum Armatimonadota; class Zipacnadia; order Zipacnadales; family CAYWBK01; genus CAYWBK01. The sequence goes on from CAYWBK010000248.1 coordinate 7,727, forward strand.
CGGGCGTGCAGCTTCCGCTGAGGAACATCATCTACGGTCTCGGCGGCCGCGAAATCCGGCCCGAGCAGATCGCCGGTGTGTACGACAGTCTCCAGAACGTTGACAGCATGCCGACCACGAGCTTCGTGGGCGTGAGGGAGTAGCCTACCCCGTTTCCCCAGCAGGGGAGAACGACGGCCTCACCCCCTCCCTTTCTCCTTCCAGGAGCGGGGAGAAGGCAAGCAAAGTGAGAGGCATCAGGAGGATATGAAATGCCGAAGAATCTGAAGCAGCTCTCGGAATCTCCGGTTCGTCTCACCGGCGGCCATCGCATGTGCCCCGGATGCGGCGAGCCGATTGCAGTGCGTCAGGTGCTCATGGGCACCGACGACCCCGTGATTGTCGCGAACGCCACGGGCTGTCTTGAGGTATCCACCACGATCTTCCCGTACACCGCGTGGAATGTGCCGTGGCTGCACATCGCGTTCGAGAACGCCGCCGCGACGGCCTCGGGCATCGAGGCGATGTACAAGTCGCTGAAGGCCCAGGGTAAGATCGACGCGGATACGAACTACAAGTTCGTCGCCTTCGCCGGCGACGGCGGCACCTACGACATCGGCTTCCAGGCCCTGTCCGGAGCCGCCGAGCGCGGGCACCAGTTCCTGTATGTCTGCTGCAATAACGAGGCGTACATGAACACCGGTGTGCAGCGCTCGGGCGCAACCCCGTTTGGCGGGCACACCACCACATCGCCGGCGGGCAAGAAGTCGTTTGGCAAGAACCGCAATCAGAAAGACCTCACCGCCTGCATGGTCGCCCACGACATGCCGTTCGTGGCGCAGAGCATCCCCGGCCGGTGGCGGGACCTGGTCGGCAAGGCGGAGAAAGCCTTCGCCATCGACGGGCCGAGCTTCATCAACGTGCTGACGCCCTGCCCGCTGGGTTGGATCTGCGACCCGGAGATTACTGCGAGCATCAGCCAGTTGGCTGCCGACTGCTGCATCTGGCCGCTGTATGAGGTCGAGTACGGCGTGTACAAGGTCAACTACAAGCCCAAGGAGAAGCTGCCGATCGACGAGTACCTCTCCAAGCAGGGCCGTTTCCGGCACCTGTTCAAGGGCGACGAGGGCGCCGCTGTCCGCGTGAAGATGCAGGAGTACGTCGACCGCAAGTGGGAGCACCTGCTGAAGCTCGCGGGCGACGCGTAGCAGGCGTCTTCTCCGGTACAGTGTCGCGGATGTGAGTAACTCCTCCGCAGGTCCCTCGCGGGGTCTGCGGAGGTTTGGCCTTTGGAAGCAGCTCTCATGCCGGGTTACAGCACTCTTAAACGATGAAAATGAGGCACTGGCGAGGACGCCCTCCCGAACGGCCCTACCCCGCCCGCTTCGCGGGCACCCCTCCCGTGCCGGGAGGGGAGAGGCAAACGGGGATTCTCACGCAGTTGTGAACTACTACCGCCGTTCTCCCCTCTCCACGAGTGGCTATGCTTTACCCACATCTAGCGTGCGAATCACGGGCCGTTGCCCCAAAAGGCCCGAAGGGCC
>CAYWBK010000249.1:0-9228 GCA_964455745.1 uncultured Armatimonadia bacterium
CTAGTGCAATGTTACACATAAATCTTTAAGTTATGCTACAATGGGAGTCGCCACAGTCGACACAGCCTACTCCGCAGCCGAGGTGGACTCTCATGGCGAAAAAGTACGTCGTGCAGTTAACGGTGCAAGAACGCCAGCGCTGTTTGGATCTCATCCGCGCCGGCCAAGCTCCGGCCCGCAGTATCATGCACGCCCAGGTGTTGCTCAAGAGCGACAGCGGACCTGACGGGCCGGCATGGACCGATGACGTCATCAGCCAAGCCTTCGAGGTCTCCACGGTCACGGTAGCCCATATTCGCCAGACCCAGGTCACCGAAGGCTTGGACGCCGCTCTTCGTCACTACCAGACGGGTGGGCGAGAGTACCAACGCAAGCTCGATGGTCATCAGGAAGCTCAGCTAGTCGCGCTGGCCTGCGGTCCGCCCCCTGAAGGGCGTGTGCGTTGGACTTTGCGACTACTTACCAGCCGCATGGTGGAGTTGGGCTACACGGCACCGGTGTCTTACAACACCGTCAGTCGCGTGCTAAAAAAAACGAACTGCGGCCTTGGCGCGTCTTGCAATGGTGCATCCCGCCCCACGAGAACGCCCGCTTCGTAAGCCACATGGAGGACGTGCTGGATGTGTACTGTCGTCCGCATCATCCTCAGTGTCCGGTGGTCTGCCTCGATGAGACGTCGAAGCAGTTGTCAGGCGATGTGCGCGCGCCGCTGCCGATGGAACCCGGCACGCCCGCTCGGATTGACAGCCACTACGAGCGCCACGGCACCTGTAACATTTTCGTAGCCTGCGAGCCCCTGCGGGGCTGGCGTATGGCTGAGGTCACGCCGCAGCGCACGAGACTTGACTGGGCGCTGTTCGTGCGTGACTTGGTGGACGTGCATTATCCCGACGCAGCGCGCGTGGTGTTAGTGATGGACAACCTCAACACGCACCATCCGGCTTCGCTGTATGAGGCCTTCGAGCCGGCCGAAGCCAAACGGATTTGGGACCGGCTGGAGATCCACTACACGCCGGTACACGGTAGCTGGCTTAACATCGCCGAGTGCGAGTTGAGTGTGTTAAGCCGGCAATGCACCAAGGGGCGCATCCCTGACGAAAAGACCCTGAGCGCGTCAGTGGCCGCTTGGCAGGTTGAGCGTAACAACGCGACCGCGTAGGTGGACTGGCGCTTCACGACCGCCGACGCCCGCATCAAGCTCAAGCGCCTATACCCAAAGATTCATGTGTAATAAGGCACTAGTGCCTTGTCAGACGAGAATCTTTGGTCGAATGGCAAAACGGCAAGATCGCTGAACGGCTCTGACACCTTGGGGGATTGCAGGGGTATCGCTACGCGATCTTCCTGCAATCCCCCAGGACGTATAGGCCGTTGATGTGCGTGGCCTTACAGGCATCTGCCTAAAGATTCACGACTGACGAGACACTAGTACTTCGGAATCGTCGGATCGATGTGCTCGGACCAGGCCAGGATGCCGCCCGTCAAATTCCTGAGGTTCCTAAAGCCTTGTGACCGCAGCATCTGAAGCGCCTTCATGGCTCTTGAGCCGGAGCGGCATACGAGGATGATCTCGGCTTCGGGGTCCAGCTCCCCGGCGCGGGCAAGCAGATCGTTGAGCGGAATGTTGACGGCGTTGGGCATGACTGCGATCTGCAGTTCGTGCGGCTCGCGCACGTCGATGATGGTGAGCCTTTCGCCGCGATCGAGGCGCGCTTTCAACGCCTGCACAGTCGTCGCCGACGGGTCCGCCTCGATGTCACGCAGGTCCGAAGGGCAACAGGACCGTTCGTATTCCGTCAAGTCGCTAATCGTGGGCCGCTCGCCGCATACGGGGCAGTTTCGGTCCTTTGCGACGCGCAGTTCCCGCCACCGCATCTTGAGGGCATCGAAGCGCAGCAACCTCCCGACCAGCGAATCCCCTATGCCCAGGATCAGCTTGATCGTCTCGGTTGCCTGGAGCGTGCCGATGACTCCCGGCAGGACGCCCAACACCCCGGCATCGGCGCAGGACGGGATCGAACCCGGGGGCGGGGGAGCGGGGAACAGGCAACGATAGCACGGTCCCTTTGGCGTCCAGAAGACCGATGCTTGCCCCTCGAAGCGCAGGACCGACCCGTAGACGTTCGGTTTGCCGAGCAATACGCAGGCGTCGTTCACCAGGTATCTTGTGGGGAAGTTGTCCGTCCCGTCAACGATGACGTCGAAATCCGCAAGTATCTGCAGGGCATTGTCGCTCGTGAGAGGCGTGTCGAACCGGACGAGCTTGACGAGGGGGTTGATGTCTTGGAGCGTCCTCACGGCGGAGTCAAGCTTGGGCTTCCCAACGTCCGCCGTGCCGTGGATGATCTGCCGCTGAAGGTTCGTATACTCAACGACATCGTAATCGACGATGCCAAGAGTCCCGACGCCTGCGGCGGCCAGATACATCGCCAGCGGCGAGCCCAGCCCGCCCATTCCCACGCACAGCACACGGGCGGCCCTTAATCTCCTTTGGCCGTCCGCGCCCATTTCCGGCAGCATGAGGTGTCGGCCATACCGAAGCGCTTCCTCGGCAGTCAGTTCCGGTTCGGTCCGGTGCTCGCACTCCAGGCTCTGCGATTGTGGTGCGACGGGTGGCATGGTCGTCAACTCACTGCGAGGCAGGGTTTCCGCTGCGTTGTCGTGGCGCGATGCCGCCACTAGGGCGCTGCCGTCCTGGCCTGGCGGAATCGCCTCTCCAGATCCTCTGTCGCCTGCCGCATGTCGGGGGCGCACACAACAGCCGAGACGACAGCCGCCGCGCAGGCTCCGGCCTGGGCCACGGCGGCGATGTTCCGTTCATCTATCCCGCCGATGGCGACGATAGGATGTTTGGGAAAAGCGGCTCGAATCTCGGCGATGCGCTCTACTCCGACCGGCGGCCCTGCGTCGGCTTTCGTCGTCGTACCGAAAATGGCGCCCACGCCAAGGTATGAGGCATGGGGGGCCACAGACACGGCCTCCGCCACCGTGCTGACCGAGACTCCGACGATGGCGTCCGGGCCGAGGATGCGGCGAGCGTCCGCTGGAGGCATGTCATCGGGGCCGAGGTGAACGCCATCCGCACTCGCGGCGAGGGCAATGTCCACGCGGTCGTTCACGATGAACAACGCGCCATGCTTGCGCGCCATTGCACTCAGCCGGCGGGCAAGCTCCAACAACGCCGGTGTGAGGGGCTGCTTGTCGCGCAGTTGAACGATTCGCGCGCCGCCGTCCAACGCGGCCTGCACCACATCGACGGAATCTCGATCCGGGCGCAGGTCGGGACCGGTGAGCACGTACAGCCCCTCGAGGAGCGCAATGCGTTCGGAATGCGAGCGCGTCCTCGTCGCGCTTCCCGATTGCAGCGCGGCGAGGATACTGGGATAGCCTCGGCCCCGGCCAACGATGATCGGGTGTGCAAGTGCGCGGCTGAGTTGCTCCTTCGATCTCGTAACGGCGTCTCTCAGACCCCAGCCTCGTGCCAGATGCGCCGCAATCGCCGAAGACAGGAAGCAGCCCGTGCCGTGCGTGTGCGGCGTGTCGATCCTGAAGGCTGTCAACACATGGCATGTTCCGTCGGCATCGATGAGGAAGTCAGTGGGCTCCTGAGCCAGATGCCCGCCCTTGACCAGCACGCACCTGGCCCCCGCCCCCTGTAGCCGTTTCCCTGCCTCTGCGGCGCTGGCCGCATCGCATACACCGACACCCGTCAACTCGCGGCATTCATCGAGATTTGGGGTAACCAAGTCACACAACGGAACGAGCTTGTCCAGCAGAACAGCCCGGCCCGCATCGTCGAGGAGCGGAACGCCACCGGTCGAGGCCAGCACGGGGTCCAGCACGACATTCGGGGGGCGAAACCGGCCCAGCGCCTCCGCGACAGCATCGACCTGCGCCTTGCCACCGAGCATGCCGATCTTGACGGCGCCGGCCGGGCAATCGTCCAGGATCGCGGCAATCTGGTCGAACAGCGCCTCCGCCGGGACCGGGTGAACTGCGGCCACGCCCTGGCTGCTCTGCACCGTGAGCGCGGTGATCGCCGAGAGGCCCGCGACGCCCAGCGCCTCGAAGGTGCGCAAGTCGGCCTGAACCCCCGCGCCGCCGGACGGGTCCGACCCGGCGACGGTCAGCGCGCAGATGGCCTCCGGGCTGACGGTCTCCGCGCGGTTGGCCTCCGGGCAGATGGTCATTGCGCCTCCGCGAATCGCTCGGCACGGAAGGATTCGAGCAGCGCGTGCGGCTGCGCGCCCGTAACTAGCCCCGCGACTATCTCGCCGGTGATCGGGGCAAGCAGCACTCCGTTGCGGAAGTGGCCGGCGGCGAGATGGACGTTCTCCCACCCCGGCAGCAGGCCGAAGATCGGCAGGTTGTCCGCGCAGCCCGGCCGAAGACCGGCCCAGACCCGGTCGAACGGCGCCTGCATGAGCGGCGGGACGAGGCTCGCAGCCGCCTGCAAGAGAGTGGTCATGCCGACCGCTGTCGGGCGGGTGTCGAAACCCACGCCGTATTCCGCCGTAGCGCCCACGAGCACGCGGCCATCCACCCTCGGCACGATGTAGCCCGCGTGCGCGTAGATCGTGTACTTGACCGGCGATGGCGTGCACTGCAAGGCCAGGATCTGCCCGCGAACGGGGAACACAGGCAAGCTCGCCCCGAGCCATTCGGCGACCTGGTCGGCCCAGGCTCCGGCTGCGATTACCACATCGCCGCACGAGTAGACATCGGTCGCAGTGCGGACGCCGGTCACTCGCCCGTCGCTGGTTTCGAAGCCGATCACGGGGGCGCACTCGACGATCCGCACACCCCGGCTCGCGCAGGCAAGCGCCAGCATCCGGACCAGCCGACTCGGATCGTACTGCTTTTCGTCGGGGGAAAGCACTGCGGCGATGACGCTCTCCGAAAGCGTCGGTTCGAGGTTGCGCGCGGCATCGCCGTCCAGGTATTCGACCGGTAGACCGGCGGCTTGCTGCCAGGTTGCGGTGCAGAACTCGGCAGACTCTTCCTCATTTACGGCCACACGCAGCAGGCCAGGGCTGGCGCACTCGGCGCTCACCCCTGTCTCCTCGTGCAATGTCGCCACGAAACTCGGATACAGGCGCAAACTTGCGACTCCCAGGGCCAGAAACGGCCCCGGACGATTCGCCTCCGCGAGAGGGGCAAGCATTCCGGCGGACGCATTGGAAGCGCCGTCGCCGACCTGGCTGCGCTCGAGCACAGTCACCGAAACGCCCTGCCGGGCCAGGTTCCAGGCTACAGACAAACCGATAATTCCCCCGCCTACGATCACGACATCAGAAGTTGCATCCGACATTCTTAACCGCCTGCCATCATCTGAACGATCTCAAGCACGTCATCGTGCTCTACAACGACTTGCTCGAAGCGGTCACGGGGAACGATCTCCCCGTTGCGCTCGACGACTACCATTTCGCGGCGGAGGCCGTGGGCCTCGAGGAGGCTCAGAATGGTGACTGATTCCTCAAGTGTCTGCGTCTCGCCGTTCACTGTGATCCCAATCATGTTGCTCTCTCCAACGCCTGGCGGTACTCCCGGGCCACGGCGCGCGGGTCGGCGGCCTGCTGTAAAGGCGACAATACCGCCACCCCTCGCGCTCCGGCGCGGAGGCAATCCCCTGCGTTCCGCGGCGTGATCCCGCCGATGGCGATGACCGGGATCGCCACCCGTGCGCACACCTCTCGTAGGTATTCCAGCCCTGCCGGGGCGCGTTCCGGATGAGACGCGGAGGCGAAGATCGTCCCCGCGATCAGATAGTCCGCGCCGTCGTCCTGGGCCCGTCTTGCGGCCTCAACGGAGTGGACGGAGCAGCCAACGAGCCGATCAGCGCCGACGATGCCTCGCGCCTCTCGCACGGTGGTGATGCCGCTCTCCGGCAGGTGGACGCCGTCCGCTCCGGCATCGCGAGCCAGGGCTGCGTCCGAGTTGACGAGAAGGGCCGCACGTCCACCCGAAACTTCCCGCAACATCACCGCCGCTTCCCGCAACGGGTTGGAGGATGCTGCCCTATCTCGGAACTGGACCACGTTCACTCCGCCGGCGATCGCTTCCGCGACGATCTCGCGAAGCCGGGCATCACACGGTGCGACCATCATCAAGACAGGCCCTGTCCCCAGCGTCGACACGTCCGGCGCCTCCAAATGCTCTCGCTTATCGAACGACACCCTCGGTCGGGCTGCTGGCCGAGGCGTACGGCAGCACCGGTATCCGCCCGGCCAGGTATGCCTTGCGTCCCGCTTCGACGCCGAGACGCATCGCCGCGGCCATCGTCGCCGGATTCTGAGCACGCGCGACCGCGGTGTTGATGAGACAGGCCGAAGCGCCCAGTTCCATCGATTCCGCCGCCTCGCTGGGTACACCGATTCCCGCGTCCACGACAACCGGCACTGTCGCCTGCGCGACGATGATGCTGATAGCGTCACGCGTCTTGACGCCTTGCCCGCTTCCGATGGGAGAGGCCAGCGGCATGACCGTGTGAGTGCCGATTTCCTGCAGGCGCAGCGCCAGAACAGGGTCGGCGTGGATGTACGGCAGCACGATGAACCCCTCAGCCACAAGCGTCTTGCACGCCTCGAAAGTGCCTAGCGGGTCGGGCAGCAGGTACGTGGGGTCAGGGATGACCTCGACCTTGATCCAGTCCGACAGGCCCATCGCCCGGGCCATGCGCGCCGTGCGGATCGCCTCCTCGGCGGTGCGGGCCCCGGCGGTATTCGGCAAGATGTGGTACTTCTTCCAGTCGATCTCGTCGAGGATGCTGCGCTTGGGCTGGTTGAGATCGATTCGACGCAAGGCCACAGTAACGATCTCGCAGCCCGACGCCTCGAGGGCGGCATTCATCTCCTCGGCATCGCGGTACTTGCCAGTGCCGAGCATTAAACGCGATCGGAACTTCTTGCCGCCGATCTCCAGCAGGTCCTCGTCCGCCGCCTGCCCACACGGCGAGCAGCACGTCGCCTCTGCATCTGAAACTTCGCTCATTTGTCCTGCTCCTTCCGTACCTCGGCAGCGACGTAGATGTCGCCGCCCGTCTCCCGAAACTCCTTCGCCTTTTCCCGCAGGCCCGCCTCAACGGCTTCAGACGCCGTCTCGTGCGGGTCTTCGTCCTCGTCTCGCGCCTCGCGGCTGATCTGCATCGCGCAGAAGCGGGGGCCGCACATGGAGCAGAAATGCGCGAGCTTCCCGTCTCCCTGCGGCATGGCCTCGTCGTGAAACGCGCGCGCCGTCAGCGGATCGAGTGCCAGGTTGAATTGGTCCTCCCACCGAAACTCGAAGCGCGCCCGGCTGATGGCATCGTCCCACGCCCGCGCGGCGGGATGTCCCTTGGCAAGATCGGCGGCATGGGCCGCGATCTTGTATGCGATCACGCCATCCTTGACGTCCTTCTTGTTGGGCAGCCCCAGGTGCTCCTTCGGCGTGACGTAGCACAGCATCGCCGTCCCATACCAGCCGATGAGCGCCGCCCCGATCGCGCTGGTGATGTGATCGTAGCCCGGAGCAATGTCCGTGGTCAGCGGCCCGAGGGTGTAGAAGGGGGCCTCCTGGCACCACTCCAGTTGCCTGTCCATGTTCTCCTTGATCAGATGGAGCGGCACATGGCCGGGCCCCTCGTTCATCACCTGGCAGCCGCGGTCCCACGCGATCTGCGTCAGCTCACCCTGCGTCCGCAGTTCGGCGAATTGCGCCTCATCGTTGGCGTCGGCGATCGAGCCCGGCCGCAGGCCGTCTCCGAGCGAGAAGCCGACGTCATAAGTCGCCATGATCTCGCAGATATCGCCGAAGTGCGTGTATAAAAAGTTCTCCTGGTGGTGTGCGAGACACCATTTGGCCAGAATTGCCCCTCCGCGACTGACAATGCCGGTCATGCGGCGGGCGGTCAGAGGGATATGCCGCAGCAGGACGCCCGCGTGGATGGTGAAGTAATCCACGCCCTGTTCCGCCTGCTCGATGAGGGTGTCCCGGAAAACCTCCCAGGTCAATTCCTCCGCCTTGCCCCCAACTTGCTCCAGCGCCTGGTAGATCGGCACTGTGCCGACAGGCACGGGGGAGTTGCGCAGGATCCATTCGCGCGTCTCGTGGATGTCCGGGCCGGTGGACAAGTCCATGACGGTGTCCGCGCCCCACCGGATGGACCATGTCATCTTCTCCACCTCCTCGTCGATCGAGGAGGCGATGGCGCTGTTGCCGAGATTGGCGTTGATCTTGACCAGGAAATCGCGACCGATAATCATCGGCTCGGATTCGGGGTGGTTGATGTTGGCGGGGATGATCGCGCGACCGCGGGCCACCTCGTCGCGGACGAACTCCGGCGTTATCGTTTCCCGCAAGTCATCGCGGCCCATGCTCTCGCGGATGGCGATGAACTCCATCTCCGGGGTGACGACGCCGGCGCGGGCGAGCTGCATCTGGGTCACAAGCCCGGAGCTCCGGCGTTGGCGAATCCACGGCTCCCGAAGGCGGGGAAGACCCTCGCGGATGTTGGTCGTGACATCGGGATCTGTATAGGGCCCGCTCGTGTCGTACACGCGCACGGGGGCGTTCTGGGCGATGATGCTGCCGTCCCGCCCACGGGTAGCTGTCAGTGCGATCTCGCGCATCGGCACGTGTACGTCGGCGTGGAGGGCGCCCTGGACGTAGACCTTCCGGGAGGCCGGCAGGAGGTGATCGTCAGCCCCGACCTGCGCCGCTGTGCTTTGCGTGGCCTCAGTGCTGGTGTCTTGTGTCATGCGTGACCTCGTATGAGGTAATTGCAAAAGTCGCTGCGTCGTCTGTAGGAGCGGTCGCCAAACCGCGATTGCCGTTAATACGCCGCGATAGAGACATGTTTTCGTCTCCATAGACGCTATTTTGGCACACTATGGGGTCCGGTCGCATTGCCGGGCACAGCCCGGCGCGGAGAGTGCTCCTACAGACTCTTGCAGTTGCCTCGTATGCAAGTCAAAAAAGCCGCTACCCTGTAAGAAGCGGGGATAGCGACCTTTGAGAGTGAGAAGCTGGTCCAGCGATCTCCGCTTTCCTACGCCGGTATGAGCCGGGTCAGGTTCTAGGGTTGACGCGAAGCACGTCTCTCAGCCGGTCTTACCACCGACACCCCTAGCGGGCCTATTTGGTTGCGTAGCCTGCTTATACCACTCTTGCGCTGGGACGTCAATGCGATGGGTGGCAGGGGGTGTGACCGCGCAAAGTGGTGGGTGTTTTTTGGGAGCAAGGAGGTTCTGT
>CAYWBK010000250.1:0-9185 GCA_964455745.1 uncultured Armatimonadia bacterium
CCGACAAGCCGCTCAACCACCTATGAGGACACAAACCTAAAAACGATGCTCCTGCCCCAAGCCGCGCGCGGCTTGACACGGGCGAAGGCCCGGCTTATAATGCCGTGGTTCGTTCTCGGGCGGCCCCCGGGCTGTGCGAGGACATTCGGAGTCGTTTTCGGGCATGTCATTTCGGATCTTGGCGGCGACGGGGGCTCGCGAGGTCGTTTGCCCAGGCCCCGTGCGGGGGGATTTCGGGTCATGAGTAGCCGCACCCGTTCCGCCGCAATGGTCCACGGACGGTAGTCGTGCCGCAGGGGAGCAAAGGGGCCGGAGCCTCAGGCTGCGGCCCTCATTTGTGACAAGCGCCGGGTGGCACACCCGCTCGCGCCTATCGCAACGGTCGCTATCCCTTGCGGTCAAGGGCGTCCCCGCGGCGGTCTCGCGGCTAGACGACGCCCGGTCCATCATCCGGCTCGTTGGAGGAGATGCACCCCATGCAGTCGCGGAAGAGGTACTGGATGTTGACGATGGCGGCCATCGCCATCGTATCGTTCGTGATCGGTTTCCAGCCGATTCGGTCTACGGCCAAGCAGGGGCCGATAGACATAAACGGCACCTTCCGATTCAGCTTGCCGCAGGCCATCGTGACGACGGATGCCGAGAAGGACACGAAGGCCAACGAGCTGAAGCAGGCGCTGGTGACCGGGGGCATTGAGACCAAGCATATCAACGGGATCAAGATCCTCGGCAATAACCTCATCGAGGTGGAGACCCTCCCGCTGACCGAGGAGCAGGCCAAGGGCGACGAGGCCAAGATCCTCCAGATTCTCGGTACGCAGTACCAGGGCATCAAGGACGTCTCGGAAGGGACCTCCAGCGGCTCGCAGGAGGAGCCTCTGCTCAGGCTCGGCTCATCATTCGCCATCTATCGCCCGCGTCCGAACATCCGGCTGGGGCTTGACCTGCAGGGCGGGGCTCACGTTGTCCTGCGATGCCTTCCCTCCACCAAGATGACCTTCTCCAGCCCCGAGGGCAAGCCGATGGCCGAGGTTGAGGGGGCCCAGGCCAAGACTCCGGAAGGCGCGACGCCCGCGCCCGCTCCGAAGAACGCCAAGCTGCAAAGCGGGGAGGAACTTGCTGGCAAGGTCAAGACGACTTTGGTTAGAAACGGCGTCCCCGAGGACGAGTGCGTCGTGAAGATGGTCGCGCCGAACCTGCTGTCAATCGAGACGCGCGCCAATGACGATAAGACCGCCAACCGCGAGCAGAAGCTCGTCCAGGAGTACCTCACGGAGCAACTCGCCGGAGTGCTCAAGCCGGAAGAGATCGTCGCGGGGCCGCTGGAGACGGTCTTCGTCGGCCCGGACACCGCCGACAAGGTCAAGGACATTATCGACCGGCGTCTGTACTCGATGGGCGACGTCCGCGAGCCTCTCATCCAGAAGCAGGGAGCCGACCGCCTGATCATCGAACTCCCCGGCGTCAAGGACCCCGAGAGGGTCATCGACACGCTCAAGAGCACCGCCATGCTGGAGTTCCGCCTCATCCCGAAGCGCTACTCCGCCCCCGGTGCGGAGCGAGACGACTACAGTGAATGGCAGGACCAAACGACCGGTCAGACCGTTCCCTGGGAGCGCGTGATGGCGGAGTCCGAAGCCAAGTTCACCGGTCGCGATCTGGAGAGCAACTCCACCATCGGCCCCGGCGATAAGGGCGACTGGGTCGTCCACTTCAATATGCGGCAGGCGAGCGTGAGAGCCTTCTCCGACTTCACCGGGCAGAATGTGGGCCGGCTGATGGCGATCGTTCTCGACGGCAAGTGCCAGATGGCCCCGGTCATCAGGTCGCGCCTGCAGGGCGGCGGCATCATCGAGGGCAAGTTCTCCGCCGAGGATGCCGGGCGTTTGAAGCTGCTGCTGAACGCCGGCGCTCTTCCCGTGCCGCTGGAGATCGCCGAGAAGCGCGCGATCAGCGCCACGCTCGGCGAGGACGCCATCCATAAGAGCCTCATGGCCGGCATCATCGGCCTCAGCCTCGTCCTGCTGTTCATGGTGGCATACTACCGCTTGCCCGGCTTGATGGCCGATGTCGCTCTGGCGCTCTATGTGTTGATGCTGTTCGCGCTTATGGCCCTTGCCGGCACGACGCTCACCCTTCCGGGCATTGCCGGTGTAATCCTGTCGATCGGTATGGCCGTTGACGCGAACGTCATCATCTTCGAGCGCCTCAAGGAAGAGTTGTGGGCGGGCAAGACGATGCGGGCCGCGATCGACGCGGGCTTCAAGCGCGCCTGGACCGCGATCATCGACGCGAATGTGACGACGCTGATCACGTGCTCGGTCCTGTATTTCCTGGGCACCAGCGTCATCAAGAGCTTCGCAGTTACGCTGTTCCTCGGCGTTGCGGCGTCGCTGTTCACCGCGGTGACGGTCAGCTACTGGCTGGTGTCGATCGTCGCCGATACCGAGTATGGGCAGAAGCACCACCTATATGGCGTGAGAATGCCTGCGGAAGAGACGAAGTAGGCAGCACTGATCTTCGCACAACGGCAGCGGAGGTCGGCTCCCTGTCGACCCGGAGTAGCGTGGGCAGGCAAACGATCGGCGGCCAAGCTGACGCGGGTGTCCAATTGACCCGAGCCTCGCTCAAGGAGGTCTAGCAGTCGTGGACTTTTGGCGCAGACAAACCTGGGATCTAGTCGGGCGGAGTTGGATGTGGTTCACGCTCTCCGGCGTACTGTTCGTGATCGGCCTTGGCTGCTGGATCGCGTTCGGGTTGAACTACGGCATCGACTTCACCGGCGGCAGCCTGCTGCAGTACGAGTTCGCCCAGCCCATCGCCGTCGGCGCGGCGCAGGAGGCGGACGCGGTCGCGAAGGTCCGCTCGGCGCTCGATTCCATCGGGCTTACGAAGACCGAGATACAGCTTTCGGAGGGCCGGCGCGTCTTCATACGGACGCAGGCCCAGACGAGCGAGGCGCAGACGGATGAGGACGCCAAGATCAGGCAGGTCCTCACATCCACGTTCGCCAGCCAGTACGGGCAAGTCGAGAGCGTCGGACGTGAGATGGTCGGGCCGATCGTCGGCGCCGACCTGCGCAACAACGCCATCAAGGCGCTCTTGCTCGGCACCTTCCTTATCCTGATCTACATCACAGTTCGCTATGAGTTCCGCTTCGCCGTGGCCGCCGTCATCGCCCTGCTGCACGACGCCAGCATCCTTACCGGCTCCATGGCCATGCTGCGCGTCGAACTCAATAGCTGGTTCGTGGCGGCGATCCTTACGGTACTCGGTTTCTCGATGCACGATACGGTCATCATCATGGACCGCATCCGCGAGAACCGCAAGCTGCACCGTTTCACGCCGTTCCACGACGTCGTCAATGCGAGCTTGCTGCAGACGATGGCGCGGTCGATCAACACGGTATTGACCGTATTGCTCACCCTTTTCGCCCTGTTCATCTTCGGTGGAGAGACCCTTCGGGGGTTCTCGCTGTCGCTGATCATCGGGATCACGCTGGGCGCGTACTCCTCGATTTTCAACGCCAGCCAGCTTGTTGTGGTCTGGGACCGTTGGTCGCGCCAGCGCAAGGCTGAGGAAGCCTCGCGCCCCCGTCGAGCCGCCGGCGTCGCGAGCCGCCCCTCGACCAGCGCCAGCCGCGGCGCCGCGACCGCCACCGAAGATACGCAGAGCGAAGGTGGCGCGGGCGAGAAAGTCGGCGCTCTCGAAGCCATTCGCCGGGCCGAGGAACGAGCGCAGGACGAGAAGCGCGAGGAACGCCGGGAACGCCGCAAGTCCAAGAAGGGCGGCAAAGGCGGCAAGCGGCGGTTTTAGCGCGCCGTGCCCGATGTGTTGCCCCGAACTGAGGTCTTACGACAACGAAGTGGCAGGGCCTCGCAGCCCTGCCGCTTGCGCAAGTGCCGGTCTGCGTGCCGGGTTCACGCGGACCGCGCGAATGCCGCACGGCTCTCGGGCCGTGCCCCTACAGGAAGCTGTTGAGTTCAGATGTCCACGTCTGTCCGGTCCGTCGAAACATCACGTGCCGCTCGGCTTTCCGTCGTCTCCAACACGGTGCTGACGGCCGCGAAGCTCGTCGCGGGCCTCTCCTCCGGCTCAATCAGCGTTGTGTCCGAGGCGGTGCATTCCGCCAACGACCTCGTGGCGTCTCTGCTGGCCTTCTTCAGCATCCGCAAAGCCAACGAGCCCGCTGACGAGCGGCACGAGTACGGGCACGGAAAGTTCGAGAGCCTGTCCGGCGCTGTCGAGGCAATCCTGATTGGCCTGGCCGCGTTATTGATCGCCTACCACGCGATCTCGAAGCTATTGCAAGGGCCGTCCGAGACTATGGCGCAGGGCTTGGGCATGGGCGTCATGGGCGCATCGGCGGTCGTCAACTTCGGCGTGTCGGCCTATCTCTTCCGCATGGCGAAGAAGCACGATTCGATTGCTCTGCAGGCCGACGCCTGGCATCTGCGAACTGATGTCGTCACTTCCGCCGGCGTGTTCGTCGGCCTGGGCGTCATCGCCCTCACCGGCTGGCAGATACTCGATCCGATCATAGCGCTCTTCGTCGCGGCCCTGGTCCTCTTCCAGGGCTACCGGCTGGCGACCGAGGCCCTCGGCCAGCTTCTGGATCGCTCCTTGCCGCCGGAGGAACTGGAGGTCATCAAGCGACTCGTCGCGGACCACGAGGGGCGCCACGTCGGCTTCCACGCGCTGCGCTCTCGCCGCGCCGGCAGGGAGCGGCATCTCGACCTGCACCTTGTCGTCTGCTCTGAGATGTCGGTCCATGAGGCCCATGACCTTTGCGACAAGCTCGAGGGGCAGATCGCCCAGGAGCTTCCGGAGACGTCTGTCATCATCCATGTCGAGCCGTGCAGCAATGAGGAGTGCGCCGCCCTGAGGGCTCAGGGCAAGTCTGTCCGGTGCATTGAAGAGGAGCGCGAAGCCGCCGGTCAGCGGAGTTGAGGGGGGAGCCGTCCCAGGTCACTGCTGCGCCACCCTGGCGACCAAGGGAGATGCCGTGATGCGCGCGATACTGCAGATTCTCGAGGAAGACAGCCGCACGACGCCGGAGGAGATCGCGGTCCGCTTGAACCTCAACGTCGACGACGTCCGCGCCACCATCGACCGGGCCATGAAAGACAGAATCCTCTTGCGCTACAGCGCCCTCGTCAACTGGGAGGCAGCGGGCGGCAAGAAGGTCTTCGCGTTCATCGACGTCTCCGCGACGCCCGAACACGGGGCTGGATTCGATGCAATCGCCGAGTACATCAGCAAGTTCGATGAGGTGCATTCGGTCTACCTTATGTCCGGGGCCTCGGATTTGACCGTCGTGGTCGAGGGCGAGGACTTCCGTGAGGTGGCGCGCTTCGTGGCGGAGAAGCTGGCCCCCATCCCCGGTGTGCGCGGCACTGCGACTTCGTTCGTGCTGAAGACCTACAAGATGGAAGGTACCGTTGTGAATGAGGAGCAGCCCAACAGGCGGCTGGCGGTGGCCCCATGAACCCCCAGAAACGCCCTCTTGCATCCCACATGGCCGCTACAATGCCGCCTTCGGGCATTCGCGAGTTCTTCGATCTCGTCATCGGGCGCGACGATGTCGTCAGCCTCGGCGTTGGCGAGCCGGATTTCGCGACTCCCTGGAAGATCTGCGACGCCGTCATCGATTCCCTGCGCAACGGCGCCACCTCCTACACCAGCAACCATGGCCTGATCGAGCTTCGCCGGGCCATTTCCACGGACATCGCGACGCGCTATGGCGTCGAGTACCACCCCGAGACGGAGATCGTCGTCACGATGGGGGTCAGCGAGGGCATGGATGTGGCCATGCGCGCGATTCTCAATCCCGGCGATGAGGTTATCGTCCCCGAGCCGTGTTACGTCTCTTACAAGCCCTCGGTCGTGTTCGCCGGAGGCGTTCCGGTCACGATCACGACCTACGAGAAGGACGATTTCAAGCTCCGACCGGAGGCGCTCAGAGCCGCAATCACGCCCAAAACCCGGGCGCTGGTGATCGGCTACCCCAGCAATCCGACCGGGGCTGTGATGACCGGCAAGGAACTGGCTCAGATCGCCGCCGTCGCGCGCGAGCACGATCTGATCGTCCTGTCGGATGAGATTTACGCGCACTTGACCTACGACGGCACGCATACATGCTTTTCGTCGCTCCCCGGAATGCGCGAGCGGACCCTGATCCTCAACGGGTTCTCGAAGGCCTACGCCATGACCGGCTGGCGCATCGGGTATGCCTGTGGCCCCGCCGAGATCGTCAATGCGATGGTCCGCATCCACGCCTACACCGCCCTGTGTGCGCCGATTATGGGGCAGATCGGGGCGACCGAGGCGCTGCTGCACTGCGAGGACGAGATGCGCCGGATGGTGTCCGCTTACGATCAGCGTCGCCGGCTGTTCGTCGCCGGGTTGAATGAAATCGGCCTACGTTGTTTCGAGCCACGCGGCGCTTTCTACGCCTTCCCCTCTATCGAGGCCACCGGCCTCAAGTCGCGGGCCTTCGCCAAGTCGCTGCTGTTCGAGGAGAGCGTTGCGGCGGTGCCGGGCGATGCCTTCGGGCCGTGCGGTGAGGGCTACCTGCGGTGCACTTACGCGACGAGCCTCGATAACCTCAAGCTCGCTTTGGAGCGCATGCACGGATTCCTTGAGAAACTGCGCGGGGGCAGCATCGCCGTGGACGAGTAGCCGCGTCGCCCACAGTTCCGGACGGCACAATGGCAACCTCCAGCGCATCATCCGTCGG
Source organism: uncultured Armatimonadia bacterium (assembly GCA_964455745.1). Classification (GTDB taxonomy): domain Bacteria; phylum Armatimonadota; class Zipacnadia; order Zipacnadales; family CAYWBK01; genus CAYWBK01. Next base: position 6,740 of record CAYWBK010000250.1, read on the forward strand.
TCAGCGTTCGGCGTCGCCGCCAAGAGGGCCCGGAGCGGCCCCCTATCTGCTGGCGGCGCTGTCTGGCTTCCTCGTTTTTTTCGCATTCCCTCCCGCCGACCTGTGGCCGCTCGCCTGGGTCGGCATGATTCCCCTGTTCATCGCCCTGGCGAAATGCCGCAGCACGGGCCAGGCAATCCTCGTGTCTGCCCTGCAGTCGTTCGTCTTTATGGCGGGTTTCTTCGAGTACCTGGTGATGTACGGCTCGCTGCCGTGGCTGGCGCTGGCAGCCTTCGAGGCGGTCATCCTCACGCCTGCGGGCACATGTGTGTATCTGCTGTGGCGACGCGAAACCTCCCCCGTCTGGCGGTCATTGAGCGCGGCTGCAGTTTGGGCGCTCGTCGAGTTCCTGCGCGGGAACCTCGGCGGGCTGTCGCTGACGCTGGGCAGCCTCGGGCACACCCAGCACTCCCTGCTGCCCGTCCTGCAGGTAGCGAGCGTGTTCGGGGTCGGGGGTATCACCTTCCTGGTGGTCTGGGTGAATGCGGCGCTGGCGGAGTTCCTCCGCGCTCTGCGCACCGGCCGTTCGAGCGCCGGATACCGGGCTCTGCAGTGGGCGCTGGTGACTGTCGCCGTGGCTTCACTGTGGGGTGTAGCGGTCGTCGGAGCGGGGGACAGGTCGAGGGATGCGGACGCCGGCCTGCGCGTGCGTGTGGTGCAGGGAAACGCCGACCTGCACACGCCGGTCACCGACGATGATGCCCGGAAATCGGCAGACATCTATGAGGCGATGACGAAGGATGGCGCGACAGGGGATGACAGGGCGGACCTGGTCGTCTGGCCCGAGTCCGCTTTGCCGGTCGTGCTGGACTGGCCCGGAGACATCGTGTTTCAGTATCGCCTGAGCGCTTTGGCACGAGCGCAGGGCAGTTTCCTGCTGGTGGGAGCTTCGGAGAGCGCCGGCCCGGGGAAGATCTACAACACCGCCTTCGTTTTCGGCCCCGATGGCGAGATCGCCGACCGGTACCGCAAGGATCACCTCGTGCTCTTCGGCGAGTACGTGCCATACCGGGACAAGCTGAAGTTCCTGGAGCGCTATCCAATCCGCATGATCGACTACGTTCCTGGCGGCCCACGGAATGTGCTGCGCGTTGGATCGGCGCGGATCGGCGCCCTGATCTGCTTTGAGGGCCTTTTCGGGGATGCGGTGCGCGATGTCTGCCGCAAGGGCGCGCAGATCGTCACAATCATCACCAGCGATGCCTGGGCGGAGGGGTCGGGCGAGGTGTATCAGCATTCGGCGGCAGCGGTCTTCCCGGCGGTCGAATCGCGCAAGTGGGTCGTCCGGGCCGCCACCACCGGCCGGAGCGCGATCATCTCTCCCTACGGCGTCGTGGCCGCCGCTGTGCCGGAACTCCAGTCCGGCGTTGCGCAATCCCGCGTTGTGCCGCTCGACGGCTTGTCGCTCTGCCACCGGGGCGGATGGCTCGCGCTGCTGGTGATCTGCGCGATCATCATTGCCGTGCAAATCGGAAGCTCGAGGCCCAGATCATGAAACCCCTGATCGGCATCATTGCCGGCGTGCTATCCGAAGACGCAAGCGGCGGCTGGGACCGCTGCGACGGGACGCCGCGTCACTACTCGGAGGCCATCGTCGCGGCCGGCGGAGTGCCCGTGCTGATCCCGTGCGCCGAGGACCCCGAGGTGGCTGAAGCAGCGCTGGCGGCGGTGAGCGGCGTGCTGATCACCGGCGGGCCGGATGTCGACCCTGCCCGCTACGGGCGGAATCCGATCGGCAAGTTGGGCAGGATCAGCCCGCTGCGCGACGTGACTGATGAGGTGGTCGTGCGGCACGCGATGGCGCATCCCGAAATGCCATGTCTGGGCATTTGCCGAGGCATCCAGGCGATGAACGTCTTCACCGGCGGGACGCTGTATCAGGACATCCCCTCGCAAGTCCAGGGCGCGATCAAGCACAGTCAGGACGCCCCCGGATGGTACGGAACGCACCAGATCGAGATCGAGGCAAGCAGCCGCCTCGCCGCGGTTCTGCGGTGCGAGACGATCTGCGCGAACACGTTTCATCATCAGGCGGTGGACGAGGTGGGGGAGGGGTTTGTAGTGGTTGCCCGAGCCGCTGACGGGGTGATTGAGGCGATTGAGAACCCCGATGCCGCTTTCTGCATCGGCGTTCAGTTCCACCCGGAGATCATGTTCACGAAGAGCGACCCGGCGGCGCGTTTGTTCGCGGAGTTCGTGAGGGCGTGCGGCTGACGGCCCCACCCCACCCCATCCCGCCTTCGGTGGGCCACCTCTCCCGTTCCGGGAGATGGGGATAGCTGACGGCGCCTCACCCCCGGCCTCACCCGTCCCGCTGGGTGAACGGCAGGGCCGGATACTTGTACGGCTGGCGAGCCAGCGGTCCCGTAGTCCGGCCTCTATGAAACGGTTTGTCAAGCGTGAACTT
>CAYWBK010000251.1:0-9072 GCA_964455745.1 uncultured Armatimonadia bacterium
CGCCATGTCGTGATCCCCCAAGTCCTATCAATCCTGTTCCCCTCGCCGTTCCCTGACGCCACGCTTGCGGCAGTCCTACCTGCAATCAGCGGGCGGACCCGGGGGCGAGGATGAGGGTTCGTAGAAGGCCTTCCGCCCCTTCGCGTCGAATCCCCCCCTGTGGTGATCTCCCGTGACACGCACGACTCTGCTCCTGGCGGCTCTAATTCCCGCCTGGGCCTTTGGCGCTTCCTTCCCGCCGCAATACACAGACGGCTCCACACTCATCGTCCAGCACCCTCTGGACGGCGGCTTTGCGGCTGCCGTCTACGGTCCGGCTGTGACCACCCCCAACCAGACTACGACCGTGACCGTCCAACTTCTCGCTCCGCAGGGGGGCAGGCTCGTGTTCGGCGTGGTCGCGTTCGGGTACGAGCATACGGCCGCCGGCGCGAACTACGGGGCCCTGCCATACGGCAGCTACTGCCCCGCCTCGGGCAACCAGTGCAAGCAGTTCCTGACCTCCTCCCCGAACGCCAACTGGGTATCTCCGCTCGTCGCTCTCGCGCCGCCGTCGGTCATCGCTTCGCTCGGAGCGTTCGTGGACCACATCATCGTCCCGAACCTCTGGATGCGGTTTCCCGATTCTACCCCCTTTTCGAAAGCGAATGATTACGACTGGCAGGGCGGGATATTCGTCGGCGACGAGGCGCTCCGCCGGATCGGGGACGCGAACACGGCCACGGGCGGGGCTTCGATGGTTGCGATCACCTGCCCGCTGCTCCTCCACCGTGCGGACGCCTCGATCGCGATCTGGATCGCCGCTCGCGCGATCGGCCCCAATGGCTCGCTGCGCATCACCCGGTACATGCCGGTCACTTTGACCGCGAATCCGGCGCCGGCTGTGGCCGCCGCACCCCCGCCGACCGAGGCGCCGGTGGTGACGAGCCCGAAAGAGGGAGACCGGGTCGGGCCGAACTTCGATGTCGTCGGCACGGCTCAGCCGACGGCGGTCGTAGTGATCTCCATAGACATAGTGGACGCGCAGACGGGGGAGGTCATCAGGTCGATCCCCGGAAACCGGCACTTGCCCGAGCCTTCCGGGGCCTTCAACCTGCGAATCGCCGCCCCACGCCCCCCCGACGACAACCAGCGGCCTTTCGTCTATCGCGTACACATCCGTTCCGAGGGCATGAACTTCAAGTCTCCCGAGACACTCATCAACGTCTACCCAGAACCCGGAACGCATTAGCGACGACGCCGGCCATGCCGTTGCCGTCTTCGCCGTTCGCCGTCCCTGCCGTTCCTAAAACCTAAAACCCGCGTCCTCAAATACCGACCTTCGACTTCAGTAATGCCGACCTTCGACTTCAGTCGATCCGCGCCTTTACCGACCTTCGACCTCACAAATACCGACCTCCGACTTCAGTTCAGGCCCACAAACCCCGCTGCCCCAGGGCATCGCGCAGGTCGTAACTCCTTCATAACTGGTTGCAGTAGAACAACAGAGAATAGTTTTCCACTAGGCATAGAGTTTTCCACAATAGCAGGTCCAGCGGACATACACGAAGAAACTCGTGTTGCTTACGGCTTCAAATGCGAAAACAGCCAAAGACGTCACGCTTCGTCTGTATAGATACCCTAGTGGGGTACATATATCCATTGAGCATACCCCCGCAGCAGTGCAGCAGATCGGGCGTGATAGATCGCGCAGCCACATTGCTATTGAGGAATTGGTTGCAGGCACGCCAGCGTCCCGGGCGGATCGTCCTCGTTGCCCACAGCCCCCGATCGGGAGCTTTCGGTATCCGCACACGTCGCCACAGCTTGACACTGCTGGCTCTAGGCTATAGTATCAATATACTATCATTCTGGCTCATGCACATAATATGGTGATGATATAATGTCATTCTCCCGCCGCCTCTCCGTTCTTCTAAGCCCCGACCTCTATGAGCGCACCGAAAAGCTGGCCTCGCGAACCGGCCGCTCCCTCGGTGAACTTGTGCGCGAGGCCCTCGAGCGGTTGCTCGCCGAGCAAAGCGAGCAGGGGCGTCTCGCCGCAGTCGAGCGCCTGGCGTCTCTGAACCTGCCTGTCGGCACGCCGGAGGGCCTGGCCGGTCAGGTGGAAAGGGGGCGCATGCAGTGACTTACTATCTGGACAGCACGGTCGCCATGTACGCCGCCAGCCGCGCCCAGCGCTACAAGCAGGCCGCGATCGAGGTCCTACGCGCCGTGGCCGCGAGCTCGATCGAGGCCGCGACCAGCGCGACAGCGATCGAGGACATCATGTATCGCTTCGCCGGTCTAGGCCGGCCTGAGGAGGGCGTAGACCTCGCCGACCAGTTCATGCGAGTTGTCCCTGTCGTTTACGAGCTGACCTCCGCCGATCTGTCCCGCGCCTTCACCCTAATGCGTGCCGAGCCGCGGCTCTCATTCCGCGTCGCCGTCCACGGCGCGATCATGCAAGCTCACTCCATTCAGGCGATCATCACTGTAGACACGGCCTTCGACCTCATCTCCGCCTGCACCCGCACCGACCTCGCCACCTGGCAACCGCCGCAGTGAGCTACCGTGGCCGCGGCAATCCCGTCGTGGATTCCCCGTAGTGGCGTCCATCCCCGACACGATTGTCGGGGCCACTGCTAAAAGGGGGCCACTGTTGAAAGGGGGCTGCTGTTCAAGGGGGGGGCCACTGTTCAAGGGGGGCACTGTCCCGACCCAATGGGGCCGAAGTGAGGTTGCCACCGCGTAGGATGGCGACCTCATCCCAGCCTCGTCGGACTGCGCGGAGCGCGGTACAGCGGGGAGGGAACTTTGCCGGCCATTGCCGTTAGTCGTTCCTCTCCCGGTACGGGAGGGGTGCCCCGCGCAGCGGTACTGCGCGCAGCGCAGTTACGGGGTAGGGCCATTGCCGTTCCCTCCCCCAAAGAATCCTCCAACACTCCCCCACCCCAACACCACTACACTGTTGACGTGCCAACGCCACGAACTGGGAGGCGATCCTGATGTCGGCCACGACGCCCGAGACAGGCAGGCCGAGCGGGGCTGATCGACCATGATACTCAGCCTGCTTGCTGTCTTCACGGATTCCGACCGCGGCGCGGGGATTAAACGCCGCGACCGGGCTGCCTGGGATGAGCTTGTCAACGACCAGCACGCCCGGATCTTCAACCTGCACCTGCGCCTCACCGGCGACCGCGAGACCGCCGCTGATCTCACGCAGGAGTCGTTCGTCGCAGCCTACCAAAGCGCCCACACTTATGCCGGCCGGGCGCGCCCGGAGACCTGGCTGTACGGGGTCGCTCTCAACTGCAACCGCAACTGGCGGCGCAAATCGGGCTGGCAGGAGCCGCCCGATCAGCTCAGCGAGGAGCTGGTCGATCCTCAACCTTCCGCCGAGGACCTCGCGCAACTTCGCGAGCAAAGCGACCTCATCTGCGGCGCAGTCCAGCGCCTGCCCGAGGTCTACCGCCGGGTTGTGGCCTTGCGCTATTTCGCGGGGGTGACGGCGGCCGAGATCGCCGCCGGAGACGGGGTGGACGCAGGCACGGTCAGATGGCGACTGCACCGCGCCCTGCAAAAACTCTGGGTGATGTTGCAGCCCAGACTGGGAAAGGAGGCTCAAGATGGATCAGGGACATACGGACAACTTCGAATCACCCCTTGAGGACGTACTCGACAACCTGCCGCAAGAGCAACCGCCCGCCGACCTGAAGGATCGCTGCCTCAGCGCCCTGCGCAAGGCAGAAGCCTCCCGAACCGCCGGCAGTTCCGCGCCGGCTGGGCAGTCGTGGTGGTCGCCTCTGCGCACCATTGCCGCGATCGCGGCCTGTTTCCTGGCCGTCGTGGGCATCGCCTCGATGATGGCAGTGTTCGCCCCGGCGAAGAAGTCCGAGCCGATGTCCGGCCCTCCTTCCGGCATGATGATGAAGGGCGGCCCGGCCATGATGCCACCGCCCGCCCCCGGCGAGGAGAAGGGCATCGCCGCCGCGCCCGCGCCGAGCGGCGGGCGGGCGGGCGGCGACATAGCCATGGCCCCTCCCCCACCGCCTTCTGCGCCCCCCGGGTGGACATCGGGCCCGAAGAGCGCCACACCATCGGGCTCGTCCGGCAAGCCCAACTCCCCACCGCCTGCGGCCATGAAGGGGGCCGCGAAGGCCGCCCCGGCCCCTGGTGTCGCAGCCATGAAGGCGGAGGCTCCATATAGTTCCCCCTCATTCCGGCCCACGGACGGTGCGAAATCCGGCGGCTACCGCCCCGGCGGCGGGACGGAGACCCCTCCCTGGCGCGATGAGTCCGGCGACCGCCAGCGGATCACCAGCAAGCGCATGGAGTTGGAAGTGCCTAAAGTCGAGGAGGCCTACGACCGCGCGATCTCGATCATCGAGAAGGCCGACGGTCACACGACGACCGAGGACCTCCAGGTTCGTGACGACGGCAAGAATCGCGGCCACATCGTCGCCCGCGTTCCGATCGACAAGTTCGAGGGCGTGATGGCCCAGTTGCGCGAGCTGGGGAAGGTGAAGCTACTCACCGGCGAGCGCGAGGATGTCACGAAGGAGTACAACAACCGCGGTAGCGACATCCGCGAGACGGGCGCGAGCGAGGACGAGCTGGTCGCGGAGTATGAGAAGGAAACCGACCCGGCGCGCAAGCAGCAGCTCTACAGCCAGATTCAGGAGTTGCGCAACACGAACAGTCAGCACAAGAACGCGCTCGTATCGCTCAGTGAGCAGACGCACTACGCCCTGCTTGACCTCACGCTCATCGAGCAAGCCGGCCCGGGGCGCTTCTTCTCCCAGACACTGGAGAACACCGGCAAGCTGGGCCTGTGGCTCCTGGCGACAGCCGTGATCTGGGTGCCGCTGCTGATCGTCGGGTACTTCTTCTTCCGCCGCCGTAGGCAGCCGGGCGCGGGCTAGCGAAGAGCCGCCTCTGATCGTGGCCTCGACAATCCTGGCGGGGACGGCCGCGACAGGATTGTCGCGACCGCTGCGGACGGGGGGCGACAAAGGGGCGGCCGCTGGAGACGCTGGGCTCCCGGCCGCCCCGTCGTTTTTGGATGGCGCGCTTTGCCCCCTGTGTCGGAGGAGCTCGCAACACGCTGCGCCGGAAGGCGTCCAGACCTGATGAGATTTGTCCTGCTTCCCCGATGCTACACGATTTCATACTATTTATAAGAACACCCGGCCCGCGAGGGCGAAGGTAGTCTGCGCTCAAAATCGAACGTACTGAGGATGGGGGCGCCGCTGCTGCCCCCGATACTCACGTCGGACATCCCACCTTGCGTCTGGAGGTCGTCGGCGATGCTGGCGCGTGAGCGCCCTGGTCCCGGCCCGGGCCTCTTGGCCTCACTGATCCCGGTAGTCCCGCTCTACACATGGGCGGTAGTGCCCCTGGCGGCGCAGTATGACGCCACAGCGTGCTTCCCCTGTTTCACGAGCGGCCTGCCGTTCTTTGAGCGGTGCCTTGGGTACCCCGGGGGTCTCGTCAGGTACGCCGAGGCGTGGCTGATGCAGTGGTACTACTACCCCTGGGCGGGTCCACTCATCGCCACGGTTGCGGCTGCTTTGTTGTACTTGACCAGCCGGGCAGTCCTCAAGAGGCTTCAGGTCTCGCAGCCCGGCTGGCTCGCGCTCATCCCCTGTGTAGCGTTGTTGGCAGTGTACGGCCAGCTTGGGTTCCACTTGGGCAACCTAATCGGAGTGCTGGCCGCGGTCCTGTTCGCGCTGTGCTACATGGCCGTCCCGGAGGGGCGCTCTGCAGGGCGCGTGGCCGCCTGTGTGGGGCTGGCTTTGGCGGCCTATTACGTCTCTTGCGGCCTCTTCTTCCTCTTCGCCCTCCTTTGCGCCATGTACGACCTGCTTGTCCGCCAATCTCGGCTCGCGGTTCTATTATGGCTGATGTCGGCAGAGGCCGTCCCCTACCTTGTGGGAGTGCGCCTCCTGGACGTGGATTTGAGCGACGCGTTCGCGCGCCTTCTCCCGTATCACTCGGAGACCGATCCCCAGGGAGCGTGGGCCTTGGTGTGCCTCGTGCTCTCCCTCCCGCTGACCGCGAGTCTGGCGCGCGGTTGGACGCCGGTCTCACGACGGCCGCGCATGGCGCGCATGATGGCCGTGTGGGGCGGTGCCCCCCTGTGGCGGCGGGCGCTGCTGGGAGTAGTGGTGGTGGCGCTGGCGGCGGGGAGTTCGGTGGATCGAAGCCAGAAGGCGATGCTGACCCTGGAGCGAATGATGCGACAGGGCGAATGGTCGCAGATGTTGTCCTGCGCGCGCGCCCTGAAACCGGACGATTACACGCCGGCCACCTTCCACCTCGTTGACATGGCCCTGTACCACACCGGACGCCTGCCCTACGAGATGTTCTCTTACCCCCAAAGCCCGCAAGGCCTGCTCCTCGGCATCGCCTTCCCGGCAGATACCAAGGCCGAGTTCACGATCCGCAAGCTGTCCTATTTCGAGATCGGCGAACCCGACCTCGAGATGGGCATGGTGAGCGATGCGGAGCGCGAGGCATACGAAGTATTGGAGTTGTACGGACCGCGCCCGACGGTTCTCAAACGCCTGGCGGAAATCCACCTCATCGAGGGACGGCCCGAGGCCGCTCGCATCGTCCTGGGCGCTTTCAGTAAGAATGTCATCTACTCCCAGTGGGCACAGCAGGTCTTGGCCGGCCTGGACACGGGGCTTCCCGCGGACCTGCAGGACAAGATTCAGAGCGTCCGTTCCGTGATGCTATTGGATGACGGCCATGACTACGTCTACCAGTTCTCCCGGCGCTGCAAGGCTCTTCTGGAACGCAACCCTCACAACCGCATGGCCTACGAGTACCTGCTGGCCTGGCATCTGGTTTGTCGCGACCTGGACCAATTCGTCGCCGACCTGGCTCGCATCGGGGACTTCGGGTATCCCGAACTGCCCGTACACTACCAGGAGGCCGTGTTGCTCCAGCAAGCCAAGACAGGCGCTCACGTCGATCTCCACGGCTACGCGATCGACCCTGCGGTCGAAAGTCGCTTCCACGCGTTCATGCGCATTGTCAGCGACTATCGGGCCCGGGGGAACGCCGCGGCTTGCGCTGCCGCCACCGCCCGAGAGTACGGGAACAGCTACTTCTACTACTGCCTCTTTGGGACTTCGGGGGTGGGGCGGCGATGAGGAGGATTGTCGCGCTCGTAGCCGTGGCTTGCGTCTCACTCGCCGGGCTTACCGGGTGTCGCCGGCCGGAGCCTGAGGGGCTCCAGGGGGCTACGGCAATCGCGCGGCCACCGGCCATTCACCCCGATTACTCGGGCTGTGTGGTCCCCCCAAACCTTGCGCCCCTCAACTTCAGCATCCAAGAGTCCGGACGGCGCTTCGTGGTCGAGATACGCTCCCAGCGCGGAACACCGATCCGGATCGACACCGGACGCCCGCAGGTGCGCATCCCAGAGGCTGAATGGCACAGTCTCCTGCAGCAAAACCCCGGCGCGCCGCTCACCTTTGACGTGTGGCGACAGGACGTCGAACGCCACTGGCAGCGTTTCGCACCGATCTCGAACTCCATCTCCGCGGACCCCGTCGATCCTTACCTGGTCTATCGGCTCATCAAGCCGCTATACAATGTGTACCGGGATGTGGGCATCTACCAGCGCGATCTTCGCACCTTCAGGCAGTCGGAGGTCTTCCACGGCCGCTCCTTCGCCGACGGCTGTGTCAACTGCCACGCGTTCCCGGACCGTAGCACAAACCGGATGGCAGTGGGTATGCGCAGCGGCAGATACGGCAACGCGGTCCTGCTGGCCGAGGGCGATAAGGTCACCAAGATCGGCAACGCGTGGGGCTACACCTCCTGGCATCCGAATGGCAGGCTGGTAGCCTATTCGCTCAACAAAGTGAGGCAGTTCTTCCATCCGGTAAGACCCGAGAGCCGCGATGTCGTGGACCTGGACTCCGATATCTTCGTCTACTCGATTGGAGAGAAGTCCGCGCAGACCACACCGGCGCTTTCAGACCCCAACCGCCTCGAAACCTACCCGACCTGGTCGCCCGACGGGAAGTGGCTCTACTTCTGCAGCGCTCCGATCCTGTGGACCGATCGCGAGACCGTGCCCCCGGCGCATTTCGACGAGGTGCGCTACGACCTGCGGCGGGTGGCCTATGACCCCCAGACCGGCAAGTGGGGCGACTGCGAGACCGTCATCTCGGGGCAACGGCTCGGCAAGAGTGTGCTCCTGCCGCGCATCTCCCCGGATGGAAGGTTCCTGCTGGTGTGCATGTGCAAGTACGGGTGCTTCCCCATCTTCCAGCCCGACAGCGACCTGTGGGTGATGGACCTGAAGACCGCGGCGCTCCGGCGTTTGGAGATCAACAGCGACTGGTCGGAGTCATGGCATTCCTGGTCCCGGAACAGCCGCTGGATCGCCTTCAGCAGCAAGCGCAATGACGGCCTGTTCACCAGAACCTACCTCAGTCATGTGGACCCCTCAGGCGTCTTCTCCAAGCCGCTCCTGGTGCCGCAGGAGGACCCCAATTTCTACGACTCCTGCCTGTACACGTACAGCGTGCCCGAGTTTGTCACCGAGCCGGTCCAGGCAAGTGCGCGCGCCCTGGCAGCGGCAGCCCGGTCCGAGCCGGCTCTGACGCTGGAGATGCCTGTCACCTCGATGACCCCGAGCAAGAAGAAGCAACCCAATGACACGCCGTGGCAAGGGCGGCCCTGACCATAGGCGTGAGGGGACCGCTGCCTCAAGCTCTCCGCGTGGCGCGGGCGTCTCGCCCGCGAGCCGTCGCCGTTCTCCCCTCTGCCCATCCCGCCTGGGCGGGAAGAGGAGGCCGGAAGGTGAGTCTCCATTGGCACTACTACGCCACTTTGACCACCAGCGGGCGAAGCGCTTGGAATGTTGTCAGAGGCTGACCGTATCCCCAGATGAAGGGCGAACGGCGTTGAACCACAGAGACACAGAGGGCACAGAGAACGACTGGGAAACGGCCCGCCTGCCCAATGATGGGCGTTCACCGTGTCCCCCTGTGTCTCTGCCCTGAAAATCGCCGTTTGCCGGGCGAACGGCAACCTCACCCCCTCGGCCGCCCACGGCGGCCACGTCCTCTC
>CAYWBK010000252.1:0-9067 GCA_964455745.1 uncultured Armatimonadia bacterium
GGCGCGGTCGGAGGTCTACCCGGGCGCGGAATATGAAGCCTCGCTGCAGCTCGTGCGCGATCTCGGTGTCGAGCATGTGGTCTTTGAAACCTCGGAGCTGGCTATCGACAGTTTCGCGGACAACCCGCCTGACCGCTGCTATTTCTGCAAGCGGGAGCTGTTCACCAAGCTTCGGGCCATCGCCGACGAGCGAGGCATCCGCTGGATCGCCCACGCGGCGCAGGTCGATGACCTCGGCGATCATCGCCCCGGCCTGCGGGCCGCGCAGGAGAGCGATGCGCGCGCGCCGCTCATCGAGGCCGGGCTGACCAAGCAGGACGTGCGCGAGTTTTCCCGAGACCGCGGCCTGCCGACGTGGGACAAGCCGGCGATGGCGTGCCTCGCCTCGCGCTTCCCCTATGGCAGCAAGATCACCGCAGAGAAGCTGGAGCAGGTGGGGGAGGCCGAGTGTTTGCTGCGCGAATTGGGCTTCCGGCAGTATCGGGCGCGACACCACGGGAGTGTCGTGCGGATTGAGATTCCCGTGGAGGAGATGTCGCGGATCATCGAGGAATCCGTACGCACGGAACTGGTCGAGGGGATCAAGCAACTGGGGTTCAGCTACGTCACCGTCGATTTGCAGGGCTTCCGTTCAGGCAGCATGAACGAGCCGCTCGGAGCATCATGAACGCGATTGCGGAAACCATCGAAACACACTTCGTCGTGGTCGGGTCCGGCATCGCGGGACTGTGGACCGCCTTGCACTTGTCCGAGCACGGGTCGGTGGCGCTCGTCACCAAGAGCGCGCTCACCGAGAGCAACACCGAGTATGCCCAGGGCGGCATCGCGGTGGCCCTGCTGCCTGCGGATTCGCCGGGGGAGCACAAGGCCGACACTCTCGCCGCCGGAGCCGGACTGTGCGATGACGAGGCCGTCGATGTCCTGACTCGCGAAGGCCCGGCGGTGGTGCGCGAGCTGATCGACATCGGCGCGCGCTTCGATAAGCGCGACGGGCACTATGTCGTCGGGCGCGAGGCCGCGCACGGACGGCACCGGATCATCCACGCCCAGGGGGACGCGACCGGAGCCGAGGTCGAGCGCGCGGCTGTGGCGGCCGTGAGGCAGCGCCCGAACATCAGCATCCACGAGCAGATCACGATCACCGACATCCTGCAGCTCGACGGCCAGTGCGTGGGGATCGAGGCCATCGGCGCGCAAGACGGCCGGCGAGTGCGCTTCATCGGCTCGGCGACGGTCCTGGCCACCGGAGGCGCGGGGTCGCTTTACCGGGTAACCACGAACCCGGCTGTAGCGACTGCGGATGGATTCGCCGTCGCATGGCGGGCCGACGCCGACCTGCAAGACCTCGAGTTCGTCCAGTTCCACCCCACAGCCCTCGCCGATGACAGTTTCCCCAAGTTCCTCGTCTCCGAGGCGGTGCGCGGCGAGGGGGCGATCATGCGCAACGCCGACGGCGTCGCCTTCATGGAGGCGTATCATCCTCTGGGCGATCTCGCCCCGCGCGATGTTGTTTCGAGGGCCGTCGATTCGGAGATGAGACGCTCCGGGTCGCCGCACGTCTACCTCGACCTGTCTCCGATCGCCGAGAAGGTCGAGGCGCGCTTCCCCGGGATCGTCTCCGAGTTGCGCGAGCGAGGCTTCACCGTCCCCGGCGACATGATCCCCATCACGCCGGCGGCTCACTACATGATGGGTGGCATTCGGACGGATATCCAGGCGCGCACGCGCATCCCGCGCCTGTATGCGTGCGGCGAATGCGCGTCCCTGGGCGTTCATGGCGCGAATCGCCTGGCTTCCAACTCTCTGCTCGATGGATTGGTGTATGGGGCGCGGGCGTCGCGCGCGGTTGTCGTCGGGAACGGTGGCGAGCTGACGCCGGCTCAACTGGAAGCGGCGCGCCGACTGCCGCCGCTGCCGTTCCACGTGGCCGACCCCGCCTGTTGCGACGAGGTTCGCCGGATCATGTGGGCGCAAGTCGGGATCATCCGCGACGAATCGGGGCTGGCGGACGCGAAGGTGCATCTGCGAGCGATGTGCAGCGAGATCGAGCGCGCCGAGACTGCATCGCCGGACGCCGTCATCGCGGCGGGCATGGTCCAGGCCGCGCGCCTCGTCACGGCCGCGGCATTGGCCCGCACCGAGAGCCGTGGGGCGCATTATCGCACCGACTACCCGGACACCGACGACGTAAACTGGCGCAAGCACATCGTCGTGCGCAAGGGACCCCAGGGGCGCATCGAGATCGAACTCGTCCCTGTGGAGACGGGGTGATGCGTCGGAGCGGGATGCGATGTGTCCGAGGGCACTTCGCTTTGATGGACGGCGAACGTCGTGGAACCACAGAGACCACAGAGGGCACAGTCAACGGCTGGTAATGCCCTTTGGCCAATGGCAGGCACTCCAAGCTGTGACCGTGCACTATGTACTCTGTGTCTCTGCCCTGAAAATCGCCGTTTGCCTCTCCCCTCCCGGTACGGGAGGGGTGCCCGCGAAGCGGGCGGGGTAGGGCCGTTCCGGCTCATTTTCATCGTTCCAGAGTGCCGGAAACCGGCATGAAGACTGCGGTCGGTTGACGTTCACTCCGCCGTGGCGCGCTACTCAATGAACCACGCCGGGTCGATGTCGGCGAATAGCCGGTCTCGCTCCTGGATGTGCCCCAGCTCGTCCCACTCCGATTGGCCGATGACTTCCCCTCGCGCATATCTGCGCGCCATCGCCGAAAGCCGCTTATAGTCGGCGTGGTGCGCCCCCAGGCGCTCCGACGCGTAATCGACGGCTGTGCCTGTTGTGATGAGAAATTGCCAGTCGGATGCCTGAAGCAACAGAAGCTCCCTCGCAGCTTGCTTGACGATGGCGCGCATAGGCTCGTCGTGGCCGGGGCCGTGGTCTTTCATCAGCGCCAACATGTCCAGTTCCGCGTCGTACACCTTCCGCCAGGTCCAATCCACTTTCTCGTTCAGCCAAACCCAGTGATGCCCGCCTGCCCCCCACGAACCCTCCGGGAGAGTGATCGCCGTGTCGGGTGAATACGTGCGCAGATAGTCCGAGCCGGTCATCACCTCGATGTCGGGATCTCGGTTCATCCACGTAAGCGCTCGAGTGAGCCATCGCGGCCCCTCATACCACCAGTGGCCGAACAGTTCGGCATCGAACGGCGCACACAAGACGGGCAAGCGCTTGCCCAGGTGTGGCGCGTCGTGGCGCAGGATTTCCTTGGCGATGTTCAGGAAATGCCCGGCATGAGAATTGACCTGCCCGTCGGCCCAGTCCGGCTCGTACGGGGCCTTGCTGCCGAGGTCTTCCTTGTCGTCGGTCACGCGCCAGTAGCGGAAGTTGCCGGGCATGTGCTGCTTGTGGAAGTCGAGGTAGTTGTAGTCGCCGGGGTAGCCCTGCCGACTGCTCCAGACCTGCAGGCTCGAGTTGGGATCGCGAGTTAGGACGGCAACCGGCGGGTGATCCTCGAAGTGCGTGCCGACGAAGAAGGGCAGGTACGGCGACTTGGACATGAAATGATTGTGCGCGTCCGGGGCGTGGTGGATGCGTCCCCAGGCCTTCCCCAGCGAGTTGCTTTGGTCTACGCGCACCGGCCTCGGGTCGCCCCCGGCGAGCAGATGGGTGTCGATAATGAAGTAGTCGAAGCCCTCGTTGCCGAGGAACTCCTCGATCCCCGGCCGGAACCACGGCGTCTTCGGCCCGGTGATCCACGGCGGCGGAGCCCAGTTGCAGCGCGGGCGATAGGCGCATTCCGGCAGCCAGATCGCCCGGGGACGCCGCCAGAAGAAGCGCTCGTAGGTCTGCGCCGCCTGCCGGATCTGCATTCGGATGCTGCCGTCCTCGTGCAACAGCGGCAGGAAGCCGTGCGTCGCCGCGCAGGTCATCAACTCGATGTGGCCGTCCTCCTGCGCCTTGCGGAAAGGCGTGGTCAGGTCGTGGTCGTACCGGTTGGCGAACGAGTCCAGCAGGCCCGCGTAATGCCGCTGCCAGTGGTGCGCGAGGTACTGCAGGTGCCCGTCGCCGCGCCGCTCGAACTCGGCCAGGTCCTGCCGCGCCATCGCCTCCTTGTGGCGCAGGTAATCCACAAACCAGCCCTTGAAGCGGTCGTCGGCGAGCTGCTCTACAACAACGGGGGAGAGGCTGAGCGTGATGTTCGCGTGAATGCCCTCGGCAGCCATCTCCTCAATGGCCCAAAGCAGCGGAATGTAGGTTTCCGCCGCGGCCTCGAACACCATGCGCGACCCGTGGGGCCAGTCGCCGTGGCCGAGGACATAAGGGATATGGCCGTGGAGGATGAGACAGAAAGCTCCGGTGGGCTGGGACATGTGCACCTCACGTGTGATTACGGCGATCTGCGGTGTTCCTGGTGTCAGGGCGAACGACACCAGGATGCGAACAGTGCTTGGCAATGAGATGTATTATGCGAGGGGATGTACGGCGCTCAACCACAGAGACACAGAGGGCACAGAGAACGACTGGGAGACGGCGCACATGCCAACATGGGAGTCATAAAGGCCGTTGCCGTTCCCTGTGTTCTCTGTGTCTCTGTGGTTGGAGGCCGTTCGCCCTTCATCCCGGTCACCCGTTCAGCCTCTGCGAGGGTGCCGGGCGCCTCGCACTTCGGCAACGCGCATGACGCGCTTCTCACAGCGCCAGGACGCACTTGATCAAAAGCCCCGACGCCCAGGCGTGAGGGGCCGCCCAGTACGGCGTGTCAGGGGACAGGCCGATCAACTCCGGGAGCAGGCCCGTCGGGGTGGCGTGCGCAAGGGCGAAGTTGATGTAGTCGACGGCCCGATGGCGCAGATCGGCGGACTTCCACGGGTCCGCCTTCCGATATGCGCTCTCCAGGTGCAGCAGGCTGCGGGCCATCCACAAAGTGTTGACGCACCCGATGACACCGTTGAGGTACGCATCGCCCTCGTAACGCCTGATTCCCCGCCCGCTGTGGAATTCCTGCGCCAGCCGCCCCTCGATCATCGCGAGGTTGGACTCGTACATCCGCCGCTCGGAGGCATCGCTGAGATTGAGCAGGCCGAACGGCTCCACAAGCCCCAGGGTCGAGGAGTCGACGACATGGTCGACATGCCCGCTCGGCATGAGGCCCCGGGGGAAGTACCCCCGGTCGTACAGCGCGATGACGGCTTCCTTCATCCTGGCGGTCGCCTCGCCCCAGCGCTTCCCCAGGCAGTCCTCGCCTGCCGCCTCGGCACAGCGCGCGGCGAGGGCCAAGGCCTGGTAGAGCGCCGCGCTGCTGTAGACGAACACGCCGCAGTATGTCTCCCAAAGGTCGCAGGCCAGCTTGTGCAGCCCGTTGGGGGCGATCATGTTCTCCAGCGCCAAAGCCCCCTCGCGCACCGCCGGCCAGTATTCGGCGAGAGCCGGACCCGGCTCGCCCGGCTCAGCATCGAGGGACGCCTCGGCGAGTGCGATGACCGCCGCGGCGCTTTGGTCGATTTGGTGGAAGTCCTCGCGCAACGACCACGACGGCCCCACGTGCTGGTCCGCCCAGTACCGCTGCGCCCAAAGGCCCGACGGCTGCTGCGCCGCGACGTACCATTCCGCGAGATGATTGAGGTATTCGGGGTAACCGGCATCGCGCAGGGCGATCGCCGCCTCGGTCGCGTCGCGCGGCCAGCAGTAGCCGTATCCGCCGCATTGCAGGTACGCAGGGTCGAACTCCGGGGCGGCGAGGAAGCTGCCGGTGTGCCTGTCCACCAGAAGCTGCATGGACAGGAGGGCGCGGTAGTAAGCCCGCAACAGGCCGTCTTCCACGTTGACCGGATGGGCTCGCGCGAGCCACGCCGCGGCCGATTCCGATGTCTCTTCCTGCAGCCTCGCCGCCCCTTTGCTCGTGGCCTTGCGGAATCGCTGCTGTGCTTCCTCCCGCGTCTCCCCGCAGGAGAAGATGATCTCGATCCGCCGGGTCTCGCCGGGCTGCAGCGTGAGGTGCCATCCCAATGAGAAGTTGACCTGGCCGATGTCTTCAGGCTGGCCGTTCAGGTGCCCGTCGTACATGTCTGTCTTCGCGCTATGATCGTCCTCGGCTACCGACTTGCCGCAGCGGAAGACGTCGGCGCGCGTGCCACCGACAATGATGGTGATGTCGCGGAAATACTGCATCACCAGGCCGTCCTCCGGCACGTAGCGAACGGCCTGCTTGCCGGAGACCTCCCCCAACCGCAGGTCGAAATAGTGCAGGAACGTGCCGGTGAAGGCGTCCGGCCCCAAATTCTCGCAATCGACCGTCCGCACGATGCAGGTGGCGGTGGGCGGCGCGAAGTCGGTGAATGTGATCCGAAGCGGCGTTGAACTCAGCCGCAGGTTCGTGGTGAGGATGTTCGTGTCCGGAACATAGCTTTGGGAGCGCTCGAACTCCGATTGGAAGCACCACAGGAACGTCCCTCGCCCCGGATCGCCCACGTAAAGCGCGGGCAGGCACTCGTTGACATTCTGCGCGAAGTCCACGCGAGGGTAGAACAGGGTCATGATCTCGCCGGACGCGCCGAGGGTGCTGAGAATGGAGCCGTTCCCGATGGCTCCCGATGGTAGGTAGACAGGCATGGTGAACCCCTAACTACGGAGGCGATTGCAGGAGTCTGTAGGAGCACTCTCCAGAGTGCGATAGTGTCGTCTAGTGTGTAGGAAGCACGTCATTTGATGCTGCAATGGTGTCGCCTTTGCGGTGTAACGACGGCATCGCGGTCTGGACACCGTTCCTACAGACTCGTGCCACGACTTCTCATACACTCCCTCAGTCCTCCCCCAGCCCCAACTGCCGCCATACCCTCAGCAGCTCCGCCACGCTCCAGGCCTGCGCCGTGCAACCCCTCGGCAGGTGCGGGACGTCACCGTCGAAGATTTCTGAAATCGACCCAAGACCGGCCTGGGATAGATGCCGGCGCAGCGGCTCCAGGAAGCCCCGCGCCCACGCCTTCGTGGCGTCTGTGCGCCCGTTGTGGATGAAGTATGCCGTCAGGTATGGCCCCAGAAGCCACGGCCAGATCGTCCCCTGGTGATAGGCCTCATCGCGCTCGACCGGCCCGCCTTGGTAGCGGCCGCGGTAGCCGGGGTCGGCGGGGTCGAGCGTCCGCAGCCCGTAAGGCGTCAGCAGGCGCTCGCTGACAACGCTCAGCGCAGAACGTTCGCATTCCAAAGGCACGACTGAATACTGCAGTGCGAGGGCGATGATCTGGTTGGGCCGCAGGCTCGGGTCCTTGTGGTCGCCGTCGACGCAGTCGAGTAAGTACCCGCGATCCCCGCACCAGAACACGGTGCGGAAGCTGTCCTTGGCCTTCCGCGCGAGGTCCGCGTACCTCCTGGCCTCCGCGGGCTCGATCCGCTCGGCGAAGAATTGCATGTTGCGCAGGGCATTGTACCACAAGGCATTAATCTCCACAGCCTTGCCCTGGCGCGGCGTAATCACCCTGTCGCCGATCTTGGCGTCCATCCAGGTGAGTTGGTGTTCTGGCGTGCCGGCGTACAAAAGGCCGTCCTCATCGGCATGGATGTTGTACTTGGTGCCCCGAAGATGCCACTCGATGGCCTCCTTCATCCCCTCCCAAAGCTCGTCCCGGACGAAGTCGAGGTCGCGCGTCGCATCGTGGTACTGTCGGATGGCGTAGAAGAGCCAAAGCGTCGCATCGACAGTGTTGTACGCCCTGTCGCCCTCCGAATCACCGAAACGGTTCGGGACCAGGCCCTCCTCCATAGCGGTTACGAAGGTCCGCAGGATTGAGCGGCAGTCGTCATAGCGTTTCGTGATGATCGTCAGTCCGGCGAGCGAGATCATGGTGTCCCGCCCCCAGTCCGTGAACCAGGGATACCCCGCGATGACCGTGCGCGCCTCCCTGCCCTCGACATCCCGGCGCACCACGAACTGATCGGCTGCGAGAGCGAGGTCTCTGGCAAAGGTATCGGCTTCGGGGAAGCAGGTCTGAAGCTCTTCGCGCCGGACTCGCTCGGCAGCTATTGCACCGGGCAGATCGGGTAATGGCAGCCCGTCGGTGCCGATCGCCAGCCAGACGGTCTCGCCGGGCTGCACGATCCAGCCTATCGTGCCCGGGCTGTAGAGGTCCTCCACGAAATCGAGGCCTCTCTCGCGCTCTCGCGGGTACTCGAAGTCATAGTACCACAGGCCATCGGACCAAAACTGCCCGTCCGGGAAGTAGAGCCGGAGTGTCGCGCCCTCCCCGGCACGCCTGACCCCGAGACTCCCCTGCTCTTCCACGGTCTCCAGGGACATCGCCACGTTGGCGCGCTGTAGGTGGTGGTAATCCCGCAGGGCCATCAGGGGGCGTGAGGAGAGCCGGATCGGGCCGTCGCCCTCCAGCAGGCTGTAGCGGACGACGGACAGCGAGCGCCCGTGAATGCAGGTGACGGACTTCTCGAGCCGGACGCCCTCGGCCGCGTAGGTCCAAACCGGCCACGGATCGAGGCGGAACTCCTCGAGAAGCAGATGACCGTGCGGGTGGACGGCATTGAGATACGTGTTGCAGGAAAGATCGTGCGCCTGCCCGTTACGCTGGACTCGCTCTTCCAGCCTGCTGAGCATCACATGCCGCGACACCGGCGGGTCGAGGGCGGCGACCAGCAGCCCGTGGTAGCGTCGTGTATTCGCCCCCACGACGGTGGAGGCCGCGAAGCCCCCCAAACCGTTGGTCTCGAGCCACTCCAGCGATAGGCCGCGGTCGACATCGTGTAGAACATCCGGCCCCAGCTTAATCATGCGTATCTGCCTCCGCACGCCACCGGCAAAGGAGGCCGGGGCGATCGGCGTTGTCAGGGTAATAAGCGAGCAACGTTGTCAATCTGCAATATTCCTGCCACACTCGCTCGAATCCTGCCTCGAATGGCTCTTCCTCAATGTGTGTGAGTGCTTGACAGTGGCTAAACAGAGTACCTCGGCACGTGATCGCTATCCGTGCCGTCGCGTCCGCAGGACGCCCGGCCCCGCCGCAGGCGGGGACCCTCAGCCGGACGCTTCAGCGTCCGGGTTTCCCGCCGCACAAAAACCTTCCCGTCCGCAGGACGGGCGGCGCGAAGCGCCCGACAGAAGACCCAGCCTGCCGGC
>CAYWBK010000253.1:0-9063 GCA_964455745.1 uncultured Armatimonadia bacterium
TCCCCTCTCCGCTTGCGGAGAGGGGTTGGGGGTGAGGTCGCCGTTGGCCCGGCAGACGGCGATTTCCGAGGCAGAGCCGCGCCTCCGGCGTAGCAATACTCGCCGGTAGTCGCTCATCGAAAGCCCGGCGGTTACGACACGGTGATAGCCAGTTCCGCCGCCGGCAGTCCGTCCGCTTCCGCGATCAGCCGGACAGTGCCCGCAGCCTTCCCCGCGCGAATCACCACCAGGCAGCGCCCGCGCCAGGCCGTCCGCTGCGGCTGCTGGAAACTCTCGACGCTTGCCGGGTTACTATTGGCGACCGCCACGATGCTCCCCGGTCCCTCCACGCTGAACCGCACGAGGTTGTCGGCGTTCGGATTCAGCACCCCCTGCGCATCGCGCAATTCCACCGTCACGAAGGACAGGTCCTGGCCGTCCGCGCTAATCTCGCTGCGGTCCGGCGTCAGGCAGATGGACGCCGGGGCGCCTGCGGTCTGCAGAACCCACCGGGAGACCTCGTTCCCGTCTCCGTCGAGGCCGACGGCGACAAGCTCGCCGGGCTGATAGGGGACCTCATAAGTGGCCGTGAAGCGCGTGGCGCGGTTGGTCTCCTGCATCCCGAGATCACGGCCATTGAGGAGCAGTCGCACCTTCCGGCAGGAGAAGTACACGCGCACCGTCAGCGGCTTGCCCTCGTGACCGGCCCACGTCCACGACGGCCACTCGTTCAGCCAGCCCCAGCCGAAGACACTCTCTGCCGTCTTGCCCTCGGGCAGCGGCGTCTGCACGAAGCAGGCGACCTCCTCGCCTACCCCCCAGACCGCGCCGCGATAATAGGACTGTGGTCGCCTGAAGCCGCAGATGTCGATGTCGCCGCAGTTCGCAGCCGTCCACGGCCATGTGTCATAGAAGGACGGCTCCCCCTCGAACTGCGTGTGCCCGAGCGCCACCTCGCCGAGGTAATCGAAGCTCGTCCAGACGAAATCGCCGATCACGTGCGGCATGTCGGCGGTCGCCATGAGTGTGTCGAAGCACGACGCCGGGAAGGACTCCGTGCCCACGATCACTCGGCGCGGCTCGCGCTCACGGTCGGGCGCGTAACGCTCCCACTTGTAGTTGTAGCCGCAGACATCCAGTTGCCCGAACTGCGGGTCGAGATTCTCCCACGGGTCCGTGCCCGGATGTGCGCCGATGGCCACCGCGCGCGTCGGGTCGAGCGCCCGCACGTGAGCCGCCAGCATCGCGCCGACTTGCACGCCCTCCGGGTCGGCCTGCTCCACGACCTCGTTACCGATGCTCCAGGCGAACACACACGGATGGTTGCGGTCGCGCAAAACCATCGCCTCGATGTCCTGCCGCCACCAGGCGTCGAAGAAGCGATGATAGTCCTTCGGGTTCTTCGCCTTCTGCCAGCAGTCGAACGCCTCGTCCATCACCAGCATCCCCAGCCGGTCACAGGCATCGAGGAACGCCGGCGAGGGCGGATTGTGCGCGGTGCGGATGGCGTTGAACCCGCTGGCCTTGAGGATCTCCACGCGCCGCTCCTCAGCCCGGTCATAGGTGCATGAGCCGAGGGGGCCGTTGTCATGGTGGACGCAGCCGCCCCGCAGCTTTAGTGGCTCTCCGTTGAGTGCGAACCCGGATTCGGCGGAGATGGCGATGGAACGGATGCCGAAGGGGGTCAGCACCTCATCCACCATCTGCCCGCCGCACAGCAGGGTGCTGACGAGACGGTACAAAACGGGGGAATCGGGCGACCAAAGCGCCGGGGACGGTACCTCGAATTCCTGGCTGATCGTCGCGGACGCTCCGGCAGCCACTGCGACCTCCGAGCGTACCGTTGCGACCGTGCTGCCATCCGGGGCCACGATCCGGGAAACGAGCGCAAGCCCCGCCCCGCCATCGCTGTCGTTGCACACCGTCGTCGCCGCCCGGACAAGGGCGCGTTCAGCGCTGACCTCCGGCGTGGTGACGCCCACGCCCCACTCGGCGAAATGTGCAGTATCGGTCGTCGTGAGCCACACGTGCCTGAAGATCCCCGAGCCGCAGTACCACCGGCTCGTCTTGCCGGAGGTGTTCACTTTCACCACCAGCACATTGGCCTCGCCGCCGAAGCGCACGTAGGGCGTGAGGTCGAACCCGAATGCCGTGTAGCCATACGGATGCTCCCCCAGGCGCTGGCCGTTCAGCCACACCTCGGCGCACATGTACACGCCGTCAAACAAAATCGAAACGCGCTTCCCGCGCAGGCTTTCCGGCAGCGTGAAGGCCTTCCGATACCAGCCCACGCCGCCCACGGTGAACCCCACCGCGCCCCTGCCGATGGCGGCGGAATCGAACGGCCCGCTGCGTAAGCGCGGAGTGACCGAGGCGTCGAATTCCGCGTCATCCTCGGCAGGCAGGTCCTCGATGCTCCAGTCGTGGGGCACGCTGACCTCGCGCCAGGAGGAATCGTCGAATGCCTCCGCCCAGGCCTCCGGCGCGTCTCCGCGATGGAAGCGCCAACCCTCATCGAGACGCCGGCGCAATCGCGGCCCCTCGGCATCGGCCGTCGAGCACAACGAGAGGCCCAGCAACACGGCGGCGGCAAGGCAGCAAAGATAAGCAGTCATGTCAGACCCTCCCAGGTATGTCGCTTGCGGCGAAAGCGTCCATTCCGCAAACTGCGTCCCGATGCCTCCTGTCGAGCCCACCGCCTCTTGGCGGCACTATCTGCAGAGTACGGGGCAAGCCGTCGCCTTCAGCCCCCGACAGGGGGCGGTCGCTACTTGCCACCGGCGGAAGCCGGTGGATTTCTCCGGGCAACACAACCCAAGAGCCCCGCAAGGGGCGAGAGACCGTGTCGTGCCGTGCCTGCCGCCCCTTGCGGGGCTCTTGCGGACTGAAGCGCCTGCATTCCACCAGCTTCCGCTGGTGGCAATCGGCGAACGCCCCTTACGGGGCTTTATGGCATTCGGCAACCCGGCGGGATCTGCCTCAGTGCTTTGGTCAAGCCACACACGTTGAGGAATCGCCCCTCCAGAGGTCTACCGGATGTCTTGGGCGAAGTTTACGCCAGTGACCGGCTTGATCTTGTCATCACTAACTTGCGTTGAAAACTGCCGTTTGCCTCTCCCCTCCCATACCCGCCTGTGGCGGGTCCACGGGAGGGGTGGCCCCGCGAAGCGGGGACGGGGTAGGGCCGTTCCCGTCGTGTTAGGGCGTCGGAACCTTACCTGATACCTACACACGGGAAGCGAACCACGATGATAATACGCCACCGCCCCGCCCTCTGCGCCGCACTCATCTCAGCAACCCTCGCCGCCGCATCGTCCGTCTTCGCCGCTCCGTCGGTGCAGGTGACGGATGCCGCCGTAGTGGTGCGCGGGGGCGGCTATGAGCTGCGCGTCTCGAAAACCGCCGGCGTGTTCGACCTCTTGGTGCGCTCCGGCAGCCAGGGCGAACTCGTCTCGGTGATGCGACCGGGCGGCGAACACGGCTGGTATGGATACGATCTGAACGCCGGCGGCGGTCGCAACACCCAGGGAACGCGCCCGGAGGTCGCCGTCCGCAACCACGCGCGCGGGGTGACGGTCTCGGTCCACTGCCTCCTCGACCCCCAGGCCGGCATCTCCCATCTCGCGCAATATGATTGCCTGGACGATTGCGTCATCGTGTGCAGCCGGTATGACGGGCCAATTCCGCAGGCAGGAGCGGCGCTGGTCCGCACCGGGCCGAAACTGGATGTGGACATCACCCGTCTCGACCACTACCTGTTCCATGATGAGACCGGCGGGGGGCACTCGGGCGAGCTGACCGGGCGGACCCGCGACTTCTACGTCGGCGCGCGACCGTGGGACGGGACCGAGGCCGCCAAGGAGTTCGACCCGAAGCGTCCATATCAGATGCTGTACAGCCCCGCAACGGGGGCCAAGCTGACGGTCGTCTACCCGTTTGCTGATGAGATCTGGCGCGGGCAGTCGCGCTTCCTGCAGCTTTACCGCGATGGCGGCAACTACTGGTACACCGGCGTCGGCGCCACCTCGGCCTTCGGGCGCGACTTCGTGGTGTGCCTGTATACCGATGACACGCCGGACGAATCGCGCCTCGACAGCCGCATCCCCGCGCTGCTGGCCGAGGCGCGCGAGGCCGTGCAACAAGGGGACATCATGGCTACCATCAAGCCCCGGTCCAGCGCCAAAGACGGCACGCTCTATCTGCTCAGCTACGACCACGCGGTCGGCTACCCCAAGATTCAGGACGAGACCCGCAAGTCGGTGGCGCTGCTGGACCAGGACCCCGGCCTGAGGATGGGGTTGCAGGCCGAGGGGTTCACATGGGACTGGCTGGCTCAGCACGACCCCGCCTTCGTGGCCCAGGCGAAAGCCTGGATCAGCAAGTACCGGGGCCGCTGGGCGCCGGGCGGCGGGTCCTACGGCCAACCGTACTTCACCTTCATCTCGGAGGAGTCGTGTATCCGACAGATGCTCTACGGCACGCGGGCGATCAAGCAGCGCCTGGGCTACGATAACACCATCTACATCCACAGCGAACACGAGACGATGCCCCAGATGCCGCAGATCCTCGCCGGGATGGGCTATCGCGGGGCGTTCTTCCGCACGCACATGAGCTACGGCGGCGACGGACCGTCGCGAGACGCGGACTGGGTCCGCTGGATCGGCCCCGACGGCTCGGCCATCCCCGCCGTCCCGGCCTACACCGGCCGCGAGCACTCGTGGGGCAATGAGTGGCTCATCATCAACTACAAGCCCGGCATCGAATGGAACAAGGGACCCGCCTGCACCTGGGAGGACATGGAAGATTTCAAGACGGAGATGATGTCCCGCGGGGTGACGGCCCCCATCGTGTCGCGCTGCGAGGACTGGTACACACGCGCCAGTCGCCCGCTCATCGAGGACGTTCGCGCCCACCCCGCCCCGCAGACGCGGTGGGTCACTGCCGAGGACTACTTCGACGTGCTGGAGCACTCGGGCAAGCGCCCCGTCGATATGCCCTGCGGTCCCAACGACTTCCAGCCTCGGCAGCCGTGGGGATACGCCGGAAACCGCACGTGGACCGGGCCGCGAATGGCCGCCAGCGCCGCGCTCACAGCAGAATCGCTGGCCGCCGCGAGCATCCTCAGCGGCTTCAACTGGACGCCCGAGCACCAGGCGCGGCTGGACGACGACTGGAAGAACGTCCTCATCGCCGAGCATCACGACTCGCTGATCTGCGCCATCTACAACGAAGGCCGCGACTTCACGGAGCCCTCGCTGCGGCTGTCGCAGGAGATAGCGCGCGAAGCGTCTCAGTATCTGACTTCGACCATTGCCATGCGAGGGCCGGGGGCCTTCGTCTTCAACTCCACGTCTCACCCCCGCACGGAGGCGGTTCGTCTCCCCGATACGCCGGGCGTCGCGGGGGTCATCGACGCCGACGGCAAGCCGGTGCCGTGCCAGCGCGACGGCCAAGCACTCTGGTTCCTCGCCAGGGATGTCCCGCCTCTGGGCTACGCGGCCTTCCGCCTGGTTGCCGGGGAAAGCGCGCCTGCGGCGGCCTCGCCAGCAGAGCGGACCCTCGCGAGCGATCGCTACGCGGTCGCGTTCGGTGAACGCGGTGGGCTCACGCGACTGCGCGACTTGGCGACCGGCCGCGACCTCCTCGGCACCGCCGGTGTCACAGGGGTACTGAAAGGACTGGTCGACAGCTCACAGGCGCAATCGCAAGGGACCGTTGCCATCACCCTCAACGGCCCGTGCGTCTGGCAGGCGAAGGAGACCGGGACTGTTGGCTCCATCGCCTACGAAATGACATACACCCTCCTGGCCGGAAGCCCGCGCGTCGATCTGCACATCCGGCTGCAGATCCCCAAGGGCACCCGTATCGCGTGCCCGAGTGACACCGGCACGCCGGACTCGCGCCGTGGCGAAGGGCACTTCTTCGACAACGCGAACAAACTCCGGTACGTGCTGAACACCTCTCTGGGCGACGACGCCCGCGCGGTTCGTCATCAGCCGTTGATCGTCGCAGAGATGCCGACCGGTGCAGAGACGGTGGATGCGAATCTGTGGGCAAGCCTGGAGAGCAAAGACGCCGGGCTGGCGATTGCCAACCGTGGCTCGATGGGCCTGCGGCGCGTCGGGGCGGACCTTGAGCCGATCCTGGCCTACAGCGGGGAATATGTTTGGGGCGACAACTTCCTGGAGGGCACGTACGACTACGACTTCGCCTTGATCCCTTACGCGGGAGCGTCCGGTCGCGGCGCGGCGCATCGAGCCGCCGTCGAGTTCGACAGCCCGCTGTTCGCAACCGCCTTCGAGGGCGTCGGCGGCAAGCTCCCGATGAGGCGCCGGCTCGCAGACATCGGCCGCTGCCCGGATGCGGTGACCGCGCTGAGCCTCTTCCCGCAGGACGGTCATGTGTTCCTGCGGCTGTGCAATATGAGCGCGACGCCGACGAGGGCCATGCTGCCGCCAAGTCGCGTCGCCGATCTTGCCCTGCGACTGGGCGGACCTGTTTCCGGCCCGGCGGAGTTGAAGCCCTGGCGGGCCCAGACGTACGAGTTGCTGCCCCAAACTGTCCGCTGAACTCTGCGGGGCTACTCGTCTCGCTCGAAGGCCCGGACGATGTCCAGCACCGCCTCGCCGTAGCGCGAGGCCTTCGCGGGGCCGACGTTGTGCACCGCCGTGAGTTCGGCCCGGCTCTTGGGCTGTGCCGACGCGATGGCGCGAAGCGTGGCATCCCAGAACACACAGTAGGCCGGCGCGTGCAGCTCTTCGGCGACGACGCCGCGCCACGCGCGCAGCTTCTCGAACAGCTTCTCTGCGCGCTCATCCAGCTTCACGATCGGCTCGGCGGCGCGTCTGCGTGCCGGCTTCGGGGGCCGCGCCGTCGATGTCGCCGGTGCGGCGAATTCGCCCGCCTCACCCAGAAGCTCCCGCAGTCCCTTCTCTCCCAGCGTCAGCACGCCGCGTTCGCGCTCGCCAGCGGCCAGGTAGCCGTCTTCCACCATCTGCGCCAGCAGCGCCTCCCACTGCTGCGTTCGGAGGTCGCCGCCCATCCCGAACGTCCGCGCTCGGTCATGCTTGTATGCCGCGATCCGAGGGGTGCGCCGGCCGCTGAGGACTTGCCCGATATAATCCGCCCCGTGGGCCTGCCCGGTCTCCAGCACACACACCAGCGCCAGACGCACCTGCGAGGCCGAGGCGACGGCCTGTGCCGCCGGCGCATTCTGTGGGTTAGCGTCGGCCGCCGTAGCCGTCGTGACTGTATCATTTGCGGTGTCGCGGCCGCCCGCCGCCGCGTCGCACACGTCGCAGTTGCCGCAAGACTGGGGCGGTCGCTCCCCGAAGTACCCCAGCAGGGCCTGTCGGCGACAGCGCGACGCCTTGCAGAACTGCTCCATCGCTCGCAGGCGCTTGCGTTCCACCGTCTTGAAGGCCTCATCGGCCTCCGACTTCTCGATGAACCGGCGGAACATCACCGCATCACCCACGCCGTAGGTCATCCAGGCCTCGGCGGGGAGTCCGTCGCGCCCCGCGCGCCCGGTCTGCTGGTGATAGTCCTCCAACGACTTGGGCATCTCGAGGTGCGCCACAAAGCGCACGTCGGGCTTGTCCACGCCCATGCCGAAGGCGATTGTGGCCACCACGACCAGGCCCGGCTCGGTGAGGAAGCGATCCTGGTGAGCCTTGCGCACATCGTCATCCAGCCCGGCGTGATAGGGCACGGCGGCAACGCCGTGTTCCCGCAACCACTGGGCGGTGTACTCGGTCGAATCGCGGGTCAGCCGATACACGATCCCGCTTTGCCCCCGGTGTCGCCGGCTAATGAAGCGTAGAAGCTGCTGAAGATGGTCTTTCGTTTTCGCCGTGACCGTGTAGTGCAGATTGGGGCGGTCGAACCCCGCGATGAACACCGCGGCTTTCTCCAGCCGCAGTCGCGCGATGATGTCGGCCCGCGTGTCGCGGTCGGCGGTCGCAGTCAGGGCCAGGCGCGGCACATTGGGGTAGCGGTCGCAAAGCGTGGAGAGTTGCAGGTAATCGGGGCGGAAATCGTGCCCCCAGGCGGACACGCAATGGGCCTCGTCAATGGCGAACAGGGCCAACTCCAGCCGGTCGAGCACGTTGAGGAATCCGGGCATGAGCAGCCGCTCGGGGGCCACATATAGCAGGTCCAGTTCGCGGCTCTCCATCTGCCTGCGGACCTCGCGCATCTCATCCGGCGTCTGAGCGGAGTTCAGGAACGAGGCCTTCACGCCCTTGCTTTGCAGGGACTTCACCTGGTCGTGCATGAGCGCAATCAGCGGCGAAACCACGATCCCCAGTCCGTCGCGAACGATGGAGGGTATCTGATAGCACAGCGACTTCCCTCCGCCGGTGGGCATCACCAGCAGCGCGCTTCGGCCACTGATGACGGCATCTATGACTTCGCGCTGCGGTCCGCGGAATTCGGCATGGCCGAACACCTGGCGCAGCACGTCTTGCGGATCGGGGGGCATAGGAGGGCAACCTTGAGACGTCCGGGCAAATGGGCAGGAAAGCAGTGAATTCGGCGATGGGCTGATGGATTCCTACATGGAGAGGATCGTATCGCCCCCTGCAGCTCTGCAGCGTGATTCGCGCGGCAAACCGCGCTTCAACGCAGTCAGGGAAAGGGTGTGGCCGAACACATACCTCGATCTGCCGAACCTGCTGTCCGCCGCGTCAACAACAACAGCAGGTTTGAGGAAGTAAACCCCTACATGACGGCGTGCGCCTCCCCGGCCAGCCGTTGCCGCTACGGTAGTCGTGGTCGTTCTCCCCACTTATGGAGAGGGGTGAGGTCGCCGTCCGTCGGAACGGCCCCACCCCGCCCGCTTCGCGGGCACCCCTCCCGTACCGGGAGGGGAAAGGCTGACGACCAGAGATCGGGGGGTGAATCGCCGTTCTCCCCCTCCCTACGAGGGAGGGGGAGTGCCCCACGGTATCCCGCGAAGCGGGATCGGCGGGGCGAGGGGGTAGGAAGCCGTTGCCGTTGCCGTGGCCGTGGCCGTGGCCGTGGTCGTTGCCGTGGTCGTTGCCGTGGTCGTTGCCGTGGTCGTTGCCGTGGTCGTTGCCGTGG
>CAYWBK010000254.1:0-9027 GCA_964455745.1 uncultured Armatimonadia bacterium
GTTCTCCCCTCTCCACGAGTGGAGAGGGGCCGGGGGTGAGGTAGCCGTTGGCCCGGCAGCGGAGATTTTCACGGCAGGAGGTACATCCATGCTTTATGTCGGCACTTACTCGATGCACGGTAGCGAGGGCATCTACGCGCTGCGATTCGATCACGAGACAGGAGCGCTTGTCCGTGCGGGTGTCATTGCGGGCGTCGAGAACCCGTCTTTCCTGGCGCTGCACCCCGACGGCGGGTGGCTCTACTCTGTCAGCGAGGGGCATCAAGGCGCTGTGGCCGCGATCGCCTTGAACGCTGAAAGAAGTTCGGGCTCAGTCGTAAGCCGCCAAAGCACCCTCGGCTCTGCGCCCTGTCATCTCGCCGTGGACCCGTCCGGTCAGTGGCTCGTCGCCGCCAACTACGGGAGCGGGACTGTGGCCCTCCATCCCATCAATTCCGACGGCTCGCTGTCGCCGGCGAGCAACCTGGCCGAGCATTCCGGCAGCGGGCCTCGAGCCGACCGCCAGGAGGGACCTCACGCCCACTCGGCGACCTTCGACCCCCTGGGGCGCTTCGTCATCGCCGCCGACTTGGGGATAGATCGGCTGATGGTCTACGCCCTGGACCGCCAGAACGGCAAGCTGGTGTCGTGTGACAGGGCTGCGACCACCGTCGCCCCAGGCTCGGGGCCACGTCACTTCGTCTTCCACCCCTCGGGCGAGTACGCCTACCTCATCAATGAGCTGGCCAACACCGTTGTGGCGTACCGTTGTGACGCTGATGCCGGCGTGCTGAACCCGCTGCAGACGCTATCCACACTTCCCCCGGACTTCATCGGCGAGAGCTACTGTGCCGACATCCACGCGCATCCCTCCGGGCGGTTTGTCTACGGGTCGAACCGGGGGCACGACAGCCTGGCCGTCTTCCGGATTGACCCCGCGACCGGGCTTATGGAAGCCGAAGGCCACATCTCCACCGGCGGGCGCACTCCGCGTAACTTCGCCGTCACCGCCGATGGCCGGTGGCTCCTGGCCGCGAACCAGGACGCCGACAACATCGTGGTCTTCCGCCTGAGCGACGGCGGCGGCAGGCTCGAACAAGTGGGGGAGATCGCGGACATCCCCGCCCCGGTGTGCCTGGTGTTCTCGCGAGAGGGCTGACGATGGCGCCCTTCTCCCCCCTCGATAGCCGCACCGCATCCCCCGCCGGAAACCTCCCGCAGACCGGAGGAACTCGCCGCGCGGCCAGCGAAGTGCATGGCCGGTCCTGACTGATCTCGGCTACGGAGGCATCGCGATGACGCTGCACGGAATGCTGTTGTCTACGGTTGCGATGGGGTCGCTGCTCTTGCTGGGGCTGGTGGCCTCGGCGCCCGGCGCGGCCGCAGAGAAGCCCATCCCACCGCAAGCGACAAGGCCCGACGGTTCGCCGAACCGGGCGGTGTGGATGGCGCGTGGCAGTTTCGGGGTTATGACGCATTACCTGATCCAGCCCAAGGGCGCGACGCCGGAGGAGCGAACCGCCGACCTCAACCGGACGGTGGATCGGTTCGACGTGGACCGCTACGTGAAGCAGGTCGAGGAGAGCGGGGCCGACTGGGTGATCTTCACCCTCGGACAGACCACCGGCTGCCTGTGCAGCCCGAATGCGTATCTCGACGCCCGGACGCCGGGTCTCACGCCGCACCGCGATATCGTGATGGAGATCGCCCAGCGCCTCAAGGCCGCCGGCAAGCGCCTGATTCTCTACATCCCGTCCGAGCAGAATGCCGACCCGATCATCCAGGCGGCCCTTCATTATGAAACCGAGGGCCACGCCGAGAGGTACTTCGAGTTCCTGCGCGTTTACTCACTCAGGTACGGCAAACTGCTCAGCGGCTGGTGGTTCGACTCCTGCTCGCCGCACCCGGACGCCTACTGGGAGGCATGGCTGACGGCCCTGCGAGCGGGCAACCCGGACACCGCCGTCGCCTTCAGCGGCGCGGAGTTCTGTTGTGGCGGCCCGGTGGACCCGATCTGCAAGCTGGAGGACTATCATGCGGGGGAGATACACTTGCTGGAGGACGGCAAGATCCGGCGAGACTTCCTGCCCCCGGGCGGTGACATGATCGTCACTCCCGAGCGCAAGCTGCGCCTCCGGGGCCAGGAGGCCCGCACGTACATGCCCGACGGGCCGTTCATCGACGGCGTGCAGTGGCATGGCCTGCTGCCCCTGGACCTGACCTTCAACCCGGCGGTGCCGAACCAGTTCTGCCACTATACCGACAAGGAACTGCTGCACTTCGTCCGGGACATCAAGCAAGCCGGGGGAGCGATTACCATCAACGTCCCCATCGAAGTCGAAAGCGGCCACATCCCCGAAGACAGCCTGGCATCGCTGACGCGGCTGGCGAGGAACTTGCGGGGGACTGCAAAGCCGTAAGCATTGGCGTCACGGGATTCAGCCTGCTCACAGTACGCGCTGGGGCGGCGGGGGGGGGCAGGGGCGATTCTGACCACGAAGACGCGAAGACACGAAACGGCAACAGAGCCGTTCGGTCGTTTCGTGCCCTCGTGTCTTCGTGGTCAGTCCACTTTGGGTTTCCGGCTATGCCGGGCCAGGCGTAATGCGCCACTGGAGGTAATTGCAAAAGTCGCTGCGTCGTCTGTAGGAGCGGTCTCCAGACCGCGATTGCCGTTAATACGCCGCGATAACGACATGTTTTCGTCTCTATAGACGTTATTTTAGCACACTATGAGGTCCGGTCGCACTCTGGAGAGTGCTCCTACAGACTTTTGCAATTGCCTCACTGGAAAGGATATGCACAGAATGCACTCATACCAAGATCGGGCCGGCATTGCGACGCTCGCGTTCGCAATCTGTCTGGCCGCCGCAACTGCAGTGACAACCGCACCGAGCGCCGTAGCGGCACCTCCCTCGCGCGCTGTCGTGGTGCTGCCCCAAGC
This sequence comes from uncultured Armatimonadia bacterium, assembly GCA_964455745.1. Lineage (GTDB taxonomy): Bacteria > Armatimonadota > Zipacnadia > Zipacnadales > CAYWBK01 > CAYWBK01. The sequence continues at coordinate 2,924 of CAYWBK010000254.1, forward strand.
CCCCACCCTCGTCGAGCGTTTCGCCGCTGACGAATTGCGGCGATGTCTGATGGCGGCGTCCGACTGCCAGGTTCGCGTCGGCATGCGCGCCCCGGCGGCGCAGGGCAGCGTAGTTTTCTGGGTCGGAACCGTCGAGACCCCGTCGCGACTGGCGAATCTGCCGGCAGCGGTGGCCGCGCCGAAGGCCGCCGCATTGATCGAAGATGGCGTCTACCTGCACGGCGATGGCAGCAATGTCGTCCTCGTCGGCAAGGGTACGCGCGGGGCGCTGAATGCGGTCTACACGTTCCTCGAGCGCCGCGTGGGCTTCCACTGGCCGGAGCCGAGCCAGGAGTTCGTGCCCAAAGCTGCGGCCTTGAAGCTGGACGGCATCGACATCCTCTCGAACCCGGCCCTCCGCTACCGGGGCATCGCCATCCACGGCGCCTGCAATGCGGAGTGGTTCACGGCCATCCTCGACTGGCTCTCCAAGAACCGAATGAACGCCTTCCAGGTTTTCCCGGGTCACTACGAGCAGCTCCGACCGACGGTTCTCGGGGACGTGCTCAAGCGCGGCCTGTTCCCCAATATCGGCGGCCACTCCCGCGAATTCTTCTTCCCGGCGGCCAAGTACTTCGCCGGGCACCCGGAGTGGTTCGCATTGGTCAAGGGGAAGCGCGTCGCGGACAGCCAGATCTGCTACTCCAACCTCGATTCGGTGCATGAATACGCGTCCAACGTGACCGCGTATCTGAAGTCGCGGCCCGAGATCGGCATGGCCAGCCTGTGGCCCTCGGACGGGTACGGCTTCTGCGAGTGCGACCGCTGCAAGGCCGGGCACGTCACCGACACGATCCTCACTTACATCAACGCGGTCACGGCTGAAGTCGTCGCGGCTTTGCCCGACAAGAAGACTGAGTTCCTGTCATACATCCACTACACCGTTCCCCCAAAAGACGTGAAGCCGCTGCCGCAGGTCGTGCCCACTTACTGCGAATACTGGTCGCGCAGCCAGTTCCATACGATCACCGAGGACCGCAGTGGCAACGCGAAGTGTCGCGAGGAGCTGAAGGGCTGGATCGCCGCATCGAAGGACGTGACGCTGTTCTCCTATTATGGCGATGATTGCATTAAGCGATTCGTCTATAACCCTCTGATGGACATGATGTGCGCCGATGTGCGTTACTACCGCAGCATCCACCTCGCGGGCAACTTTGTGCTGCTGACCAATCCTGAAAGCTGGTGGTCGAACGCCCCGCACCTGTATGCCTACACCCGCGTGGCCTGGGACCCGGACACGCCGCTGGCCGCAATCGAGAAGGACTACTACGATTCGCTATATGGACCGGCCTCCGCCGCGATGCAGGCACATGCGGCGGCATCGCGCGCGTTCTTCGAGATGAAGACCGCAGAGGGCGGCGTCGGCGAGGATGTGCTGTGGGGCGGCGGTTTCCCCGCCTTCGACCCGGCCAAGGACGCCCTGGCGCGGAAACAGGGGGCCGATGCCGTCGCCCGTCTGCGCGCGTGCTTGCAGCAGGCGAAAGACACGCATCCGGGGCCGTATGTGCTGGCGAGGATCGGGAAGCTGGAGGCCGACGCCGACTACCTGGGGTGGCTGTGGGAGTTCACGTCCGAGGCGCAACGAACGGCGCAGGAGAAGACGCCGGCGGCACAGGCGCGGCTGATGGCGCTCGCCGAGCGCGGTATGCAGCTTGAGGTGGTGGCCGAGGATGACCGGCGGGGCTACCGTTCGGCCCGCAATGTGCTGCTGGACACCACGCGGCGGCTCACCGGCTCCGAGCCGGCGGGATCGCATGGCACCCCGGCGGCCGCCCGCGAGTACCAGGCGCACGGCATCTGGCGCTGGACGACGGGGGACATCGTGCCCTCGAGCAAGGCCAAGCCGCGACAGATCGTGATTGACGTAACCGACCGCATCAAGGGGGCGGGAACTTACCAGGTGACGTGGCAGTACCTGGACGGGGCCGACGGCCTCTCAATCCTGAGCGCCGGCCTGTACACGGCCGATGCCGCCCAGCCGAAGCCTGAGGACCTCAAGCCGGTCGTGGTGGATCAGCACGAGGGCTTCACCGGCGGCGGCAACAGCGGCAACGTCTACAATCTGCAGTTGACCGCCTATGACCCCGCTCGCCGCTATTTCGTGATGGGCCTCGTCTACGACGAGCGCGAGTTCGATACCTTCGGGAACGTCCTGCTGCAGGTGAAGTGAGGGGCTTACCCCGACGCTGCTTACTCAGGCGCGGGGTGCGCGCCGAAGGCGGGCGGGGACCCCGCACGCTCTGCTGAGGCTGCGGGGTCCCCGCCTTCACCGGCTGCGCCGAAGACGGAAACCCCTGGGCGGGTGGCTTCCCGGACGGCGCGGGGTCCTCGTCACGGCCCCGCTTCGCGGACCGAAATGAGACCGCGACACCCCGCGCCTTGGGTTGGCGGTTAGCGCTCAGTGCGCCGCCGGCATTGCTTTCGCACTCGCGCGCACCGGCAGTTCGCGTGTTGTCTTTGTAACGAAGGCGCGTCCTAGCGAGTTCCAACTGTGCTCGACCACGGCAAGCGTGTCCGCGCTCAACTCGTAGGTGTAGAAGCACAGCGGCGGCTCGCAGAAGGCCCGCGCCGTGAAGTAATGAACCCCGTCCACCTGGCTGTATGCGCCGGCGTGGATGTGTCCGTTAATCACCGCGACCGACCGCGGATAGGCCTGGATGACTTGCCGAATCTCCGCCGATCGGGCCATGCTCATCCCCGGTATCCCCGCCGGATTAATCCACTGGTGCACGAACACCAGGAGCCGCCGACTTTGCGCGGTGGCGATGGCTTGCTTCAGTTCGTTGAGCGCCACCAGCGAACTCTCCTGCTCCGCGCCGGCGTTCGTGCCGCCACTGTTGAGCACCACGATCCGCACATCTCCCTCGTCGAAGGTGTAGTTCAGCGGTCCGAAGATCCCCGACCACCTGCTCTGCGGTCCATCATGGTTGCCGAGAACGTAGTGCAGTTCCATGCCGGCTGCATTCTTGGCCGCGAGCGCCTTGAACTGCCGCTCATCGACCTCACCCTGCGGCCCGCTGCCGATGTCCACTTGATCGCCCGTGAACACGAGGAAGTCGGGCGGAAATTGTTCCCTGATTTGTTTGAGCGCCAACGGAAGAAGATACCCCATCAGATCGTACCGGCGGTTGATGTTCGCTGGCGCGTGCGGTAGGATGCGCACGCATAGGGCGCCGTCCGGCGCTACGGTGAAGCCGGTCATGTGCACATCGGCGATCTGAGCGAACTTGAGGACCTTTCCGGCGGCAGGCTGCGCTCCGGCTGGGCGTGTTCGGAAAGTGGCCGGAAGGCACAAGCTGAGAAATGCGGTGAGTGTGACGAACTGGCGGCGGTTCATAATGACCTCGTAATCATGAAGTGCGGCACGACGTCATAGCGCTGTATTGCCATAGTCAATTCACTACCCCAGGTCGAGGCTCCTTCCTCGGGCTGGCTCTTCCTCAATGTGTGTGTGGAGCTTGACAGTGGCTGAACAGACCACCTCAGACGCATGGTCGTTATCCGTGCCGTTGCGTCTGCGGACGCAACGGCAACGGCTTACCCACAGCAGTCGGCTACCGCCCTCGCCAAGACCAGTTCATGGCATCGACCCACACACATTGAGGAAGAGCCCCTCGGGCTTTTCCGCGATGTGTGCGGGCGGCTTGGTCCCGCCGGGGCGGGACCTTGGACAGGCCGCCTCGCGCGTAGGGATACGCACCCCCGACGGCGAACCCCCGGCCACCACTGGCAGCCAGGAGATGCGTCCATGACCGAATTGCGCGTTGAGCCGTACCTCGTGCCTGCAGCTGACCTCGGGCCCGAGAATCCCCTTCCCGCTTTCCGTGCCCCACAGCACGACTGGGAGGCTGACTATACTACTCACAACATCCCCGAGGAGGACCGTCCCGGTCTGGGATACGGGACCGGCTACAGGGTCCTGCCTTACAGGATGCAGGATGGCTATACACGCCGGCGTCAATCCCGCGAGATGGCGTCCGTCGTGTTGGAGAACGAGTTCCTGCGAGTCACGGTGCTCCCGCAAGTCGGCGGCAAGGTGGCCTCGATCTTCCACAAGCCGCTGCAGCGCGAGCTGATCTATCGCAATCCCGTCTTCCAGCCCGGCAACCTCGCCCTCCGCAACGCCTGGACCAGCGGGGGTATCGAGTGGAACACGGCGCAGATGGGACATCACTACCTGGCCTGTTCTCCCATTCACTGCGCGCGTGTCGAGGGGTTGGATGGCGCTCCGGTCCTGCGCATTTACGCCTGGGAGCGCGTGAAGCGCTTCCCGTACCAGATCGATCTGCACCTCCTGCCCGGCTCCCCGTTCCTGTTCGCTCGCGTGCGCATCATCAACCCGCACGACTACGAGATTCCGATGTACTGGTGGACGAACATCGGGATGCTGGAGCGAGACGGGGGGCGGGTCATCACCCCGGCTGACACCACCTACCACGGCCTGAACGTCTACGATTGCCCGGTCATCAACGGCATCGACTACAGCTACTCCACCCGCGCCCGGCGCTCATACGACCTCTTCTTCCGCATCCCCGAGGGCCGCCGCCCGTGGGAGGCCTACGTCGACCGCGAAGGCCGGGGCTTCGTCCATACTTCCACCTGGCGACTGCGGGGGCGGAAGCAGTTCGCCTGGGGGATGGGACAAGGCGGGCGGCGCTGGGGAGAGTACCTGGCCGTGCCGGATATGCCTCATCTGGAGATACAGGCGGGCCTGGCGTACACACAAATGCACAGCGTCCCGATGCCTGCCAGGGCCGAATGGACCTGGACGGAGGCGATGGGCTACTTCGAGGCCGAACCCGAAGTCGCCCACTCCGACAACTGGCAGGAAGCATACACCGGCGTCGAGCAGACACTGGAAGCGGCGCTCCCGCGCCAGGAGGTCGACCGCCTCGATGCGGCGATGGCCGCGGTGACGGCTCGACAGCCGGAGGAGGTCCTCTTCAGGGGCCTCGGCTGGGGAGCGCTGGAGAAGCGCCGCGCGGCGAAGTTCGGCGAAGACTGCGGCATCCCGCCGGAGCTGCCGTTCAGCGACGATGACCTTGGCGAGGATCAAGAGCCGTGGCTGCAACTCCTCGAGACCGGCGTTTTTCCCAAACGTGACCCGCAAGACGATCCGGGGCAGTTTCAGGTGCAAGAGGAGTGGCGCGCCTTGCTTGCCGAAAGCGTCGCTGCCGGACGCAGCGATCACTGGCTGAGCTGGCTGCACCTCGGGACGATGGCGATGGAGGCTGGCGACACACCGGGCGCGAAGGCCGCCTGGGAGACCTCGCTGCAGCGCGCCCGGAACGGCTGGGCTCTGCGCAACCTCGCGGTGATCGAAAGCCGCGAAGGCCGGGACGAGGCGGCGGCCGATCTTCTGGCCGAGGCGGTGAGTGTCGGCCCGCCCGTCGCCTCTCTCGTCGGCGAGTACGTCGCCGCGCTCGTCAAGCTGGGGCGTTTCGAAGCGCTCGATGCCCTCATTCAGAGCCTTCCGCAGGAGGTGCGCCAGGCCGAACGCCTGCGAATGGCCGCAGGCTGGGTTGCTTTGCACTTCGACCGTTTCGACGAGGTGGAGGAAACACTCAAACAGGACTTCGCCACCGTTCAAGAGGGGGAACTCACACTCAGCGAACTGTGGTTCGGGCTACAGGAAAAGAAGCTGGCTCTGGCGGAGGGCGTGGAGGTTGACGATGCGCTGAAGGCCCGCGTGCGGCGCGATCTCCCACCCCCGTACGAGATCGACTTTCGCATGTCCCAGGAGGGCGATGACCAGTACATCCCGCCGCAGGCGACGGGAGGTTAGACACCGCGAGACGACCCTGAAGATCAAGTGGGCGCGATAATCCTGTCGCGCGTGGGGCGGGCGATTCGCCCGCCGGCCGTTTGCCGTGGTTGTTCTCTCATCCCTACTCGTGGCTATGCTTTACCCACATTTCCGCGCGTGGGACGTAATGATCTGGTTCGTGCCGTTGCCGTCAAGCCCCCGAAGGGGGCGTCGGAATTTAGCCGGGGGCGTAAGCCCCCGGATTCCCGGCCCCACATAGCCCGCAAGCCCCGAAGGGGCGACACAGAACCGACAACAT
>CAYWBK010000255.1:0-9027 GCA_964455745.1 uncultured Armatimonadia bacterium
GAAGGACACCGCGAGGGCGCTGACGCCAAGGTCGCCCCGCAGGGGCGTTAGTTCGCCGCCTTAACAACCGGCAGATGAAGCGCTCGGAACCTTGTCAGAGGCTGACCGTATCCCAAGATAGGGGGCGCACGGCATTGAACCACGGAGACACAGAGGACACAGAGAACGACTGGGAAACGGCCCCCCTGCCCCGTAATAATAGACGCTCAGGGACGGTGTCGTTCACGGTGTCCCCTGTGCCTCTACTGGTCAATTGCCGTCCATTTCTCCGCAAGGCATCTCATTGCCAAGCACGGCCGCACAACCGGCGCAGTAATGCTAAGTTATTGTGGCGATGTCTGAACGGCAATCCCGGTCCGGAGACCGCTCGTACGGGCGACGCGATAACCTCTGCAGATGCCTTCTCAGAGTGCCGGCGCTTACTCCTCTTCGTCGGGCATCCCCTTCAACACCTCGGTGGCACGCAGGCGCTTCGTCACCGGTTCATCGCCTACGATGCGGCCGTCACGGAAGTGGATGATCCGTTTGGCGTGCTGGCCGATGTCAGGTTCGTGCGTGACCATCACCACCGTGATCCCCTGGTCGTTGAGGTCCTGGAACAGGGCCATGATCTCCTCGCCCTGGCGGGTGGCGAGATTTCCGGTCGGCTCGTCGCCCATGATGATGGCCGGGTCATTGACAAGCGCGCGGGCGATGGCGACGCGCTGTTGCTGACCGCCCGAAAGCTGGTTGGGAAAGTGCCGCAGGCGGTCGCCGAGGCCGACGTGCTCCAGTGCGGCGATCGCCTGTGCCTCGCGTTCCGGGTGCCCGTTGTACAGCAAAGGAAGCTCCACATTCTGCAGTGCCGTGGTCCGCGACAGCAGGTTGTACTGCTGGAACACGAAGCCGATCTTGGCGTTGCGGATGATAGCCAACTCCGTGTCGTTCAGAGTGGCGACCTCCGTGCCGTCGAGCTGGTACGAACCCGACGTCGGCACGTCCAGGCAGCCCAGAATGTGCATCATCGTGCTCTTGCCCGAGCCGGACTGGCCCATGATGGCAACAAACTCGCCCGGCTCAATTGTCAGCGACACGCCGCGGAGGGCGTGCACGATGGTCTCCCCGAGAATGTACTCCTTCGTGATCCCTTCGATGTGGATTAAGCTCATCAGCGTCCACCCTTGCCTCCGCCGCCGGCTGTGCCGAACGGGGTCCGTTTCAGGAAGCCCGGCACCTCTGCGGCACTGCCGAAGCCCTGAAGTCCTAGCTTGTCGAACCCCGCGAGAACGACCGTTTCGCCCTCCTTGAGCCCGGTGGTGATCTCCGTGTCAGTCCCGTCGGTCAGGCCGACGTCTACCGAACGGACCTCCGGTACGCCGCCTTTCAAGACGACCACTTGGTTCTCGCCGCGTCCTTGTTTGATGGCCTCATTCGGGGCGAGGACCACGTTGAGTTTCTCTGTGATCGTGATGTCCGTCGTCGTCGTCATCTGCGGTCTGAGGCTACCGATGGGATAGTGATCGAGCTTGACGTTTACCTGGTAGGTCACCACGTTTTGCTGCATTGTCGCAGCGGACGCGATCTTGTAGACCTTGCCATGGAAGGGCGTCTTGGGATAGGCGTCCACGGTAACCATAGCATCCTGGCCGAGCTTCACCTTGCTGATATCGGTTTCATCAACATAGACGATGCCCTCAAGGCGATCCAGAGCGCAGACCTCAATCAGCGTAGGCGCCGACAGGCCGGCGGCGACGGTCTCACCCTCTTGCTGGGTTAGCGCGATAACGGTGCCGGTGATCGGGCTGCGAATGTAGCTCTTGTCGAGCTGTGCGGCATTGTATTTCACCTGCTCGTTAGACTGCTCCACAGCCTCGTACGCAGACTTCACATTCTGCTGCTGCAATTTGTCGTTGGTCATGTTGGCAAGCGCCGTGTCTTGCGCGAACTTCGCATTGCGCAAGGTGCCCTCGGCCGCCTTGAGTTGCTCCTCGTCGCCGGTGATGTTGGACCTCGCGCTCTCGACGGCGATCTCGGCCTGCCTCACGCTGGCCTTGGCATTCTCCACGGCGGCCTCGGCATTCTGCACCGCCTCGGTCTTGACAACATTTTGATAGGTCTCGGCCTGAGCCGCGGCGAGATCGGACTTGGCTTGCTCAACCTGATCGTGCGCAGACTGCAAACCGGCCGTCACGGTCTCGCGCGTTATTCGCAGGCTGTCCTCGGCGGAACTTACCTGCTGTACGGTGACTTCCTGCTGATTGCGGTAGCTGTCTATGGTTGTGGGCGCAACATACCCCTTGGCGACCAGAGCGTTCTGCCGTTTGAGATTGGCATCCGCTAAGACTGCGTTCGACTGCGCCAGCTTCAGGGCGCTCTCAGCAGTGGCTATCTGCTGATTGGCGTTCTTCTGAGCCTGGGTGTAATTGGCGTCTGCGGTGCTTAACGCGGCCTTGGCCTTGAGGATGTCGGCATTGGTTTGAACGGGTTGCTGTTTTGCGGCCGCGACTGCGCTGCGATAGTTGGCTTCCGCCGCCTGCTGGCTGAACTTCGCCCCTTCAAGCGCGGACTGCGCACTGCGTAGAGCGCCGCGCGCAGTAGCAAGGGTGGCCTGGAGCTGATTGCACTGCGCGGTGTTGATGTGGATCGTCTCGGAGGCCTGTTCGAAGGCGCTGGCGTACTGGGTGTGCAGCATGCCGACCGACTCGAGCTGCTGTTGGTACTTTTCCCCATTCTGCGCCTGGGCGTATTTGGCCGACGCGACGTTCGCTTCCAGATCGGGAGCGGCCAGTTCCGCAATCACCTGTCCCGCGTTGACATGTGTGCCGATGTCAGCATACAAGTGCTTGATGGTGCCTGTGATCTGGGCGCCGATATGGATGTGCGCGCCCGTCTCGGCATCAATGATGCCTGACGCCGAGACTTTCTGGACTAACGCCCCACGGGTGACATCGGCCGTCTTCACCCCCTGGGTTTCCGCCGCTTTGGCGCGCCGCTTCCCAATGACCACAAAGGCGACGACGCCGATGACGACTATGACGCCAATGATGAGGGCGATCCGCCGGCCTCGCCGCCGTTTCGAGAGTAAGGCTTCCGGCATCGCTCCCTCTTCAGACTGAGCCATTCGTCGGACTCCTTTCGCGTGCAACTCCGAGGGTGCATCGCAAAGATGCTGCTATCGTTATTTCGGTTGCGCCGGCACGAGCGGCCGCCCGACCGAGGCTTTCAATGCCGCAAGCGACGTGTTGTACGTGTAATACGCCTGCACTTTGGCGGCATCTGTTTGCTCGAACTGCGTCTCGGCATCGGTCACGTCGATGACCGTGCCAAGTCCCGCTTTGTACTTCTCTTCCGCCACTGCGAGGCTCACCTTGGCGCTCTGATACGCGGATTCGGCGGCATCGATCGCCGCATCGGCGGCCACCATGTCGAGGTAGTTGGCCTCCACCTGGGCGCTGATGTTGAGTTGGCTCGACCTCAGCGTCTCTTGAGCCGTCTGCAACGAAGCGCGAGCGCTGTCGATCGCGGCTTTGCTGCGGCCTGAATCGAATATCGGAACGCTCACTCCGCCGGAAATCTGCCAGGTGTCGCCGGTGACTCCGGTGTATCGGCCATAGTTCGCGCCGCCCGCGACGGTCAGCACCGGGCCCGCGTTGATCTCGGCCACGCGGAGATTCTGCTGCGCCGCCTTCACCTGCTCGTTGAGCTGTTTCGCGTCCGGCCGCTGGTCGTAGGCCTCCTGGATCAGGTCCGGCAGCTTGCCCTCCTTGGGAGGGCGGCCGAGCGCCTGCGAAACGTGGATGATCCCCGTGGACGGCAACCCGATGGCGTTCTTCAGGCTGGTCAGCGAGGTCTTGGCCGTGTTCTCCGCTGTGATCGCGCTCAGGCGGGCCTGCGCGAGTTGAACCTCGAAGGGGTAGCGGTCCGACTTTGCAGACGTGCCTGCGGAGATCTGGGCATCGACGACATCCAGATGCAATTGTGAATCGGCGACTGCGCGCATGGCAACTTCCGCCAGACCGACCGCCGCAAGCGCCGTGTAGTAACTTTGCGCTACAGTGAGAATGAGCGTCCGGTTCGTGTCGTCGTACCCGTAGCGCGCCGCGCGGGCCGATGCCCGGCTGGCCTCGATCTGCTGGCGCAGCCCGCTTTGGAAGAATGTCTCGGTCAGCGCCAACTCCGCTGTCCGGGTAGTGAACTGGCCGCCGAGCGCACCTGACGTTGGGAGCGACCTGTACTCCGTCAGGTTCGCGTCGGCTTTGAGGTCCGGCAGCAGGGCGGCCCGAGCCAGCATCAGTGCGGCGTCGGCGCTACGAATGCCGGCCTCCGCGATGCGCGGATTGGGACTGTTGACCATAGCGATTTGCACGAGCTGAGGCAGTGTCAAGGGCTTCTCGAGGTCGATCCCCGGTGGTATCACCGGTGCGGGCGGCTGGGCCCATGCACCAGAGGATAGAACGAGTGCAGCAAGCAACAGAGTTCCGGCCAGAGCCTTCCTGGAGGCCATCGAAGTCATCTTCCTCGCTTATCGTCCGATGTGCCGGCGCCGTTCTCGGCGCTCAGGTCCCGCACATGGCCGGCAATTCGCGTTAGTGTCGCGATTGTCCTGCGCTGCTCTTCCGCGCTGATGACCGAAAACATCTCGCTAATGCGCTCTCCGTGGATCGGGGCGATCTCCTTGTGCGCGGCGCGCCCGCGCTCCGTCAGAGCGGCCAGAATGGCCCGTCGGTCCTCTGGGTGCGCTGAGCGTTGGACGTACCCCGCCTCCTCCAACCGATCCACAATCCCCGTCACATTACCCCCGCTCACCAGAAGCGATTCGCTGATCTCGCTGAGCATGAGGCCCTGCGGGCTCGCCTCCGCCAATACTCGCAGGACCGCCCACTGCGCACCGGTCAGGTCCCAGCGCGCGAGTAGCTGTCGCGCCTCCGCCCCCACTGCCATCTTGGCACGCAAGATCGCCCACCACAGCCGGAGGGCGATCTCCTGCTCGTTGTCCGAATGCACGGTTTCTTCCACAGGATGTATTTTAGTCTGTGATAGTTTACACGTCAAGCATTTTGCGCCAGCATCTTGCATCAGCATGTCGGCCATCGCCGGCGGGTTCTCTCCTCCGCCGCGCTGTGCGCGGTTACGCCCTTCCGGGGCAAGCGAAGACGCAAAGGCGGGGACGGATGCTTCACCATAGAGGCCGTCAAGGCAGGTGCGGACGGGGGTGTCGCCGAACTACCCATTGCTGCGGCGCAAGTAACACTGGACAGGTGGGATCACCGATGACAATATGGGACAGAGTTCGTAAGGGTGTGGGGCAGATGGCAGCCGGAGTATCGGACGCGGCGGAAGGCTTGCGCCTGCAGACCGAGATCGGCACAGTGGAGAACGAACTCGCGCAGATCTATGCCGACGCCGGCAAGCGGGCAAAGCAGCTTTGGCGCGAGCGCAGGATCGTGGATGCGGACATCGACCTGCTGCTGCGGCACACGGACGAACTGGAGGCGCATCTCGACGAACTCCGCCAGAAGTCCCTGGGTATGCAGGACCCGAAAGCCGCGCCCCAGTGTCCGCAGTGCAAGGCGGAAGTGGCCGAGGGGGCGAAGTTCTGCGGCAACTGCGGGGCAAAGATCGAGGGAAACGCTGAACGCTGAACGCTTAACGCGGAATCAACGGCAAACGGGAAAACGGCAGACCGGAAACGGCAGACCAGAAACGGCAAACTAAAAACGGCAAAGTCGAACGGCGAACTGGAACGGCAATGGCTGGCTGAAAGGGCGACGCTCTGAGGAACGGAGGAAGAGGGAATGAGCTATACGGTCAAACGGGTCACCGGGTTTACGTTGCGGGTCGAGGATCGGGCAGGGCTTCTCGCGGAGATGCTCGAGGGCGTCCGAAATGAAGGGGCGATGCTGCTCGCAGTTGCCGGCTGGACCGAGGGCAAGCAAGCCGCGCTCTTCGGCATCCCCACCGATCCCCAGAAAGCGCGGTCGGCGGCGGCGCGAAACGGCATCAAAGTCGAGGAGCGGGACTATGTGTGGGTCGAAGGCGACGACCGTCCGGGAGCCCTGATCGAATTCTCTCGAAAACTCGCGACTCGCGGGATCAATGTGGAGACGGTGCACGCATTGGCGGTCGAAGGGAAGTTTGCCGCGATCTTCGCTTTAGCAGCCGACGACCTGGAGACGGTGCTGAAGATGGATGCGTAGGTGGCGCAGGACCTCGCGGGGGTAGCGGCGCTATCCTTCCACCTTGGCAAGTGCGTCCGTCGAGGTCGCGCCGCCGTACATCACGGCCATGATGCCGGGGAAATATTTGTCCATCGTGTTTACGTTGATGTAGACCAGGTTGCGGATCAGGTCCGCGAGGCTTGCGGGGTTGTTCTCCACGTCTATCGAGGTTTTGTACCGGATTTCCCCGTCGTTGAAGTCCAGCTCGAAGTTGCCGATGGTAAGCCCGTAATTCGCGCGGGCGACGAACTCCGCCATCGCCGGGCGAGTTTCCTCGGGCACGTTGGCGTCGAGCACGGAGTAGAACATCATCTGCGCCGCGTCGTCGCGCGCTCGGGCGATGCAGAGCCACCGCCCGCTCTTGCCCCTGAAGGCCATCCGCAGAATCGGCAGGTCCTGAGCCTGCTCGTAGTGCCAGTCATCCCGCACGAAGAACTCGCGCATGGTGTCGAAGACGTTTGCGCCCCCGGGGTCCGTGCCGACCATTTCGTGCCTCCGATAGAGTCTTGGCGTGCGTTTATCCGCTTCGCGAACGGCGGATCTCCACCTCGGTGAAGTCGATCAGCCCCCCGAGAGGGACACTTTGCTTGCGGGCCCTCACGACCACCTCGTCCACCGGGAACCGCTCCAAGATGGCCTGTGCGGTGTCGTGGGCGAGGGCTTCGAGGAGTTGGTACTCCCGTGAGGTCTCGATCACGCGCGCCAACTCGTAAACGGCGCTGTAGTCGATGGTTTTCGTGAGGTCGTCGGTCTCGCCGGCGGCGGAGAGATCGAGGTACAGTTCGACATCCATCGCGAACTTGCCGCCGAGACGCCGTTCGGATTCCTCGACGCCGTGATGGCCGTAGAACGTCATGTTGGATATCAGGATGCGGTCTCGGTGCATGGGGACCTCTCGAAGCAGCAGGTATCCTGCCGAATTGCGGCATTCTGAGACGATGAGAATGATGGCGATGGCGGGTGCCCGCCCCACGCGCGACAGGATTGTCGCGCCCACTCCATTCTCGAGGCAAGGCTTAGCGGTTCTCGATTAGCCTCGTCTCGGTCGCGACGACCGATACTCTCGCGTCGAACAGCCCGCAGGGGATGTCTGTGATGATCTGGACCTCGAAGGCGAGGCCCAGGCACAGCCTGGCCTGGTACTCGTCTAGTGAGCTGAGCAGGTAGTCGTAGTACCCGCCGCCGTAGCCGATGCGCCCGCCGCAGGTGTCGAAGGCGACCCCCGGCGCGATGACACACTCGAGGTCTTCCTGCACTGCCGGCTCACACAACTCCGGCACCGGCTCGCGGATGCCCCACATCCCCGGGGCGAGTTGGCCCACGGGGTCGGTTACGAAAAACAGGTCGAGGTACATCGTCTTGCGGCGCACTCGCGGCAGGATGAGGCGCTTGCCATCGGCGAGGGTGGCGGCGATCAGACGGTCGGTGCGGACCTCCGAACCGTGGCTTGCATACAGCATGACCGTGCGGGCCTGCTGGTACTCCCACGAGGCGATGGCGCGCTCGTGGATCATGTCGCTGAGAGACTCGATCTGCGCCGGCAGGAGTGCGTCCCGGCGCGTCCGGGCGAGCGCGCGGCATCGCTCCTTGCGCTGTTGTTCACTGATTTTCATGCGTCTTCCTCGATAATGCACCTCACCCCCCACCCCCTCTCCGCTCGTGGAGAGGGGGTGGCGACACGACGCCGTTGTCGTTCTCCCCTCTCCGCTTGCGGAGAGGGGCCGGGGGTGAGGTCGCCGTTTCCATCTTCTAAAGTGTTGGAACTCGGCACGGCATCTTCCCGATAGTGGCATCGGTGGTGCGCGCCACCTGGACCATTTGCTTCACATCGTGAACGCGGATGATGTCCGCCCCGTTCCAGATGGCGATGGCGCAGGTCGCGGCAGTGCCCCAGATGCGCTCAGTTGGGGGCACTTCGGACAGGGTTTGGTCCTGCCAAGCCGTGCGCGGCGCCCCCGCGAGGACCCTGCCGAGCGTCGACTTGCGCGAAGTGCCGGCGAGGATCGGCTTGCCCAGGGCCCGAAGCTCGCCCATCCGGCGCAGAAGCTCCAGATTGTGGGCGACCGTCTTGCCGAACCCGAAGCCGGGGTCGATGACAATCTGGTCTTCAGCGATCCCGCCGGCGACCGCCGCCTCGATGCGTTCGGCAAGGAAGTCGCGCACCTCGGTGACGATCTCGGTGTAATGTGGCGCAACCTGCATGTCGCGCGGGCTGCCGAGCATGTGCATGATGACGACGGGCGCGCCGGTCTCGGCGGCCACTTCGATCATCCCTGGCGTGCGCAGGCCGTTGATGTCGTTGATGATGTCAGCGCCCAGCGAGATCGCGCGGGCGGCCACGGCGGGCTTGGTGGTGTCGACGGAGATCGGAATGTCGACGCGGCTGCGAATGAGGCGGACAATCGGCTCGATGCGCGCGATCTCCTCGTCTTCGGGCACGCTGTCGCTGCCGGGGCGGGTGGATTCGGCGCCGATGTCGATGATGTCGGCCCCCTCGGAGGCGAGGCGCAAAGCCCGGCTGAGAGCCTCGTCCGCCTGCCCGGCGAGGCCGTCACCTGAGAAGGAGTCTTGTGTGACGTTCAGGATGCCCATCACGAGGGTGCGCTCTTGAATGGGCAGCTTCGATGAGCCGAACTTGAGGGGTGTCATGGCGATGAGTGTTCGCTGGCGGGGTGCAGTAGCCCTGCCGGGCGGCGGATAGAGAAAAGGCCCTTCAGGCATCTGCCGGAAGGGCCCTTGGCGCAATGTTTGGCTGCCGGGGAAGGGATCGAACCTTCACTCAACTGATCCAGAGTCAGTCGTGTTACCATTACACCACCCGGCAAGCGAG
>CAYWBK010000256.1:0-8971 GCA_964455745.1 uncultured Armatimonadia bacterium
GCCGACTGTCACCTCGAACAGAACACTACTGTCCGGGACTATGGGTGCACCTCAATAATGGGCGCTCACCGGCCGTTTCCCAGCCGTTCGCTGTGTCCCCTGTGTCTCTGTGGTCAATCGCCGTCCATCTCTCCGCAGGGCATCTCATTGCCAAACAGGGCCGCGCAACCGGCTTTGCGACGAACAGATCGCATAGCATTTCCTCCATTCGTCGACAGGACCTGCACATGAACCTGCAGGAACAACCCCTTGACGGCGCGCGTTACCTGTGGTAGCATCCATATATACCTACCGGGGTATCGTACTTTGGAGGCGGCAAATGGCCGATACATGCAACTGCCCGCATCATGTTGATCTTCTCGTTATCGGCGCTGTCGCGGCAGGGACCAAGGCCGCGGCGAAGGCGCGTCGTGAGAATCCTCAGATGTCCATCGCGGTGCTCACGGAGGGGGACTATATCTCCTATGCCGTCTGTGGCCTGCCGTACTACCTGGGCAACGTCATCAGGACGCGGCAGGAGTTGCTGGTCGTCAAGCCCGAGGATTTCGAGTTGCAGCGGGACATTCGCGTGCTCCTGCGCCATCGCGTCACCCGAATCGACGCTGAGGCCAAGACGGTGCGCGCTGTGGACCTGAGCAACGACGCGCAGATCGACATCTCCTACGACAAGCTGGTCTATGCGACGGGGGCTCGCCCGGTGGTCCTGCCGGTGCCAGGGATCGACTTGCGCGGCGTCACGACGCTGCGGACTATCGCCGACGGCGAGCGGATCCGCGCGATGCTCGACGCCGGACAGGTGAGCTCCGCCGTGGTGGTCGGAGGCGGCTTCGTCGGCATCGAAACCGCCGAGAGCCTGGCGAAGCTCGGCGTAAAGACGACTATCGTGGAGGCGCTGGACCATGTATTGAACACTTTCGACCGCGGCATCGCGCTCCTCGCCCAGGAGCACATCGTGGCAAAGGGCGTCGATGTGCGGATCGCGACGAAGGTCACCGGATTCCGCGGCGACGACAAGGGTAACCTGGCGTTCGTCCAAACGGACTCCGGCGAGATCGAGGCGCAGCTTGCGGTGGTATCGGTCGGCGTTCGCCCGAACGTGGAAGTGGCGGTCGAGGCGGGCGTTGCTCTCGGGCCGACCCGGGCTATTGCGGTCGACGATCACATGCGCACCACTGTCGCGGACATCTACGCGGCGGGCGACTGTTGCGAGGTGACCGACCTCGTCACCGGCCGACCGCGCTGGTGGCCGATGGGGTCCACCGCCAACAAGCAGGGCCGGGTCGTGGGGATCAACGCGACCGGCGGAGACGAGGCCTTCCCCGGCGTGTTGGGGACGCAGATCGTCCGGGCCTTCGACTACACCGTGGGCAAGGTGGGCCTCACGACGAAGGAAGCGCGCGAGTGCGGGTACGATGTTGTGACCGCGACGGTGCCCTCCAGCGACATCGCCAGCTACTACCCCGGCTACCGCTCCATCATCATGAAGATGATCGCCGACCGGGCCACCGGCCGCATCCTCGGCGTGCAGGTCGTCGGCGAGGGCGCTGCCGACAAGCCGCTGGACGCCTGCGTGACCGCGATCACCCTCGGGGCGACGGTCGAGCAGGTGAAAAACCTCGACCTGGGCTACGCGCCGCCGTTCGCTCCGGCCATGAGCGTTGTGAACGTGGCCGCCGACGTATTGGACAACAAGATCAAGGGTCGCGTTACCGGGATTGACCCCTGCGATCTGCAAGACCGCTGCGCCGTTGGAGACACGCCTTTCCTGCTCGACGTGCGCACCGAACCGGAGGTCATCGTCGGCGCGATCCCGGGCGTCACGAACGTGCCTTTGGACGAGCTGCGCAGCCGCCTCGGCGAACTCGACAGGGATGCCGAGACGGTGCTGGTGTGCAAGGTGGGGAAGAGGGCTTATTTGGCCAGCGGGATGCTCGAGGCCGCCGGATTCGGCAATGTAGCCATCCTCGACGGCGGGATGTCCGCGTGGCCGTTCGAGACAGAATGAGAAGCGCTGAACGGCCATAACGTCTTGGGGGACTGCGTCCCCCAAACCCCCGCAGTCTTGAACATTAAAGGCCTTTGAGGATGCGGGGGTCTGGGGGCTGCAAGCCCCCAGGGCGTTAAGGCCGTTGACGTACTATTATGACGAGGTGAAATAGGATGGCTGACACCCAGATCGACTGCAAGGGGCTGCAGTGCCCCGGCCCTATCGTGACCACGTTCAAGACCATGAAGGACATGCAACCGGGGGATGTTCTGACGATCACCGTGACGGATCGCGGTTTCCTCAAGGACATCGAGGCGTGGTGCCGCAAGACCGGCAATAAGCTGTTGTCGCTTGACGAGGGCGACATCATCACCGCACAGATCCAGAAAGGCTAGGCAGATGGACACCGGCAAGAAGACCATAGTCGTCTTCAGCGGGGATCTCGACCGCCTTATGGCGGCCTTCATCATCGCCGTCGGCGCAGCGGCGATGGGCAACGAGGTGACGATGTTCTTCACCTTCTGGGGCCTCAATGCGCTGCGCAAGACCGATCCGCCGCGAGTGCGGAAGGACTTCATGGCGCGGATGTTCGGCTGGATGATGCCTCGCGGAGCCGCCAGGGCGAAGCTGTCGAAATTGAACATGGGCGGCATGGGCACAGCGATGATGAAATCCGTCATGCGGAACAAGAACGTGCAGTCTGTGGATGAGCTCATCGACCAGGCGAAAGACCTCGGCGTGCGGCTGATCGCGTGCACGATGAGCATGGACGTGATGGGCATCCAGCAAGCGGAACTCATCGCAGGGGTCGAGCTTGGCGGGGTGGCTTCGTATCTGGGTTCGGCGGACGAGGCGAACGTGAATCTGTTCATCTGAGGCAGTTGCAGAAGTCTGTAGGAGCACTCTCCAGAATGCGAACAAGCCGTTATTCCCCGCCAGAATGAAGTAGATAATGACTAATGTATGTCATTATGGCGGCGTATTAACGGCAATCGCGGTCTGGAGACCGCTCCTACAGACGACGCAGCGACTTTTGCAATTACCTCGTATGTCATTATGGCGGCATATTAACGGCAATCGGGGTCAGGAGACCGCTCCTACGGACGGCGCAGCGACTTCTGCAACTACATCATCTGACACGCCAGACCTGCAGCGCCTGCCGGAATGCAACGGGGGCAGTCTCACATGGCGGGACTGCCCCCTGCAAGCAAAGCCTGACTATGGGATGTTCAGGCGGCGGCGAGGTCGAAGGGGCGGCAGCCGAGGTTGGTGCGGGCTTCGAGGTTAGCGCCGTGTTCGACGAGCAGCCGGCACAACTCCTGGTCGCCTTTCCAGGCGGCGAAGTGCAGGGGGGTGCGGCCGTACCCGTCCTGCGCGTTGGGGTCGGCCCCCACCTGCAGCAACAACTCCACGATCTCGGCCTGGCCGTTCAGGGCCGCAACATGCAAAGGTGTGTCGCGCTCCGGTCCCCTGGCATTCGGGCTTGCCCCGCGCTGAAGTAGCTCCAGTACCTGCGCCGACCGCCCACGCCTGACCGCTCTTATCAATAGTACGTCCGTGTACGACATCGGAAAACTCCTCCTCGTCATCTCTGAGCCGCTACCAGCTTACCCGCAGTCGGGAGCGCGCCAAGCCCGGCGATGCCCCTCGACTCAGCTCTCGCAAAAGACCCTCACCCGCACCTCATCCGCATCAACATCCACTGTCATGTCACTCATGCCCTCGATTAGTTCCTCGATAGCTTCCGGGGACAAGTCGGCGAGGTTGACCTTGATGCCCTTCTCGTCCAGCGCCTCCGACATCTGGGCCTGGGCCTCGGGCGGGATCAGGGCGCCCAGCTTGATTCCGGCCCGAAGAAGCTGCAAGGGTACGCGGATGTTGACGTGCGGCGCCCCGTTCGTCTCTTCGCCTCGCGGCTCCACCACCACCCGCAGGTACCTGGGCTTGCGTCGCTCGGCGGGTATCAGCCCGGCTTCGCCTTGCGCCGGCTCGGCGGTTGCGGGGGCCTCGCCGACTGCAGCCAGCAGCTTCTCCGCGTCGGAGACCGTGATCTTGCCCTGGGACAGCATCTGTAGGATGCGGCGTCGCTCGTCGTCCATCTGTCTGTCTCCTTTATGACATCGCGACCAGAACATGGTTCCCTCCAAAATGCACTTCAATTCTCAAACCGCACGTGGAAGAGACGACGCGGCAGGTCTGGGGCAGGGCCCGCAAGGCCGGCAGTATCTTCCCGCGATGGCGGGTGAACAACAGCGCCAGGATCGCCACCGGTATGACGACCAGTGCCAGCGCGAGGATCAGCGGATACAACAGAAACAGCGGTATCCACAGCCCGACCCTGCGACCGGAATCGAGGGAGCAGCGGATGCGCAGCAGGCAAGGCGGCACGGTCATCTCCCCAGCATTTGCAGCGCTTGTTCGACGCTGATCTCGCCGCTCTCCAGATCGGCCAGCACATCGTCGTGCGGCTTAGGGGCGGTTACGTCCACGAAGCCCAATTGGGCTCCGATGCGGTTCAGGCGGTTCTTGATGGTGGGGTAGCTGACCCCGAAGAGCTGCTCCATTTGTTTGATGGAGCCGTGGCAACGCACGAATGCGGCCACGAACACCTGGTCTTCGGCTGACAGTTCGGCCAGCGGCGGCAACTCGAAACTGCCTTCGATCGCGATGTCCTGGTCCACCAGGCGCACGCGCTCGACGGCAATGCGGGCCCCGTCGGTCATGCGTGTCAAGTCCTGCCAGTCGCGTGCCATGTCTGCCTCCATGAATATAACGGAGCAATCATAGTGATATGAATCATGTAAGTCAATGTGTTTATTAAAATAATCAATTGATGGCGACCGCGCAATTCACCTTCGCTGCCGCCCGACCATCCGCGCGCCGTTTGCCCGTTTGGCTTCCGTTGCGTGAGGCAATACCGATGTTGAGACTGGAAACTATAGGATGAGGATGGGTTGACCATGACCCCTGAGGACATCTACAAGAACATGGAGGGCATGTTCGGGCTTGTCCTGAGCTTCTTCAAGTTCATGCTTGACTCGTCTCTGCAACTGAAGTGGGAGCTTTTCAGGAAGCTGCACGTCGAGGCCGGGCCGATACCGAACAAGTATCGAGAGTCGATCGAGATCGGGGTCGCTGCGGTCACCACCGTACCCATCCAGACCTCGACATAGCGACGGGCGCTGCGATACTCGGCCGGGGTCGGGGGCGAAAGGGAACATCCGACGCCTTTCAGCCGTTGGTGACAGACGAGAACACCGCGCCGGCGTCCACCGGTCGTCGGTCTGGAAGGGCGGGTTGATGTTCCGTTGCGAAGGTCCCCTCGCTGTCTCCTGCACTGTATTCCCCTGGTCCTATCATGCCTGTCCCGGATCGGAGGCGTCGCGCTTGCCGCCGACTGGCCTATGTGGGGCGGGGCCCCGGACCGGAACATGGTCTCGGCCGAGACCGGGCTGTCCGAGAGCTTCCGGCCCGGCCGACCCGCCACCGGCTGGGATCCCGCAATCGCGCCCCTGCACGTCAAGTGGGCTGCCCGCTTGGGCACTGATACTCTCAGCAGCCCCGCTGTCGCCGGCGGGAAGGTCTTCATCGGCACCAACAACGGCGCTCCGCGCAACCCAGTCCTCGGCGGAGATCGATATGTGCTGATGTGCTTCGATGAGGGGGACGGGCACTTCTTGTGGCAGCTCGCGGCCCCGAAACACAAGTTGCTGCAGAGCGGAAAGCTCGCGGGCGACTACGCCGGGCTGGGGATATGTTCGTCGCCGGCGGTCGATGGTGATTGCGTCTATGCGGTGACCAGCCAATGCGATGTTTTGTGTCTGAGCGTCGATGGCCTGGCCAAGGGCAATCGGGGTCCGTTCATCGACGAAGCCCAGTACCTCGCCCGGCCTGTCGACGAGAAGGTCGTTGAGGGGCCGGGCGGCACCAAAGTGACCTGCATCCCCGGAGCGCCGGTGCAACTGTCCGCCTCCGACGCCGACATCCTCTGGGGGTTCGACATGGCAAAGGAGGTGCAGAGCTGGCCGCACGATGCCTGCGATTGCTCCGTCCTGGTTTGTGGCGACTACCTCTACGTGGGCACCTCGAACGGCATCGACGCCACCCATCGGTTCGTGGTCTCGCCGGATGCCCCCAGCCTGATCGTCTTGGACAAGCACACGGGCAAGCTCGTCGCCGTGGACAGCGCCAACATCGGCCCGCGGATCCTCCACGGCCAGTGGTCGTCGCCTTCGCTGGGGGTTGTGAACGGCCGGGCGCTGGTTTTCTATGGCGGCGGTGACGGGTTCTGCTACGCCTTCAACGCCAAGCCGCAACCGGGTGTGTCCGGCCGGCCGGGCAGCCTGCCGCTTGTGTGGTCGTGTGACTGCAACCCCGCGGATTACCGGGTGAGGAACGGCAAAGGCGTTCCGTACAAGACAAAAGGCGACGGCCCCTGCGAAATCATCGCCACTCCCGTCTTCCACGACAACCGCGTGTACGTTTCCATCGGCCAGGACCCTCGCCACGGACCGGGCAAGGGCTGTCTCAACTGCATCGACGCCACAAAGACGGGCTGCATCAGCGATACAGGGGTCATCTGGAGATACCAGGGGATCAACCGGTCGCTTTCGACGGTCTCTGTGGCCGATGGGCTGGTATACGCGGCCGACATAGCCGGCACAGTTCATTGTCTCGAGGCCGAGACCGGCCAACCCCTTTGGAAACATGATACCGGAGCGCCGATCTGGGGGTCCACACTGGTGGCCGACGGGAAGGTCTTCGTCGGCACAGAGGCGGGCGACCTGTGGATCCTTCAGGCCGGCCGGCAGCGGAAGGTCCTCGGCACGGTCAGGATGGACAGCCCCGTGTATACCACGCCGGTCGCGGCCAACGGGGTGCTATACGTCACCTCGGAAAAGTGGTTGTATGCGGTAGGACTTGGAGGAACAACAGCGGCGCCCCCGACAGGCCCAAGCGTCCCCACGCACAAATAGACATGACGGAGGGGGCCGCTATGCTATGCGCGCCGCGACTTCCCCTCGCCGGTCCCTCGATCGCCTGCCTAGCCCTGCTCGTCGGCGCAGTTGCCTCGCCCGTCAATGCCTTCCCGCCCTTGTCGCAGTGAACGACCAGACCGTGGAATGTCTGGAGTACAAAGCCTTACGGCACCACCAAACAGCGGAACCCGTAATTGCCGTCGCGAGTCGACGGGTCGTTGTTGCCACGGTGCGCAGAGCGGCAGCCATCCGCATCTTTGCTCCATGAACCGCCCCGCAACACGCGGCAGAGCCCTGTATCCGGTCCCGGAGGGTCGGTATCGGACGAATTGGCATAGTACTTGTCCGAGTACCAGTCCTCGCACCACTGCCATACATTGCCCGCCATGTCCAATGCCCCGCACCAGGAGGCTCCCTCGGGGAAGCTCCCTACCCGGAACGCGTGCCCCGTCCAATCCTGATTCTCATCGTTGCAGCATTTCTTCGAGTCCCACTCGTTGCCCCACGGGTACTCGCGGCCCTCGGGTCCCCTGGCCGCATACTCCCACTGAGCCTCCGTCGGAAGCGCCATCCCCTGCTTCCTGCAGTACAGTCTCGCCTCAGCCCAGGTCACACTGACAACCGGGTGATTGCCGCCCTCCGCGCTGGCGGTCGGGAATGGATGCTTGGCGGAGGCACAGAACTTGCGAAACTGCGCGTTGGTGACATCGCACTTGCCTAACCAGAAGCCTTTCGCGATCCGCACCTGATGCGCCGGGTGTTCGTCGTCGCGCCCTTCCCCCTTTGCGCTGCCCATCGTGAACTCCCCCGCAGGGACCCACACCATTTTCCCGCCGTCCGGACCGACGATCTCCTCTCCGGCTTTCGTCCCCTGCCGCTCCCACGGCTTGGCGTTGCTGTAGGCGTTCCCGCCCCCGACCTCGCTCGGTTTGGCCTGGGCATCCAAAGGTCCGGCTATGGTCAGCGAGCAGCGAAATCCGATGTTGATGTCACGGTTCGTTGCGGCGATGTTGCCACGATTCGCAGAGCGGCAGCCGCCGGCGTCGTCGTTCCAGGAGCCGCCCCGCAGCACTCGTTCCTCACCAGTACCCGGCCCCGCAGGGTCTGTGTCCGGCGAGGTACTGTAATATCCACCGGAGAACCAGTCCTTGCACCACTGCCACGCATTCCCCGCCATGTCCAACGCCCCACACCACGACGCCCCGCCGGGGAAGCTTCCTACCGGGAACGTCTTGCCGCCGGGGCCCTGATTCTGGCCGTTGCCGCACTTCTTCGGGTCCCACTGGCCGCCCCAGGGGTACTTGCGGTCCTCCGCCCCCCGGGCCGCATACTCCCACTGCGCCTCCGTCAGAAGGCTCAGCCCATAGTGCCGGCAGTACGCGACGGCATCGTTCCAGGTCACGTAGACAACCGGGTGAGTGTCGCCTTGGTCGCTGCCCTTGGGAAACTCCACGCCCGCATCCTGGCAGTACTGGCGGTACTGAGCATTCGTCACGGCGCACTTCCCCAACCAGAAACCGCTGGCGATCCGGACGTGGTGTACCTTCTGCCCGAGGTCCTCGGCCCCCATGTCGAACTCCCCCGCCGGCACCCACACCATCTTTCCCCCATCCGGGCCGGTGATCTCCTGTCCGGGCCTCGTCCCCTGCAGCTCCCAGGGCTTGGCGTCCTGCGCGGTTGACAGACCGGCAACGAGTACCAGCAACAACGCAGAGATCGTGATGACGACGAGACAACGCGACATGCGACACCTCCCGCAATGCGAGCGATGATAGCGGGCAACCACCCCCCTTGTGATCCGGCTTCACCGTCTGCAGTTGCGATTCGCTTCCGGGACGGCGATTCCTGCCCTTTGAATGGGCTCTTCCTCAATGTGTATGGGCAGCTTGACAGTGGCTAAACAGACCACCTCGGATGCACGGTCGTTATCCGTGCCGTTGCGTCCGCAGTAGGACGCCCGGCGCGAAGCGCCCCTCAGCCGGATGCTTCAGCGTCCGGTTCAAGG
>CAYWBK010000257.1:0-8931 GCA_964455745.1 uncultured Armatimonadia bacterium
AGCCCCTCCTCAAACGGCCCATGCCTCGACCCTTTGAAGGCCCCTGACTAAAAACAATGCTCCTGCTCGTTTCCGCCGACCTGCTTGCGATACCTTCCGCCAGGGCCGCGAGGTCAACCGATGGCGCAAGGCGAATTGCGCGCTGAGCCGGACTTTCCCCCGGTCAAATTGCGGGCAAACAGGTGCTTCATGCGCACTATCAGCTTCGCCGCGCTTCTCGCCATCCTGTGTGCGAACCACGTGTGGTCCGCGCCTGATCCCTGGGACGGCGTGCTCGCCGCCGCAGGCCTGACAGCCAAGACCGCGCAGCTCGATCCCAACCGCTGGACCGGCGGAGGGCTGTACCGCCTCGACAGCTTCCAGCGTCTGTGGGATGACTGGCGGCTCGTCGATCCGACGGCTATCCAGTGGGGACACGCCGCTTTGGCCGCATCGGGCAGCTTCTCGCAGCTCGTCGCTTTCGGCGCCGACAGGATCGGCGTGAAGCTGACGCCGAAGCAGGCGACATCGGTGCGCCCGGTCGATGAGCCGCTGGCGCGGGCGATCCGAGGCCTGCACAGCACCCTCGGCAAGCCGCTCAGCGTGGCCGAGGCGATGGACCTGCGCGCAAAGGCTGCCGCCGTGCCGCCCTCGATCCAAAGAGCGGCGGCGATGATCCTCAACGCGGTCCCGGCGGCTATCCAGGCCCGCGATCGGGCGTTCGCGAAGTTCGGCGACCGATCGAAGCTCCCGGTGGCCTACGCTGCGGCCCTCAAGCTCGCCCAACAGACGGATGTGGATGACAACGTCCTACGGCTCATGGACACGATTGACCTCTCGTCACTCGTGAACGGCGGCGTCAGTCTCGCGGGGGCCATCGACGGCGCCGCAGCGATGCTCGGCCCCGACGCCAACGCCCGCTTCTCGTTCGAGTGGAACACACCTGTCGGCAAGGTCTGCCTCAATGGCACGCAGGACAACACGTATCCCGCCGGGGCTTATCTCCTGGTGATCGACAGCGGCGGCAACAACCACTTCGGGGCCGGCGTGGCTGCCGGGTCGGTGGACGTTCCCGTGTCGGTCGCGATCTCGCTCGCCGGGAGCAATGTCTACGAGGCGAAGGACGGCCTCGGAGCCGGGACAGGCGTTTGCGGATACGGCTTCCTGCTCGACTGCGCCGGAAACAGCCGATACGAGACCGCCGGTCCCGGCCTGGGCACGGGTATCTTCGGTGTCGGCGTGCTCATCGACCGCGCTGGGAAGGGCGCTTACCGGGCGTCGCAGTTGGGCGAGGGGGCCGGAGTCTTCGGGGTCGGCGCTCTCAGCGACCTGTCAGGTGGCGACACCTACTACTGCCTCACCCAGTCCCAGGGCTACGCCGGCCCGAAAGGCTCGGGATTGCTGGTCAACGGCGACGGCGATAACTCCTACGAGGCCGAGGACACGAAGATCACGAACCCATCGCCCCAGACGGGAGAGCACAACGTCAGCCTGGCGCAGGGCTGCGGCTTCGGCCGCCGGGCACATCCGGGCGACGGTCACTCGCTCGCCGGCGGAGTCGGGATGCTGGTGAACGCCGCCGGGGGCAACCGCTTCAAGTGCGGCGTGTTCGGGCAGGGCGTCGCGTACTGGTATTCCGTCGGCTTCCTGGTGAACTTCGGGGGCGGCAACGACTATCTGGGGATGTGGTACGTGCAGGGGGCAGCGGCACACTACTCGGTCGGGGCCCTGTGCGACCTCGGCGGCGGCAGCCACTATGCCGCCCGGATGACTCAGTCCGAGGGCCACGGGCACGACTACAGCATCGGCGTATTGCACGACGGCGGCGGCGATTCCACCTTCGAGTGCCCCAGCAACTGCCTCGCAGCCGGCATCTGGAACGGCATCGGCGTGTTCTGGAAGCAGGCCGGAAGCGCGGTCTACAAGACGGGCGACGCGGCTCTCGGCTTTGTTGCTGATTCTCGTCCGGAGAGCACGTGCATCGGTCTCTTCGCGGACGATACCGGCAAGGCGACCTTCCCGGCGAACAGCCCCGCCAAACCGCACTCGACATGGGTGCGTCCGCCCGTTCCAGGACGCCCGAACGCGCACGCGGCGGGGATTGCGCGGTGAGTTGGAGCTTCTGGCGCCACCGCCGCCGACCGAATTCACACCTTTGGGAACATATAACCCGACTCCACAGTCATACGAGCGTGCTACGTGGGACGACTACGCTTGACGCCGGCGCACTGGGGCAGACTTCGGCCCAGTGCGGCAACGTCGTTCCGCCGCCGAGCTCGCCTCGTATCCCCCAAACGACGCGAATCCTCTGCCCCGTGCACTCTCCATGCGGCCCGCGGGGCGCCGCATCCTGGTGGCTGCAGGGCCACGCGGCCATGTGGTCCTATCTCACCCAAGAAGGTGGTCGGTCTCCATACCTGGTATCCCTGTTGCCGTTCTGCTGGGCTTAGCCCTGTCGATCTCACACGTCTACGGGGCCGAGCAAATGACCGGGCCGTCCCCTACCGTACCCAGCAGTGGTAGCGCAAGCCCTGTTGCGTCTGTCGGCAAGCCCTTACCACAGATAGCTCCTGACGCCCGCTGTGCAGGGAGCAGCGGCGTGGTCTGCCTGCTCGACCCGCATACGCAGAAGCCTGGCGCAGATATCACATTTCCGATGCAGGCGGCGACGGCCAACGCCATCCGACGCATCACCTCGGGCAAGGTGTCCGCCCAACCCAACCGCTGCGCACGCACCATGCGAGAAGCCCTCGGCTGGGGCCTGGGGGACGCTCACGAGTGGCTGCGCTTGCCGGACGTGGGATTTATGAGCCGCCCGCCGGGGTACGCAGCCCAGCCGGGGGACATTGTTGTGTGGCCGTTCACCTATGGCAGCCACGGATGCCAGCACATCGGGATCGCCGTAGGCACGCAGGAAGGCGTTGAGCTGCTCTCGAACCTCTGCGGCCATATTTGCCTTTCGCCCCTGAAGCCGGGGTACTCTGCATTTTTCAAACCGATACTGACTGGAATGCCCGCTCCACCGAGAGTTTCGGCCGAGCCTCAGATCGTCCGCGCAGACTCGCCGGGCGACTTGGGGGGGCAAGTGGCGACACCGGCGATGAGCGCGCATGAATGAGCGCCCTGCACGACAACCCGCACGGCCCCGAGGGAGGCCCTTGCAGCATGAAGGGGAGCCGCGAATGCGTTCATCATACCCCGTACTGATTGCCGTCGTCCTGCTTGCGGGATGTCTCGCAATGGGTCACGCGGAGAACACCTACGCGCGCCATTTGTCCAACGATGCGCTGCCAACGATGGCGCTGTCACTCGGGTCCAGCGATATAGCCGAGGGCACCGTCAACAACGGGATTCTCCTGACGCAGGCGAAGGCTGTCGGCCTGACGGCTGCAATCACGGTTCTGTTGAAGCGCACGGTGCGCGAACCACGCCCCAATGGCGGAGACAGGGCCAGTTTCCCCAGCGGGCACACGTCTGCAGCGTTCGCCTTGGCGACAGTCATGGCCAAAGGCCAGCCTCGGCTGGCGTGGCTTTGGTATCTGCGGGCTGCGACAATCGGTTGGTCACGAGTGGACCTGCGGGCCCATCACACGCATGACGTGATCGCCGGCGCGATCCTGGGGCACTTCGTTGCCTCGGCAGTGATGAAGCACTGCAACCACCACGACGATCTGAGCCAGGTCTCGGTATTCTACAAAGAATGGTGAGGCGCGGCCCCATCCCTGCCTCCGTCCGCGCTCCCCTCATCCGCCCTGCCGGTCACCCGCGACGCTCCCCCTCTACCCAATATGCCCCGTGCGCTACGCTTGCGACAACTTCGGTGATCTCAGCCCAGAGGTCAGGGCGGGCCGACCAAGGAATAGCCATTCTGTTTCCAACGCAAGACCAAGGGAGTGTTCGTTGATGACCGGCAGAATCGACCAAATCAAAGCACGAACCCTGTGCAGCCACCAGATTGGCGACCCTGACGCGCCGGCGATCGTCGCCGAGTCGCGAGCTCAAAGCGAAGGCCAACCCGAAGTCATCCGCATCGCGCGGGACTGCGCGAACTACGCCCGCCACCAGCGGGTAACGATCCTCCCCGGAGAGCTGATCGTCGGTTCAGCCCCGGGCCTCACCACCGAGGGCGAGGAGCTTACCCCGCAGATTTTCGGTCGGCGCGACTGGGCCGGCCCCATGGCGTGGTGGCCGGTCCCCGAGGAGGTCAAGTGCTTCTGGGAGACCGGAATGCTGTCTCCCGCCGGCAACCACACCACCCTCGACTACACCACTATCTTCGAGATCGGCTTCCAAGGCCTGATCGACCGGATCGACGAGCGCTTCGCGCGTTTGTCAGATCGTGAGGACGATGTCCAGCGCAAGCGGGACTTCCTCACTGCCCTGCGGATCGTGGCCGAGGGGCACCTCGACCTCAGCAGCCGCTACGCCGAGGCGGCCGAGGGCCTCGCCGCGGAGGAGGCCGACCCGGTGCGGCGCGACGAGCTTCTCACCATCGCCGCGAACTGCCGCCGGGCGCCGGGGCAACCCCCGACGACCTTCTGGGAAGCCTGTCAGTGCGCCTGGTTCTCTTTCTTCTTCCTCCCCGACGCCCCCGGGCGCGTCGATCAATACCTCTACCCCTGCTATGAGCGCGACCTGCAGGCCGGGCGGATCACGCGGGAGTTCGCGAAGGAACTGCTGTCCTGCCTTTGGATCAAATACTTCGAATCCGTAGGGGCCGCAAGCGGCGTCAGCGCGCACAATCATCTGACACTGGGGGGCGTCAAGCCCGACGGCAGCGACGCCTCGAACGCCGTCACCGAACTGTGCCTCGAGGTCACCGGCGAACTGAGCCTGCTGCGGCCACAGGTGGGCTTGCGCTGGAACCCGAACACGCCCCGTCCGCTTCTGCGCAAGGCCGTCGAGACCCTGCGCACCGGAGCCGGCAACCCGGACTTCTGCAGCGACGAGCAGATCGTCAACGCCTTGCACGGGATTGGCGTGAGTCTCGAGGATGCCCGCGACTTCTCGCTCTCCGGCTGCCATGAGGTCATCGTGACCGGCAGGGCGCAGATGGGGTCGGTCGAGGGCTTCATCAACATGCCCAAGCTCCTGCACATGGCGCTCGGCCTCGAACCCGCCCTGCAGGGCGGCGTCGAGCCGGACGCGATCACCGACTTCGATGACTTGTGGGGGCGGTTGGAGGAGTCGATGGGCATCGTCGCCGAGGCGGCGCATCAGTCGTCTCTGAGCCGTGACACCGCCGCGGCTGCCGATCCGGGGGGGAACCTGCAGGCCTCGCTGGTCGTGCAGGATTGCATCGAGAATTGCCTGGGGTATACGCAGGGCGGGGCGCGCTACAACTTCTGCAACTGGGATGTCATCGGCACGGCCAACCTCGTCGATTCGCTGGCCGCAATCCGCCGGCTGGTCTTCGAGGACCGCGAACTAACGCTGACGCAGCTCGCCGAAGCCTTACGCGACAACTGGGAGGGGCATGAGCCCCTGCGCCAGAGGCTGCTCAACGAGCTGCCGCACTTCGGCAACGAGCAGGCGGAGGCCGATGCGCTGGCGGCCCGCGTCATCGAGCGCTTTGACACGATTCTCAAGCGCCATACCCCCTATCGTGGCGGCGTGTACATCCTGGGCACCACCGCCGGAGGCGAGAACATGCACATCGAGTTCGGGCGCATCACGGCCGCCACGCCCGACGGCCGCCATGCCGGAGACCCGCTGTCCGACAGCATCGGTGCCGCCCAGGGACGCGACCGCAGCGGCGTGACCGCCCTCCTCAACTCGGTTGCCGGGCTGCCTCACAAGCTCTTGCCCACCGCGACCACACTCAACGTGAAGCTGGACCCGGTCCTTCTGAACACCGAATCCGGGATCGACTGCGTGGTGGCGCTGATCGACAGCCACTTCCGCTCCGGCGGGCAGCAGTTGCAGTTCAGCTTCGTGAACCGGGCGACCCTCTTGGACGCGAAAGAGCACCCCGAGCGACACCGCAACCTCATGGTGCGGGTGGCGGGATATTGCGCGCCGTTTACGTCACTCTGGGGCGATCTGCAAGATGAGATCCTCGCCCGGACCGAACACGCGGTAGCGTCCTGAGGTCCGCCTGCATTCGGCGTGTGAATCTGACCACGAAGACACGAAAGCACCAAACGGCCAAGGCTATTCGGCTGGAAGCCGGTGCCGTTTAGTGCTTTCGTGTCTTCGTGGTCAGAATCCCTCTCTGCGTCACGGCTTTGCCCGCGGTTGCGGCCGCCAGAACCGTCTCCGTCCCTCTATCTCCGCCCCTGCAGCCGCTCGATCATCTCCGCAATCCGCGCCCGGCGGTCGGTGAGTAGTTGCGGGTCTGATGTGTAATGCCTCAGATCCGCACAGATCGGTGCATCGATGCGCAGCAGGGCTTCGGCGGCGCGTTTGTCGGCCCCGGCGGGGAGCTTGTCGGCCAGTTCCTTCAGCCGGTAGAAATACTCGTAGTCCTCGAGGCCGTCGCGGATGTTCGCCAGCCGCACCGAGGCCAACGGTTCGCCCTGCGGACCGGGATACAGCAGATACCCATCGCCGTTCACGCTGTCGAACGAGTTGGGGTTCCAGTTCGAGTAGTCGGCCCTCGCATAGTCCCCCAGGGGCGCCTTATTGTCCGCCCACACGTCCGTGCCCCAGTACAAGAAGCCCGTGACGCCATACTTCCAGTTCTGCCAGAAGAGAATGCGTTGGTCGATACCGGGGTAGTCCACGAAGAAGTTCGCGAACGGCGCGGTCGGCCCACAACAGACATACCACCAGACTTCCTCGCCGCGAGCCTGGGCTTCCTTGCAGGCCTTCTCGTTGTAGCCGCCGGTCAGCGGGCACCAGATGTCCACGAAGCCCTGCAAGTCCGTGGTGGGCGACCAGCCGGTCTGCATGGTTTTGATGTCTTTGTCCGCGCGCTTGAGGGTGCCGTAGTAGTCTTGGAGGCTTTTGACCACGTCGCCGCTCGCCTCATCGACCCCGTAGACGTAGGCTTTGTCCATGAATCCGAGCTGGCGCAGGTGGTCGCAGACGGCCTTGTGATAGGCGACGTCCTTGCCAACGACCGTTCCGCCGTTGTTGCCGACATTGAAAGTGGTAAACCCCACCTCATCCGCGGCCTTGAGATAGTTGTCCATCCAGGTGAAGTCGTATCCGCCGCCGGGCTTGACCACGGGATCGCGGAAGGTGATCGGGGTGAGGCGGTAACGCAACAGGAAGCGAGTGTAGTCCAGATATGCGCGCTCGTAGCCCGCGGGGCTTTGGTCGCTGATGAAGCCTTTCATGCCTCCCCAGAGCACGAACGCAGTGCGCACGTGCGAGACCTTCGGCAGCGCGAAGTCGTAGACCCGAACCGTCAGCGGCAGGCGGGTAGGCTTAGCGTTGGCGGGACGAACCGTGATCGTGCCCCGATACAACCCGGCGGGCTGATTGGCCGGTGTCCAGATGGTGACGAACCAGGACTGCAGGTTGCCGAGGGCGACATCCATCGCATGGTCGGGGAGCAGCGGATCGGGCATCGCGCCGGAGAGCTTTGCGCCGGCTGTATGGACCTTGGACGTGACATATCCGACGGGGTTCACGACCACCGCGTCGCCCGGGATCTCGGCTCCGCCAGCGGACTTGAGGCGTGATACGCGCACTCGCACGCCCTGAAGCGCCGTGTCCACGGGGACCGCACTGATCTGCGTGCCCTCGGCTTCGTTACGCGCGCAGTCGATCGCCACCGACGATGCCGGAGTGCGCTCGTAGACGGCATCGCGGCACAGTTTGGACATCGTCGAGTCGACGGCGACGAAGTAATCGAGCTTCTCGCCGCCGGGGCTGATGCGCCGGTAGAAGCGCGCCTGTTGCTGGATGTTGTCGAGAGTGCGTCGCGCCGCTTCAATCTTTTCGCGCGCCGCAACCAGGAGCGGCGCCGCAGGCTCCGGCGCGTTGAGACTCGCGGCACAGGCGGCCAGCATTTGTGTGGTTTGCTGCAGCTCCGCCGTCAGGCGCTCGCCACGTCCGTCGCCGGCGACGGAGCGAGCCTCGTGTACGAGGCCGCGTGCCCGCGCCTGCAGCCCGGCGATGTCGCGCTTGGTAGGCCCGGCCACGTTCGGAAGAACCAGGTAGCCCATGCAATCGATCGAGTGGAACGACACCGGGCAAGCGGACCACGCGGACAGCTCCTCGCCCTGTGCGTGCCGGTCCCGGCAGAAGTTGATGCCCCAAAGCCCCTCACCCGGCCCCTTCGCACCCAGCGCCGACCAGGGAATCGCGAATTCCGCCGACCATTCGCCGGTCCCGACATGGGTGGCCGACTGCCACACGGCGTTCCACGACACGTCCTCGCAGAAGAGGTCGAATTGCACGTTGGCGGCATTCACGATGAACTGGTACCAGCGCAACGGGTCGCGGCCGGGCGCGATGAACAACTCCACGGCATCGTCCGTGTAGACCTGGGAGTCGCGCTGTGTCTGCTGTCGTTTGAGGGTCGCAATGGACGGCTCCGTACATCGGAAAGCAATATATAGCGCTGTGTCGTCATATAGGCACCGCACCTCGGTCTGTACTTGTGCCGGGTCGGCGGTGGTTTGGTAACGAATGAACCCGGTCATCACAGGGGCCTGTTGCCAGCACGCGTCATCAAGCGTGCCATCGATCTTCGGGGGCGTCGCGACACGGACCGGGGTACAGACAGGCCGGTCGGTCTGCGCGAGGGCGGGCCAGAGCGGCGTAAGGGCGAGCAGCACGGCAAGCGAGAGACGGTTCATGCGGGAGAACTCCATGACAGGTAATTGACGGTTCGCTGACTACTTTCCCCGCGCCCGGCCTGCGATCCTGCGCAGGCTCTTCCTCAATGTGTGTGGGTGCTTGACAGTGGCTGAACAGACCACCTCAGACGTATGGTCGTTATCTTGCCGTTGCGTCCGCAGGACGCCCGGCCCCGCCGCAGGCGGGGACCCTCAGCCG